>WRLA01000057.1 GCA_009777825.1 Bacteroidales bacterium
GGTATTCCATGCTGGTGAAATTCTCTTCGATTTTGTTTCCATCGCGGTAGATGTTAAAGCCAAGCGGTTCGGCTCCTTCAACAGCTTCGGGCATGCCCCAGGTGAGGATGGCTGTTTTTCCTTCGGCGACGCCTACGAGGTCGAATGGCGGTTCGCACACGCCTATTTCGATGGTGATGGAAACGCCTTCGGTCAGATCTGATTCGCAATGTTCGTAGATAGCGTTTACTTGGTAAACGTATGTGCCTTCGTCGAGGTTTTTGTCTTGGTATTCGAGGACATCCGGCGCTACATTAGCGAGGAAATCGTCATTGCAATAGACGTCATATCCTAACAGTTCGCCTTCGATATCTTCCGGCGCATCCCAGGTGATGACGGCAGTAGTTCCTTGCACGGTTACTTCGAGGTTGACGGGCGGTTCACATGCCAATTCCGACAAAATGTTGCAAATCACATTCGACATCTCGGCAAACGACTCTTTATTGCCGACATATACGGCGGTTACGTTATAGGCATAGATGCCCGGTGTGATGTTTTCTTCGGTAAAGTTCAAGGTTGTGAGCGGTGTGGCGTTGAGGAGTTCGTTGTTGCGATAGACGTTATAGCCGGTGGGTGTGCCGTCGGTGGGTGCTGACCAGGTAGCGTCAATTGTCTTTGCTGCTTCGTTCAATACTGCTTCTACATTTTGTACGCGTGCATAGAGTTCGGGGAAGATAAAAGTATAATCAAGTGTTTGTCCATGAGTAGCGTTGCTACATGCGTCCTCAGGTGCGGAACTATATGTGCAACGGAGTCTGAAACGTTGCTCTCCGGGAACGAAGTCGCCGGGTATTGTAATCGAGAACGTTTGTTCCGAATTTGCACTACAAGAGCCACTACATAATAACTCGGACACTCCAAACTCATTATCTCCGTTTGCATCAACCCACGCTTTCACTAGTTGAGCGTATGAACCTACCGCTACCTTAAGCGTAAGCGTTTCTCCGGCATTTACAGGAACTTTGATGTTAGTTGTGTGGTCTGAGTAACCATTAGGAGTGCCGCAGTCAGGGACTTGGTTAATCAAAGGCTCAGTACCTCTAAGCAGTTGAACAGATGTGAATTTGTTGCCTAAACTGCAGCCATAACTTATAGTTGGGATACAGAAACTATCCGATTTCGTGCAAGAAGCATCAAACGGAATCGTTTTCTCAATGCCATATTGTGCAGCGAGCATGAGGTTGAAATCGGCAGTATAGCCGTAGGGCATGGCGGGGTCGCAGATGACGTAGAAGTCGAAGTTCATATTTTCGCCGGCGGACAGGTTTTGCGGTGCGCGGCTTTTGGCGTCGTCGCAGACGAGGGTGAGATAGGGGCTGTCCATCTCTAACGTTGCTGTCAGTTTATAAGTATCAGCGCCGCCGTCATTTTTCACAACGGTGGTGATGACGGCTAACGACCCTGCTACTAAACTGCCACCTTCGACGCCGTCAATCAGCACGTTATCCAATTTCAAGTTGGGTGCGTAAGCCTTCAGCGGCAATTTGCATACCCATGGGTCGCCGACTGGTTTTACGGTGAAGTCGAGCGGGAAGGTTTTTCCGTCGGCGATGTCGTTGGCGACGGTAACGTTGAACTTCACGGTGGCGGTTCCGTCGGGAGCGATGGCGGCGGTGTGCTGCGCGGTTCCGTTGACGATGGTCAGTTGCGGGTCGTCGCTGGCGATGGTTATGTTGAGCGTTCCGGTGGTCGGGGCGGAGCCAACGTTTTTCAGGGTAACTTCAATCTCTTTGTTGGTGGAGATGTAGGTCAGTTCGCTGCCGCCGGTAACGGCATATCCGTCGTGTACGACGTATGGACCGCTGGCGGGGATTGTCTGTATGGGCGCTTGATAGGCTACTTTGTTGAAACCGGTAACGGTGAGGGTTAAGTCCATTGGCGTTGTTATCGGCCCGGCAAAGGTTACTTCGGCAATGCCGCCGGTAACAGTGGCTGTGCTTAAGATGATAACTTCGTCGTCGTTGTCAATGTATGTAACGGCGGCAACGGCGCCTTCGGCGTCGCAGTTCACCGTCAGAGAGTTCATCCCGAGAAGAATAACGGGAAGGTGCGAAATCGTCATCTCTTGCGGCGTCTTGGTACGGAAGTTTAAGGTGGGGTCGCCGAAAACTAACCATGAGTTGTAGTCGGTAGTACTGTTGTGAACCATAAGCATTTTTTGGGAAGCGTTGAGCATCGCGCCTGCGATGGTTCTTTTGGTGCCGGGTTGTATTGTTCCGTATGGCGAGGGGAGATCCATGTAGATATTCACAAACTCGTCTTGTGCGGTCATGGGCGGTTGCCAACTGATGCTAATGCTTGCTCCAAACACTGCAATGGAGCCTGCCGGTTGACCGTTGTATGTATGACGCATGAACACTTCGGAAAGACAGGGTTGAGAATAGAGAAATTGCCCATTTAAACAAGCCACTAAAAAGAGGAAAGGGAGTTTATTTACATTTTGTAACTGGTTCACATGTGTAGTGGAGTAACCTGCCACAGACCACTCTGTTGAAGATCCATGATTGCAATAATTCAAAACACTGGCGCCGGCATCCATCCGTTGATTAATTTGGGCAGCGGTTGTATTGGGTATCCCCGGACAACCTCCGTCATATTCTTGCCAAACAGGGTCATAGCCGTAGGTCATCATTCTGGTTCTAATATTATTCATGTGTACATAATCATTCTCGCCGCCGTCATGTCCGTAGCCGGTGCCTTCATTGGCTGCTACTCCAATACCTACGCTTACCCAACTGTCGTCTGTGGTAAGGTCGCGCTCATAAGTAATGGTACGTTGTACCTGCGTTTGCACGTGGGCATTTGTTTCGCAAGACATCCTTCCGATAAGTACTTCCAGATAGTCGTCGCTTCCGGTAATTTTTCCATATTCAACGTCGGAGTTAGCTCCTGATACGGGATATGCCGGTATTTGCGGCGCATCACCTACAAAAAGCACGAAAGCGAGGCTGTTGTTGGGATCGTTGTAGTAGTTTGCGATGTAAGTTTTAATGGCGGTGGCAGTGGTTCCGGATGTTGCTGTAGAAACCATGATTGTTTTCCGACCCATAGTGCGTTTCCAGTCAATGTAGGGTTTCATGTCATCCATAAAGGTGGGATGGCAGATAATCAGCAATTCGCCCTCTTCTTCGGTGGGGTAACCTCTGCTCTGCATCACGGAGTTGTTGATGAAGAGTCGGCTGTAGATGTCGCTGAACGCAGGTTCAATGGTTCTGTTTCTTTTTTGGTTGGTGAACTCGTTGATACCGGCTTTCGGGGTGTTGGTTATTGTAACGGTGATCTCTGAGTAGAGCCTCAAAACTTTGGTAACGGGGTTGTACTGAACGGGATAGACATCCACCGACTGTCCTCTTACGTCTCGCATGATGAAAGGCTCTCGCAGGCTTGCGAGCGTTCCGGGATAGAAATCGTCTCTTTGGTAAACCTCGCCCTTGACGTAAGGCACGGTGGCGGGGTCAACACTACGCGACAGATTTCCTTTCGACGGCGCGATTTCGATGTTGTCGAACTCCTGATACGCTCCGTAAGCGATTTCCAATTCCGAACTTCCCGTATCGGGAATGATGAACGCCATGGTGAGGAAAAACATCTCGGGACATCTTTCCTGTAACATCAACGGGGCATTGTCCGACGTGGCGATGAACGCTTTTCCGTTGTCGGTGTTTACGGCAATCAGTTCCGCCGCGTTCACTTCGAAACGGATGGAGGTCTGATGGTCATTCTGAAACGCTAATGTCGTTTCGTTTTTCACGTCGCCGGTCTTTCCGACCGTCAACAATAGATCCTGCGCAAAGGCGCCTGTCGTTACGGCTACCAGCATGATAACCAACGACTTTCTTAATAATGATTTGAGCATAGTTAAAACTTTTTAATATTAAAATGATTCTCTATTTTTTTAACGACTGCAAATGTACGAAAAAAAAATGAGATGGATAGAATTGCTTCAGGCAAACGCATTAAAATTTACCTGCTTTCCCTCTTTTTTTCTTAACCATATTTTTGCAATTGCCCGCAGGGTAGGGTGTACAAAATGTGAAGAAATCATCATGCGGTTTTAAGTTTTTTAGTTCTCATACTGATTTGATTTTCAATCAATTTTTCTCTCTTGTTCTGTAAGATTGTAGTAGTTCATATAAGATTTGAATTTAACCAGAGCTATTTCTTTCGTATAGGAATTGCACTCTTCGTCTTTATCGTAGATACGTTTCATAATCACACCTAACGTATGTCTTATATCTCTGATATTCAGAAAATTAAAACCTGCTACATCTTTGTTCATAGTGCTGGCATTGTCAGTAATTGCATAAGAAAGATTGAGAGCAGCTTTCTTCGAAATATCTTCAAGTTCAGCAGTGATTGCGTTACCGTTCCAGTTTGAACGGACATTCATCCCAAGAACTTCTACATCACCAAGAGTCAACGGTTTACCGTTATGCTTAGCGTTAACACCCAAAGTCATCAATAGATTCTGACTTCCTATCATCATACTTTCGTCCATTATCACGCCATATTCTTCTTTTGTTATCGCTCCATCAGGCTCTTTATAAATGGAAACATCATTATGTTTACAAGTTCCAAGTTACTGAACTAAAAAAAAATGAAACTTTTGAAAAATTTGTTCCTTTATAAATCGTTATAAATAAAATAATTACAATGAAATATGCGTTGGATATCTCATTTTATTTTCTTCAAATTTTGTACACCCTATCCGTAGGGATGTGCGATTTGCGATGTCATTGTTATGTGTCATTGTAGAGACGCGATTAATCGCGTCTTTACGGGGCAACCACGGGGGACAATCACCATGCGTTAGGGGCGGAATATTGGTAGAAGAAACGTACATCCGCCACAAGGCATGCAGTTAGGTATGCGCTACTAATCCCACAAAAAAAAGCCGCAAATTGCGGCTTTTTTTTGTGGGATTAACAAATTTACGCCCCGATCTTCACGCGTTTGAAGTCAATGGCGGTGAGTTCCTTGTCGAACTTTTGCAGGTATTCGGCAACGGTCATGCTTCCGTCTTTGATAAATTCTTGGTTGAGCAGGGTATTTTCTTTGATGAACTTTTCGATTTTCCCTTGTGCAATTTTTTCTAACATCTCTGTCGGTTTGGTTGCAAATTTGGGGTCTTCTTTTATTTGGTCAACGGCGATTTCCATCTCTCTGCTTATCAGGGCGGGGTCAACAGTCTCTTTGTTGATGGCGATGGGGTTCATGGCTGCGACTTGCATGGCGAGGTCTTTAGCGCATTCGGGGGCGTTGGGCAGGGATTTGTTGAGTCCTACCAATGTGCCTAATTTGTTTCCGAGGTGGATATAGGCGGCTACGACGGGCGCTTCGATAAATTCGTAGGCTGCCACTTCGATTTTTTCGCCGATTTTGCCGATCATGTCGGTAACGTTTTCGCTCACGCTGCGACCGTCTTCCATCGGAAGCGCCAGCAGTTTTTCCAGATCGTACGGTTTGTTCGCTAATGCGAGGTCGGCGATTTTTGTTGCGGAGGCTACAAATTCTTCGTTTTTCGCTACGAAGTCTGTTTCGCTGCTCAGCAGAACAACGACGCCGAAAGAGTTGTCGGCGGTGGTTTTTGCGATAACAACGCCTTGGTTGGCGTCGCGGTCGGAGCGTTTCGCTGCTATCTTTTGTCCTTTTTTACGTAGGATGTCTATTGCTTTTTCGAAGTCGCCTTCGGCTTCAACCAATGCGTTTTTGCAGTCCATTATGCCGGAGCCGGTAACTTGTCTCAGTTTGTTGACATCTTGTGATGTTATATTTGCCATTTTCTATATTATTTTAAGGGTTAATTAATTTTAATGTTTATTTACGGGGGTTCTTGTGATGCTTTTACGCGGACGGCGTCCTTTTTTACTTCCTTCTTCTTCTTCTTCTTCGGCTGTCCGGGCGGTTTTTTCTTCAAATTCGTCTTCGTTGTCTTCGGCGGCTTGTTCTTCGGGATTTTTGTCGCGTTCGAATTTGCGTTCTTCCAATCCTTCGATGATGGCGTCGCAGGCGGCTTTGACGACTAATTCGATGGCTTTTGAGGCGTCGTCGTTGCCCGGAATCGGGAAGTCAATCAGGTTGGGATTGGTGTTGGTGTCGGTGATGGCGAAAGTGGGGATGCCCAATTTGCGTGCTTCCTGAACGGCGATGTGTTCTTTGCAGATGTCCACAATGAAGACTGCCGTTGGGAGGTAGCGCATGTCGGCGATGGAGCCGAGCGTCTTTTCCAACTTAGCGCGTTCGCGGGTGATTTGGAGGCGTTCCCGTTTGGAGAAGTTTGCCCACGATGGGTCTTCTATCATTTTATCAATGGTCGCCATCTTTTTGACGGCTTTCCGGATGGTGATAAAATTGGTCAACATGCCTCCTGCCCAACGTTCTGTTACGTAGGGCATTCCGGTTCTTTTTACCTCTTCTGCCACGATGTCTTTCGCTTGCTTTTTTGTTGCTACGAAGAGGATTCTTTTTCCTGATTTGGCAATTTGCTTGAGGGCAGCCGTCGCTTCGTCTAATTTGGCGACGGTTTTGTGCAAATCAATGATGTGGATGCCGTTGCGCTCCATGAAGATGTAGGGCGCCATGGCGGGGTTCCATTTTCTTGTGAGGTGTCCGAAGTGGACGCCTGCGTCAAGAAGTTCGTCGAATGTTACTTTTGTCATTTTCTTTTTTTTATGTTTACTTTCTTACTATGAACACAATTATCGGGTAGGCGTCGCCGTGTTGTCGAAAGCATCCCGATAATTTAGATACTAAACATATATATATGTATAATATGCTAACGTTTACTGAATTGGAATCTCTTACGTGCTTTGGGTTGTCCGGGTTTTTTCCGTTCTACCATGCGCGGGTCGCGACGCAGGAATCCTTTTGCTTTCAAAGCGGGACGGTACTCGCCGTCTATCTTGCACAATGCACGTGAAATGGCTAAGCGGAGCGCTTCTGCCTGTCCGGTGATGCCGCCGCCGTCTAAATTTACTTTAATATCGTATTTTCCTTCGGATTCGGTAACTGCAAGCGGTTGATTTACAACGTAGTGCAAGGTCGCTAAGGAAAAATAGTCTTTGTAATCTCTGCCGTTGATGGTAATGTTGCCATTCCCTTCTGTTACGTAAATGCGTGCAATCGCAGTTTTTCTTCTGCCAAGAGCATTAATTACTTCCATTATTTAGTTGTATTAATATTAATTTCTTTGGGTTGTTGTGCCTGATGCGGGTGTTCGTTGCCTTCGTAAACGTGCAGATTGCGGAACAATGCGCGTCCCAATCTGTTTTTCGGCAACATCCCTTTGATGGCGTGTTCTACGATGAACAATGGTTTCTTTTTCAGCACTTTGCCGGCTGTGATGAAACGTTGTCCGCCCGGGTATCCGGTATGGCGGATGTATTCTTTTTCTTCCATTTTGTTGCCGGTAAATTTGACTTTTTCGGCATTGACAATGATCACATGGTCGCCACATTCGGAATGGGGCGTGTAGGTTGGTTTGTGTTTGCCGCGCAGCATGAACGCTGCCTGTGTCGCCAAACGTCCTACGATGGCATCGGCTGCATCTATGACGACCCACTCTCTCTCGGCGGATTCTTTGTTGATGCTTCTCGTCTTGTAACTTAAAGTATTCATTATTTCTTCTTCCTTAATGTTGTCCCACCAGGATTCGAACCTAGACAGACAGAACCAAAATCTGTAGTGCTACCATTACACCATGGGACAAAGCCTTTCAAAAAACAGGGTGCAAAGGTACGACTTTTTTTGATACGAACAAGTCTTGGTGATATTTTTTTTGAAAAAAATATTTTTGTTCTGTAATATATTGATTATGAGCATGCTTTCGTTTCTATAAATTTATATTCGCCGCTCCTTGCATATTTCAAACAACACAATTCCCGTCGCAACCGAGACATTGAGCGAGGTTATTTCGCCGTGAAGCGGAATCCGAACCGTTGCGTCGCACATTTTCAGGTATGCTGACGAGACGCCGTCTTCTTCCGAACCCATGATCAGGGCTACCGGTCCCGACATGTCAACGTCGGTATAACTTTTCTCTGCCTTTTCTGTGGCGGCGACGATGCGCAAACCGCTGTTTTTCAGGAAAGTTATCGTCTCTTTCAAATTTTCTTCCCGGCAAACAGGGATGGTGTTCAACGCTCCTGCCGACGTTTTCACGGCGTCGCTGTTGATAAGCGCATGTCCGCGTGAAGGGACGATGATGGCGTGAACGCCGGCACACTCCGCCGTGCGGGCGATAGAGCCGAAGTTGCGTACATCGGTGATACGGTCTAAAATCAATAGAAAAGGATCTTCGCCTCTGTCGTAAATCATCGGCAAAATCTGTTCAAGCGGATGATATTCCACAGCAGAGATATAGGCGATAATGCCTTGATGATTCACTTTCGGAATCTTGTTAAACCATTCATTGGGAACATATTGCAACGGAACTTGCCCCTTCTCGCAAAGGGTGCGCAGTTCACCCACAGACTGCCCCCGCAACGAACCGGAAACAATAACTTTCTCTATCTCCTTATTCGCATGCAACGCCTCCAAAACAGGATGTATGCCGTATATAAAATTGTCTTTTTTCATCTCATTCCGTGTAAATTGATTATTTTTCGCGAAGGTACGAAAATTATTTTATCTCACACCCATTTCTCGTCCATTGCCTTTTTCACTAACATGGCGGTGTTTTTGACATCAAGTTTGAGTAGCAGGTTTTTACGGTAGCCTTTGATGGTTTCGGGGCTGAGGGCGATTTTTTCGGCGATTTCGGTGTTGGTATAGCCTTCCACGATGAGTCTTAGCAGGTCGCGTTCGCGAGGGGTGAGCCAGATGTTGGTGTTAACCCGTTTTTTCATCAGCATGTCCACCTCGTGGCACAGGAACTTTTCGCCTGCGGCGACGGTGCGGATGCCCTCGATGACCTCTTCTGTCATGGCGTTTTTGAGGACATAGCCCAGTGCGCCGTTGTCCAACATTTGATGAATTACGGTGTATTCGTTGTAGGTGGTCAGCGCCAAAATTTTCAGTTGCGGGTAACGCGTTTTGAACTCTTTGCAGAGGTCAATGCCGTTGCCGTCGGGCAGGCTGATGTCGAGCAGCAGCACGTCGGGCAGCCCGAACTGCAACTCATAGCGACACTCTTTGGCGCTGTGGGCGATGTGGGAAACCGTGATGTCTCCGGCTTCTTCGATGAGTTTGCGCAAACCGTTTGCTAAAATCTTGTGGTCGTCAACGATCATAACCTTGATGAGTTGAGAGTTGAGAGTTGTTGTCTGTGTCATAATTTCCTCCGTATTTTTATTCTCTGTGAAACTTTGTGGTCTCTGTGTCTCTGTGTTGAAAATAATTTGATTCAGCACAGAGACACAGAGTTCACGGAGTTGCACAGAGGTTTCGTTTTATCTATTATTATCATGTTAATTTTCAATTTTCAACTCAATTTCCGTCCCTTTCCCTATCGTCGAGTGTATCAGCAATTTACCGTTGTGGGCGGCTGCGTTGTTGCGGATTTTTTCGAGTCCTGTGCCTTTGATGGTTGTTGCGGGGGCGAAGCCTTTTCCGTTGTCGTGGATGGTGAGTGAGATGTGGTCGGATGTTTGTAGTAGCCGGACGTTGATGTGCGTGGCTTCGGCGTGTTTGAGGGCATTGTTGATGAGTTCGTGGGCGGCGCGATAGAGCAGGATTTCGAGTTTGCTGTCCAAGCGTCGGTCGTCGCCGGAATGGTGAAATTCGACGGATGGGAGGGCGTGGCAGAGGTCGGACAGCGCCGTTTTCACTCCGTAGCGCGTCAGCGTTTCGGGCATGATATGGCGCGCTACGTTACGCAATTCGCTGAGCGAGTCAGCAAGCATGGAGAGCGCTCTTTGGAAACGTGTTATGTCGTCGGCTTCGATGACGCCGCCACTTCTCGCCTCCGGCGGGTTGGGTTTGACGGATAGAATCATATAACTAATACTTTAAATTTCTACATTTATTTTACTCCATTAAAATTGCTGCAAAAATAAGGTGTTTTTTCTTTCCGTACCACCCCCTTTAGGGGGGTATTGTGATTTTTTTTTCTTAAATCACACCTCCACATTCACCTCCGTCCCCTGTCCGGGTGCGGAGTAGAGTGTCATTTTTCCGTTGCAGGTTTTGACGCGGTTGCGGATGTTTTCGAGACCCATGCCGTCGGAGGTGGTTTCGGGGTCGAAGCCTTTGCCGTTGTCGTGTATGGTGAGGGAGACGCGGTCAGTTTCCTGTATCAGTTGGACGTTGATTTGGGTGGCTTCGGCGTGTTTGAGGGCGTTGTTGATGAGTTCGTGGGCGGCGCGATAGATGAGGATTTCGACTTTATTGTCCAAGCGTTGGTCGTCGCCGAAGTAGTGGAATTCGACGGAGGGGGGGGCGTGGCAGAAGTCGGCGAGGGAGGCTTTCAGTCCGTGGCGCATCAGCGATTCGGGCATGATGTGGTGCGCGACGCGGCGCAGTTCGCCGATGGAGTCGTCGAGTAAGGTGATCGCTTTTTGGAAGCGTGCTACGTCGCCGACTTCGATGATGCCGCCGCTTTTCACTGCGGGCAAGTTGATTTTGACCAACGACAACATGCCGCCCAAGCCGTCGTGCAGGTCTTTGGCTAAGCGGCTGCGCTCGGCGTTTTCGCCGTCGAGGACTGCTTGGGCGGCAATCAACTGTTTCTCCTGTTCGAGTTGCTTGATGCGTGTTTCGGAGAGGAGGCGTTTGCGTTTGGTGTATCGCACATATACCATCACCAACGCGCCCATGACGACAATAAGGCTCGAAATGGCTATCAGCAAGGTATCGCGAAGTTTTACCCGATATTGCTGGATGGTCATCTTATTCTCCAAATCTCTGATGTTAGCCTCTTTCTGCGCTAAATCGTATTTCACCGCCATGAAGTTTAATTTATTTTGCGTCTCGGCGGAGACGAGTTCCACCTCGTAATAATCGCTGGAGTCGCGGTAAGAGAATGCCTTTTGCATGTTGTTTCGTGAGTATTCCACGTAAGAGAGGTCGGAGTAGGCATTCCGGAGTAGTAGTTTCGACCGGAGTTCTTGCGCTATTTGCAATCCTTTCTTCATGTAACTTTCGGCTTCGGTAAATTTTTCCTGATAGTAAAACAGAAGCCCTAAGTTCAGCAAGGCATCGCAGATGTCGGACTTGTTGCCTGACGCCTCGGCGAAGGATAACGCTTTTTTGCAGTATATCTCGGACTCTTCAAACTGCTCCTGCTCCCGCGCGAACAATCCCATATTATAATATACGGTGTGCAGTTGATGCAGGTTTTGTGTTTGGTTCAGTATCTCCAGCGCTTTTTTATGGAAGTCGGCACTGCTTTGATAGTCGTCGTCGTAAAAACATATCGAACTTTGATGGATGTAGTAGTCCACCATGGCGTCCAGATCTGTAACTTTATCTATGATTTCTTTCCCTTTTTCCACAATTTGCTTGTTGCGTTCGAAGTTGCTGTTGCGCAGGAAGATATTGCCCATTTTGCCGTAGAGATTGATTAAACGGTTGTAATCCTGAGCGTTCGACAACAAGACTTCCGCTTCGAGATAGAGTTCGTAAGCCGTTTCGTAATCGTCGTAGAGTTGGAAGACGAGACCCTTGTTGAGCAATATCTTTGCTCGCTCGCTTTGCGCCGTTGCGGAATTATTGTCCGACAGGAGGAGTAATGCACTGTCGTAGAGGGCAACGGCTTGTTGAAGACTATCCTTTTTCAGATAATCTTGTCCCAGCGCGTTGTAGGAGATCGCGCGGGTGAGCGAGTCGGAGATGTCCGGCGTTTGATTATCAACTGTTTCACTGTTTTTTGTGAAATTGCAACCTGTGGCGGCAAACGCTAAGGCGATGAAGCACAGGGCTTTTATCCATTTACAAATAGTTTTCATATTCTTCCATATTAAGTAAGCATGCGGCAAAGGTACGTATTTTTTAAAAAACTCTGTGAACCTCTGTGTCATTTGTGCCTCTGTGTTGAAAAAAATATTCAGCACAGAGGCGCAGAGTTCACAGAGTTACACAGAGACATTGATGGTTTTGTTTAGCGTTCTGTGTAATTCAAAAATTTCACGTACCTTTGCAGCAATTTTAATTTAAAAATAAATACGAAATTTCACCATGAAACGAACCATCTTATTTATCGCAACCTGCTGCATATTAGCATTTTGCGGATTCGGACAAACCGACGTCAGAACCTTATTAGACAGCGTAACCATCGAAAAATATCCCAAAGCCGATGAAGTTGTCGTCTTCGATAGCACGAGCGTCTATGTGGAAGAAACAGGACTGAGCCACGTTTACATGCACAAGTTAGTCAAGGTGCTGAACGAAAAAGGCGCCAAGCAAAACAATCTCTTTATCATTGATTATGACCCGCTTTCGGCATACGTTGAGATACGGGAAGTCTTAATCCACCGCGCCGACGGAACAACGGAAACCGTTGAGAACAAAGTGTGCGACTATGCAGCGCCCGCACGGATGATCTACTGGGGCGCCAGTCAAAAAATGGTAGAAATAGGACGTTTGGAACTTGGCGATGCCATCGAAGTGTGGAGTTATAAAAAAGGATATACCTACGCCTTACTCTTTGACAATGAACCGAATGGTGATGATTCGCAATACATCCCGCCCATGAAAGGACATTTTTACGATATTGTCCATTTCTGGAATAACTATCCGGTAGAAGAAAAAGTGTATATCGTTGATATACAGACAAATAAAAATCTAAAATACAAAATCTATCACGGCGACATCGAAGAAAAGACAGAACAGAGCGAAGAGAGAACGCAATATATCTTCACCGCCCGCGACATCACCCCGCAGAAACGCGAACCCTCCATGCTGGCGCCAAGCGACGTGTGGACAAAACTGTTACTCTCAACTGCCCCCGACTGGGAATCGAAATCGCTATGGTTCTACGGCGTCAACGAAGACTACGGCAGTTTCACCCCGACGCCCGAAGTGAAAAAGAAAGTCGCCGAACTGTTGACCGGCGCCAAAAGCGAGTTGGACAGCATCTCGATACTCACCCACTGGGTCGCCGACAACATGCGCTATTCGGGAATCTCCATGGGAACAGGCGAGGGCTACACGTTGCACAACTGCGAAATGAACTTTACCGACCTCTGCGGCGTCTGCAAAGACAAAGCCGGCTTGCTCATCGCCATGCTGCGTGCAGCAGGATTCCAATCCTTTGCCGCCATGACCATGGCTGGCGAACGCATCGAAAAAGAGATCGCCGCCGACCATTTCAACCACTCCGTTACCGTGGTGAAACGCCGCAACGGACAGTACGAACTGCTCGACCCGACGTGGGTGCCGTTTGTACGCGAACTGTGGTCGAGCGCCGAACAACAGCAAGGCTACCTGATGGGCGTTCCCGAAGGCGCAACCTTGATGTTCACTCCCATCTCACCCGCCGAAAACCACTATTTTAAGATGCACGCCGAAACCACCATCCTCAAAAACGGAACCTTAGAAGGCGAACTCGTCATCACAGCAGAAGGACAAACCGACGCCGCCGTGCGTAGCCTGCTCTTTACCAGACACCACCATAGCGAATGGGACAAAAACGTCGAAAAAGAACTGTTGCAAACTTCTCCTCGCGCCGTCATCATCTCCAAAACATACACCACCACCGACAACTATCTGAACGGACCGGTGAAAATCACCTACAAATTCAGAATCCCCGACTACGCCGTCGTAACCGACAAAGAGATCATCTTTACCCCCATCACCGCCCTACATCCGTTCAAACGCGCCTTAAACCATTTCACCGTCGGCGCCGAACCCGAAACCCGTGAATACCCCTTCCGCGACCGCTGCTCCCGTCAAATAGAAATCACCGAAAACGTCAAATTGCCCACTTTCAAGAAGGTCGTTTATCAACCCGAAAACGTCTCATTCACCGACTCAGCCGTCAACTACAGCGGAGGATACGACGTGAGCAAAAACAAAATCTCATTCTCCGAAAAAGGAACCTTCGGAAAACGTGTGTACGACATCGCCGACTGGGACGGCTACCGAAAAGCCGTGCAGGCACAGAAAAACTTTGAGACAGAACGAATTATCCTTGCGCGATAAGTATTGCAAAGTGGTATTTTCCGTTGTAAAATGGGAAAAATGAATAATAAGATGATTGAGATAAGGAAAAATAAGGGAATAAGGGATATAAGGTTTCATATTCGGTTACTAAGGGCACTGTGGAAAATAAGGGTTTTCATGTTGCAAAAGAAATGCAAGTTGATATTATATTTCATGATTTTAAAACCTTATTTTACAATGGTTCCCTTAGTAGCAGGGAAGTCCACGGCAAATATCCTTTATTCCCTTATTTTCAAACAAATAGGAATTTATTATATAAAAGACACCCTGTAAATGTCCCCAGTTTTAGTCTTAACCGTTATCGGAGTTTACTTCGCCTCGCTGTTTGCCATCTCTTATCTTACGACGAGAAACATTGACAGTCAGTCGTTTTACTTGGGCAATCGCCGGTCGCCGTGGTATATCATCGCCATAGCGATGGTCGGGACGTCTATTTCGGGCGTTACCTTTGTCTCGGTACCGGGGATGGTGATGAGCAGTGGGTTTGCGTACATGCAGATGGTGTTCGGATTTTTGCTGGGCTACGTTGCCGTTGCACTGATTTTGCTGCCGGTTTTTTACAAACTCCATCTCACTTCGATATACGCCTACTTGGAGAAACGTTTCGGGATGCACTCTTACAAGACGGGCGCATCTTTTTTTCTACTTTCGCGGATGTTAGGCTCGGCGTTTCGGTTGTATATCGTGGCGATAGTTCTGCAAAAAGCGCTTTTCGATGCGTGGAACATTCCGTTTTTTGTAACCGTGTCCATCACCATCCTGCTGATTTTTCTCTACACGCAAAAAGGCGGCATGAAAACGGTCATCTGGACGGATATGATTCAAACGCTGGTATTCTTGGGCGCAGTCGTATTATGTATTTTTCAGGTGAAAAACGCACTGAATCTGGATTTTTCGGGATTGGTCAAAACCGTTACCGATAGCGACTTATCGAAGGTTTATGTCGGCGATGTGGCGAATAGCCGTTATTTCTGGAAACAATTTTTAGCCGGCGTTTTCACCGTGATAACGATGACCGGCTTGGATCAGGATCAGATGCAAAAAAACCTCAGTTGCCGAACATTGAGAGATGCGCAAAAAAACATGTTCACCTACGGTGCCTTGTTTATTCCCATCAACCTCGTATTTCTCTCGCTTGGCGTGCTTTTGGTAACCTTCGCACAACAATCCGGACTGAATCTGTCCGGCATAAAAGGTGATGAACTGTTTCCGGTTTTAGCCACACATCTCAATCCTGCATCCGGCACATTCTATCTCGGAACTCTGGTCAGCGTTTTGTTCATCCTCGGCGTCATCTCCGCCGCGTACTCCAGCGCCGACTCAGCGCTTACGGCGCTCACCACATCGTTTACCGTGGACATCTTAGGCGTGAAAAACAACGACCCGAAATTGGTACAAAAACGCAGATTGGTACACATCTCCATCTCCATCGCCTTGATTTTTGTAATCGTATTATTCAACCTCATCAACGACGAAAGCGTCATTAACTCCATCTACACCGTCGCAGGATACACGTATGGTCCGCTGTTAGGACTATTCGCCTTCGGGTTATTCACGAAATTCGCAGTGAGAGACCGCCTGATACCACTCGTAGCCATCCTATCGCCGATAGTGAGTTACGTGCTGAATACCTACGTGTTCGATTTCGGCTTTTCTATCTTGGTTGTGAATGGATTACTAACGTTTTTGGGGTTATGGGCAATCAGTTTTAGGCGTCAAAAATTCAACCGCAAAGACGCAAAGACTTTACGCAAAGAACGCAAATTGTCCGAACCATGATTTTTACAAGATTTTCAGAATTAGCAAGATTAAACCTCTGTGAGCCTCTGTGTTGAGCAAAAATATTCAGCACAGAGGCACAGAGTTCACAGAGTTTCACAGAGAAAAAAGTCTGAACCATGATTTGCATGATTAAAGGATTAGCAGGATTGCATGCAATTCGTGCAATTATCATTCGTGTAAATTAGTGTAATTCGTGGCTAAAAAGAAATATTAGTGGCTAAAAACAAAAAAATCCCCCCCCCCCCCCCCTTTGGGGGGGGGGGGGGGTCTAAAAAAAAACAGCCCTTGTATCCAAAAAAAAAAAAAAAAAA
>WRLA01000058.1 GCA_009777825.1 Bacteroidales bacterium
AACTTCGACCTATATCCCGTATGACATCCGTCTTCACTTCTCCTTGCCGACGCACCACGACCAGCACGCCGTAGAAGCATACCACTTCTATCGTCTGCTGCAACGCGCCGACAACATCCGGATCTTCTACAACACCGACCCCGGCTCCGGCGTCGGCGCCAAAGAAAAAAGCCGTTTCATCTCCCAACTCATACACGAACTCCCCACCTATAACCCCGACATCGAAATCGTTGAAACAGAAGAGAATAACAACATCACCATCTCCATAGAAACCCCGCTAATCATTCCCAAAACGCCCTTTGCCCTGAAACGCCTCGACGAAATAGCACAAGCCGGATTCTCCTCCTCCATCATCAACGAATATATCTGCAACCCCGCCGAATTTTACCTCAAACGCATTGCCGGCATCCCCGAACCGCCGGAGTTCCCCGACGCCATTGACGCCGCCATGTTCGGAACCATCATCCACGAAACCATCCACCAAACACACCAACATCTGACCGGAAAAACGTTGACCGTCAACGATATTGACGACATCTCCGACCACTACAAACCGGCATTGGAACAAATCTTTGAAAAACACCGGACTGGAGAAGACATTACCAAAGGACAAAACCTCCTCTCCTTTATCGTAGCCGACGACTACATCCGCGCGTTTTTAGCGTATGAACGGAAAGAAATCGAAGACGCCAACCACGACAACCTCCCCTACTCCATCCTGTTTCAGGAAGCGGAGATAAAAGCGCCCATCACCATCACCATCGGAGACGAACCTAAAGAAATCATGCTGAAAGGTACTATTGACAGGGTCATCAGGATTGGTAACGTATTCAGAATCATTGACTTCAAAACCGGAAACGTGGAAAACAAAGAAATCCGAATCAGCGACACCATCCGCTTTGCCGAAGAAAAATACTCCCCGAAAGCGATACAGTTGCTCATCTATTCGTGGCTACTACAGGCAAGTCGGCACGTCCCCGAAACAGCAGACTTGGAAGCCGGCATCATCTCCTTCCGACGACTCAACCACGGCTTCCTACCCCTGCGCATCGCAGAAAATGAACTCGCAAACGAAGAAACACGTAGCCTGATAACCGACATCCTAACCGAAATCCTGCAAGAACTGTTCAATCCCGAAATACCATTCGTCGCCTCCGATGATCCGGAAGATTATGTGTTTAGTCAGTTTGGGGCGCTGTATTAGAATGCCTCTCCCGCATTCTATGATTCAAACCAACCATTTTGGATAAAAGTTATTAACAAAAATTAAGATGCGAATTTACATGTATTTATATCGGGTAGATATCCAATAAGTCTTTTAAAAAAAACGCAAAACCCTTGGTGTAATGCGTGCCTTTGGCTACTAAATGCCAATCTCGACTTACTACCTCGCCTGTGCGCTTGTTGAGCCATCGGTGACGGCGTATATGCAAATACAACGCCTTGTCTCGCAAGGAAAAATCCTTTACTACCTGTTCCGAATGAAAACCTTTTGATTCCATTGATTCACCCAAATACTCATCCGGTAAAACATTCGCTTCTTCCAAATAAAAATGAAACACGGTTCAGACAATTCCTCTGTGCTGGAAAAAATACTCAACACAAAGACACAGGGAACACAGAGGTTCTAATCAAGATAATCTTGAAAATCTTGTCAAAATCATTGTTTGGACAAAAAATCCCGTATCCCCGCAGCGGCTTTGCGACCGTCGCCCATGGCGAGGATGACGGTAGCGCCGCCGCGCACGATGTCGCCGCCGGCGAAGAGGTCGGGAATGGAGGTCTGCATGGTCTCTTCGTTGACGATGATGGTTCCCCATTTGGAGATTTCCAACGATGGCAGCACCTGCGCAATCAACGGGTTCGGTGATACGCCGATGCTCACAACGACAGAGTCCACGTCAACTTCAAATTCGGAACCTTTGATAACTATCGGACGGCGACGACCGGAAGCGTCCGGCTCGCCGAGTTCCATCTTTTGCAACACCATCCGGACAACGCGTCCCTGTTCATCGCCGATATATTCCGTCGGATTGTGCAGGCACATAAACTCGATGCCCTCTTCCTGCGCGTGGTGGATCTCTTCTATACGTGCCGGCATCTCGTCCATTGAGCGGCGATAGATGATCATAGCGCGTTCGGCGCCAAGGCGTTTGGCGGTGCGCACGCTGTCCATCGCGGTATTCCCGCCACCGATGACGGCTACTTTTTTTCCGCTCAACACCGGCGTGTCGCATCCGGCACGGGTTGCGCCCATCAGGTTGACGCGCGTCAGGTATTCGTTGGACGAGAAGACTCCGATGAGGTTTTCACCGGGGATGTTCATAAAATTGGGCAATCCCGCTCCGCTGCCGATGAAAAAGGCTTTGAAACCTTCCGCCCGCAGGTCGTCGAAACTTGACGTTTTCCCTACGATATAATTCAATTCAAAACGGACGCCCATCTTACGAAGGTTTTCTATCTCAACATCCACGATGGGGTTGGGCAGACGAAATTCGGGGATGCCGTACTTCAAAACGCCTCCTATCTGATGCAGCGCCTCAAACACCGTTACCTCGTATCCCCATTTTGCCAAGTCGCCCGCCACCGCCAATCCGGCAGGTCCGGAGCCGACAACGGCTACTTTGGTCTTTTTGGAAGCGGCAACTGTCGGCACGGAGATATTTCCCGATTCCCGTTCAAAGTCAGCGGCAAAGCGTTCCAAGTTTCCGATGGCGACCGCCGGCTTTTTCAGTTTGAGTTTGTAAAAACATTGCTCCTCGCATTGAACTTCCTGAGGACAAACGCGCCCGCAAACTGCCGGCAAGGTGTTGGTTGCTTTCAGCGTTACGGCTGCATCAAGGAAGTTACCGGCTTCGATGTGTTTGATAAATTTCGGAATGTCAATGTTGACCGGACAACCTGTGATACAAGTCGGATCCACGCAGTCGAGACAGCGTTTGGCTTCGTTGACGGCTTGCTCCGGACTAAGTCCGCGGTTTACTTCGATATGATTGCCGGCACGGACAACGGGGTCTTGTTCGGGCATCACCACGCGCTCTATTTTGGTGCGGTCGGCGCTTTTCATTGCCTTGCGCAAATCGTCGCGCCAAGGTTTATTTCGTTCTGTATTTATTTTTGATGTGTTTTCCATGTTCGTGCTGTATTAATTGTTTTCGTTTTGAAGATATTGCTGGTATGCCGCCTGTTCCACTTCTTTATAGGCGTTTAATCGCTGTATCATCTCGTCAAAGTTGATTTGATGCGCGTCAAATTCGGGACCGTCAACACAGACAAACTGTGTCTTATCGCCCACCGAACAGCGACAGGCGCCGCACATGCCGGTGCCATCCACCATGATGGTGTTCAAACTTGCCATCGTCGGGACGTTGTATTTTTGGGTCGTCAACGCCGCAAATTTCATCATGACTGCCGGACCAACCACGACCGACTGGTCAACTTTTTCCCGTTGCAGGACTTCTTCCATTCCTTGTGTTACCAATCCTTTTTTTCCGTAAGAGCCGTCGTCGGTCATCACGATCACTTCGTCGGAAAACTCCCGCATCTCTTTTTCGAGGATCACCAAGTCTGCCGATCGGGCGGCTAAGATGGTGATGACCTTGTTCCCGGCACGTTTCAACGCCTGCACGATGGGGTACAGCGGCGCAATACCCACTCCGCCGCCGGCGCAAAGCACCGTCCCGAAGTTCTCGATATGCGTGGGCTGTCCCAACGGACCGACAATGTCCTGAATGAAATCGCCTTCGCTCAGTTTCGACATCTTGGCGGAGGTGCATCCTACCTTTTGTACAATCAGCGTAATGGTTCCTTTTTCAACATCTGCGTCGGCAACGGTCAGCGGGATACGCTCGCCCCCTTCGTCCAAACGGACAATCACGAAGTTCCCCGCCTTGCGGCTCTGCGCAATACGCGGCGACTCCACAATCATCCTGAACACATTCTCCGACAAAAACTCTTTCTTTAGTATTCTATTCATGTATATCGTATTAAAAATTCTTTTTACAAACGAGGTGCAAAAGTACGATTTTTTTGGAAAAATGCTGCTTGTATTGAAAAATGTTTTACCTTTGCACTTTCAAATTTTAAACAGAAAAAGATATGGAAGCAGCAGTTAAAACACAATCATCCGGCACTGCAAAACGGCGGACAAACCAGACGCTACATGTTCCGGAACAAGAACCCAAACGGCTCTCGAAGTTTGGAATATGGAGACAAGAAAATCCGGGCGGGATAGGTTATATAAAAGACAGACGAGCAATCAACAAGATGAGATATTAGGCTATGAGGTATTTAATTGACACAAATATTTTCATTGATTTTGTTGTAGATGACTATGTTTCTGCTGATATTTTAGAACTCATTACTAACTATGAGAATGTTATCTATATCAGTTCAGAGAGCATAAAAGAGTTCGTTCATTTGGTACAAACGGAAAGAATTATTCTCAAAAAAGATTTTCGCTCGTTTGATGTATTTGATTTAATAGAAAATATATTTGGTTTCCATGTCAAATACGTCAGCAAAGAGCACTTGCGCACCCTCGCCGACCTCGAATTAGTCGAAAACCACAACGACCCCAACGACCGCCTGATTATCTCGCAGGCAATAACAGAGAAAATGCCATTGATAAGCAGCGACACCAAATTCCCAAAATACCAAAAACACGGTTTGGACTTGATTTATAATCGCTGATTTTTTCATATATAAAACATAACAACCATGAACATGATTAAACCCTCTGTTCCACTCTGTGTCTTCTCTGTGGCTCTCTGTGCAACAAAAAATTAATAACTTAAATTCTTTCATGTTTATAATTTTATTTCATTCCTTTGTGGATTAAGAAAAAGCCGTATCTTTGCCATCAAAATAATGAAATTAATTCTCATCATCGGCACAGGCAGTTTTATCGGCGGGGCGTTTCGCTATCTGTTATCATTGCTGATACAGGCAAAGACGACTTCGCTGTTTCCGCTATCTACGTTGATAGTCAACATTATCGGTTGTTTTTTCATCGGCGTTGTTATCGGAATTTTCGATAAGGGACAGATGTCGCATGAGTGGAAAATGTTTCTTGCGACGGGCATTCTGGGCGGGTTCACCACCTTTTCCGCCTTTTCCAATGAGACGCTCGTCCTGTTTCGGGAAGGATATGCCGGATATGCTGCGCTGTACGTTCTCGCCAGCGTGATTTTGGGGTTGTTGGCTACCGGCATTGCTTATTTATTGGTAAAACAGTTTTGAAAATGAAAAGATCCGGAAAAAAAACCTTTTTCAATCGTTATGTTCCGAAAAATCAGGAAATTTTGATTTTTTGGAACGTTTTAGTATCTTTGCAGTCGGAGATTATATCATATACATGAAACGGAAAATTTTGGATTTATTGGTTGAGTGGAAGAACAGCGATGAGCGTAAACCGTTGATTTTGAATGGTGCGCGTCAAGTTGGCAAGACCTATATTTTGGAACAGTTTGGGGCGGAACATTTTGAAAATGTTGTTTATCTCAACATGGAAATAGAAGGGGCTGTGCGTGATTTTATTGAAAAAGAGTTGTCTCCCCGAAAAATCATTCAGTTTATCGAATCCACTAAAAAGCAAGAAATTACGCCTGATAAAACCCTCATTTTCTTTGACGAGATTCAAGCGTGCGAAAGGGCTTTGACTTCGTTGAAATATTTTTGTGAACAAACGCCCGAATACCACATTGCGGCTGCCGGCTCTTTGCTCGGCGTGGCGATCAACCGTGAAAAATACTCTTTTCCTGTAGGAAAAGTGAACGAGTTTTACATGTATCCTTTTGATTTTGAGGAGTTTCTTTGGGCATTGGGTTATGAAAAATTGGCAGAAGAAATCAAAAATCACTATGCACACGACGAAGCAATGCCCGATGCCTTGCACAATGTAGCATTAGAGTTGTATCAGCAATATTTTATCGTCGGCGGAATGCCTGCTGCGGTAAAGTCGTTTATCAAAACAGACAGTTTTCTTAAAGTGCAAATCGTTCAAAATGACATACTTAACGAATATATTGCCGATATGGCAAAATATGCCGACGCGGCTACGAGCGTAAAAATCCGTGCCTGCTACGATTCCATTCCCGCCCAACTCGCCAAAGAAAACACGAAATTTCAATATAAGGTGGTGCAACGCGGTGGTACGGCAACCATTTTCGGCGAAGCAATCGAATGGCTTAATCAGGCAAATATCACCCTCAAATGTCAGCGCCTGGAACACGGATTTATTCCCATAAATGCCTATATGGATTTGATAAATTTTAAGTTGTATATGGGCGATATCGGCATTTTGACTTTGCGCTCCGAAATCCCGTTGCAAACCATTTTATCACCCATAGAAACCGATAACACTTTTCTTGGCGCAATGACTGAAAACTATGTGGCACAATGCTTTAAGGCAAAAAAATACCGCTTGGCATATTGGCAAAGCGAAGGCAAGGCGGAAATAGATTTTGTCTTACAAATAGACGGGAAAGTGGTGCCGATAGAAGTGAAAAAAGGCAGGCGTAACCGCTCAAAAAGTTTAGGCGTCTTTATGGAAAAATACAAGTCAGAATATGCAATTCGCATTTCAAAAAAGAATTTCGGCTTTGAAAACAAGGTGAAATCCGTTCCGTTGTATGCTGTTTTTTGCATTTAATATTAAAAAAATGAAAAAAAAGATTTCACAAGAGTACAGTTTCGGCGAGCATTATTATGCTGTTCAAATTCAGTCGCAATTGGCTGATTATCAGTTTACGTGGTCTTTGAATAATGGCATGAGGATTGATTTCAGGAAGTTGCCGGAGTTGTCGGTTTATGACCCGAAAAAGGCGGAATCGCTACCTTATAACCTTTACCGTTGGTCTTCGCCGAACGCCATTGATTATTTTTTGGTAACACCATTGGAAAAACCGGCTGCGCTGTCGTCGGAAACGTTTTTGCTGATAGAAAAAAGAGAACGGCGAGAGAACGTTGACCGGTTTATCGAAAAAACGTCCGCTTTCGGGTTTGTTTTTTCCATTGAAGAGATAACGCCCGACGCTCCGCCGGCAAAAATAGCGAAACACCGACAACGCATAGAACATCTCAACAACATCGCCATTGACTTGGAACAACATTTAGACACATTGAAATATGAATCCCATCGTAAGTTGCCATTCCTGTCCGGAATATGATATTGACAAGATTTTACCGCTGCTGGAGGAGATCTACACCCAAACGCAAGGCCCCGAACTGTCCGGAAAAACCGTTTTGCTGAAACCCAACCTCCTGTTCGACGAAGACCCCAACAAGGCGGTTACGACCCATCCCGTTTTTGTGGAAGCCGTCATCCGTTTTCTACAAAGCCGTCAGGTCGGGAAGATTTTCGTCGGCGACGCCCCCGCCATGCACACGGCATCGTTCAAACCCCGCAAGTCGGGCATCACGGAAGTTTGCGAAAAGACGGGCGCCGAATGGGTCTATTTCGGAAAAAATCCCGCATCCCTCGCCTTACCTTCGGGAAAAACGCCGGTGGCAAGCATCGTCCGCGAGGTTGATTATATTTTCTCGCTCCCCAAGTTGAAGACGCACGAGTTGATGGGCTACACCGGCGCCATCAAAAACACCTTCGGCGTGATTCCGCACCTTCACAAAACCAAACAACACGCCTTCCACCGAAGTTCCCGCTCGATGGCTTCCTTCCTGGTTGACCTGAACGAAAGCATCACCCCCGACTTTATTTTCATGGACGCTATCTTAGCGATGGAAGGTCCCGGTCCCGGCAACGGTCATCCCTTTCCGCTACAACTTGTGCTTGGCTCTACCAATCTACTGGCGCTCGACATCGTCGCAACAAAAATCATCGGATACCATCCGTTGGATATTGAAACCAACGTCGAAGGATTGAAACGAAAAAAATGGCTCTCATCCTTCGAAGAAATCATCGTGCAAGGTGTTGATATAGAACAGTATATCCGAACTGACTTTAAATTGATTAAGAAAATATCGCTTTGGAAGATGTCTGCCAACATTGTTTTGAGGCGTGTTCCTCTGTTGCGCCGGTTGGAACGCCGCCCGGTCTTTTTCGAAAGTCGCTGTGTCGGTTGCAAGGCTTGTGTGGATATTTGTTCGGTGCAGGCGTTACACGTCAGTCCGAAAAATCAGAAAAAGATTATCATTAGCAATAAAGAATGTATCCGCTGTTTCTGTTGCCACGAGGTGTGCCGGTATAATGCTATTGAGGTGAGGTAGCAACGGTTTCACCTCTTAATCAATGTTTTAATAGGATGGGAAAACCGCTCAATCAGCCGCAAATCTTTCGTGATGATTCGGCGGTTCCGAATAACGAATTGCACGAATTAACACGGGGGTTTAATTGGTGTATTCGTGGCAAAAACAAACCTCAGATTCTGATCTCTAATCCCGTAATCCACAATGCCTTGCGTCAAAAACGGAAAGATCAACTGCAACAGCGCTCCCAGCACCAACCCCAAAAACAACTGCACGATATACCCCCTGTAAGGCTTGAGGAAACGGAAGAACTAATATGTCCGCCCCAGCAGTTCATCCGCAAACCGTCGCAGTTCGCCCGTATATTTCTTCGGAACGTTCAGAGCATCCAGATAATCAACGGCTTTCCGGTGATACTGTCGGATTTCGTTTCGTGCAACGTCCGGCACACCGAGTTTTTCCCATATTGCGGCAACGGCTTGTACTTTTTCTTCCGGCTCGATGGTTTTGTCGCTGAAAAGATGGTCTAATGCCTGTTTTTCCTCTTCTCCGGCTAATTCGTAGCCTTTGAGGTAGAGGTAGGTTTTTTTGTTGCAGACGATGTCACCGCCGTGTGCTTTGCCGAACTTGTGGTCGCGGGAAAAGACATCCAGCAGGTCGTCAACGAGTTGGAAGACCAATCCGGTATAGAGTCCGAAGTTGTAGATGGCATCGGCTTGCGCTTCTTCCGCCTGTGCGATGATGGCACCCATCTTCAACGAAGCGGCGACGAGTACACCCGTTTTCAGCCGGATCATGTTGAGGTAGTCGGGGATGGTTACGGAGGGCATTGTTTCGTAGTTCAGGTCGAATTGCTGCCCTTCGCACACCTCTATGGCGGTTTTGTCGAACAGCAACACGGCTTTTCGCATCAAATCGTCGTCAATGCGCATGATGTAGTCGAAAGCGATGGCAAACATGGTGTCACCCGAAAGGATGCCGATGTTGGTATCCCATTTTTTGTAAACGGTCTCTTTTCCGCGTCGCAGGTGGGCGTTGTCCATGATGTCGTCGTGGACTAAGGTGAAGTTGTGGAACATCTCTATCCCCACAGCCGGGTCGAGCGCTTTGCGGTAGTCGCCGCCGAACAGTTCGCAAGCCGCCAGCAGACAAACCGGACGCAGCCTCTTGCCGCCCATGTTCATCGAATAGACGATAGGCTCGTACAGTTCTTTCGGGTCGGAGAAAAAATCCTGCTTGGCGAGGTGTTCCGTGAAAATGTCTTGAAGTTCTTTGATGGTGTGCATATTCCGTTAAATTTGAAAGATGGTGTAATTTTCTGAAAATGAGATATTTGGCATTCGGTCGAAGATACCGTAAACGGCGCTTCCGCTTCCGCTCATCGCGGCGTATAAGGCGCCATGTTCGTATAGTGTCTCTTTGATGGCTTTGATTTCGGGATGTTTGGCAAAAGCAAAAGGCTCAAAGTCATTGAGAATCAGATTTTTCCACTCGGAAACAGATTGTTTTATTGCTTCGGAAAGCGGATATTTTGCTTTTTGAGGAACGATGTTGCCGTAAGCCTCTTTGGTACTGACCGAGCATGGTGGCTTGACTATCAATATCTTATAATCCGACAGGTCTAACGCAATTTTTTGCAAAACCTCTCCTTTGCCGGTAGCAAAGAGGGGAATATTTTCGATAAAAAACGGACAATCCGCCCCAAGTTGCTCCGCAAAGGCGTGTAACTGTTGTTTTGAGAGCGACAGTTTGAACATCTCATCAATCATCTTCAAAGTACAGGCGGCATCGGATGAGCCTCCGCCCAAGCCGGCTTCGATTGGAATGACTTTGTGAAGGTGAAAATGCAACGGCGGGAGCGGAAAATGCCGAAGCAACAGTTTGTAGGCTTGGATGACTAAGTTGTCCTCGCCATTTCCGAACAACTGACTGTTTTCTCTGTGAACCTCCGTGTTCTCTGCTTTTTCCCCCTTCGGGGGAACCAAAGGGGTCTTGTGCTGAAAAAGTAACGGGTAACGGGTAACGTGTAACGAATTACCATCCGGCGCAGGCACAATCTCCAACGCATCCTCCACGGCGAGTGGGTAAAAAACGGTTTCGATGTTATGATAGCCGTCCGTCCGTTTTTCCACTACTGAGAGTCCGATGTTGATTTTGCAATTTGGAAATCGAATCATGTTTGCGAAAAATAATACTGTTCCTGCATCCGTTTGATTTTCCGTTTCGCTTGATTTTTCCAGTAGAGTATCAGGAAGAAGCCGAATATCATCCCGCCGAGATGGGCAAAGTGTGCGATGCCGTCGTTGGTTCCTGTGATGCCGCTAAACAGTTCGATGGCGCCGTAGAGGATGACGAACCATTTGGCTTTCATGGGGAAGAGGAAGTAGATGTATATCACGGCATTAGGGAATATCATGCCGAAAGCGAGCAGCAGTCCATACACAGAACCGGAGGCGCCAACGGTAACCAAACGGTCTAAAAAGTCTGCTTTTGGGATCAACTCGTATCCTCCGAGATTAATCATTTCGATGTGCGGCAGTAAAACATCCCGCAGTTCGATAGCCCATGTTATTTCCTGCAAGAGTCCCGCTCCGATGCCGGTAACGAAATAATAGAGTAAAAACCGTTTTGCTCCCCAAAAACTCTCAAGCGCCGAGCCGAACATCCACAGAGCAAACATATTAAGGATAATATGCGAAATGCTACCGTGCATAAACATGTAGGTAACAAGTTGATAGAAACGAAACTTTGAGGCGGCGATAAAGTGCAACCCGAAGATGTCGTTCAGGTCAATATCTATGCGGGGGAGGTGGAATGCGTAAGTTGCAAGGAAAAACAGTCCGTTGATAATCAACAGATTTTTTACCACAAGTGGTAATATTTGAAATCTTCCTACTCGAAATTCACTGGTCATATTTTTATATTATGGGTTGAAACAATTTTCAATAAATATTGTCCGTATTGGTTTTTCTCCATCGGTTCTGCTATATGTTGCAGTTGGGTTGCGGAAATCCAATTTTTGCGGAAAGCGATCTCTTCGAGGCAGGCGATTTTCAGTCCGGTGCGGTTTTCGATGGCTTTCACGTATTCCGACGCTTCGGAGAGGGCTTCGTGCGTTCCGGTGTCAAGCCAGACGAAACCGCGTCCGAAGAGTTGCACTTTCAGTTGGTTTTGCTGTAGGTACGATTGGTTTACGGAGGTTATCTCCAGTTCTCCGCGGGCGGACGGTTTTACCTGTTTGGCGATGGAGACGACGCTGTTGGGATAGAAATAAAGTCCGACGACGGCGTAATTCGACTTGGGGTTTTGCGGTTTTTCTTCAATGCTCAACACGTTGCCGGCGGCGTCAAACTCGGCTACGCCGTAACGTTCCGGGTCGTTGACCCAATAGCCGAAGACGGTGGCTTTGCGCTCTTTTTCAACATCTTCGACGGCTTGTTTCAGCATTGCGGAGAAACCCTGTCCGTGGAAGATGTTATCTCCCAGGACGAGACAGACGTCGTCGTTGCCGATAAACGTTTCACCGATGATAAAGGCTTGCGCCAAACCATCGGGCGAGGGCTGTTCGGCGTAAGAGAACTGCACGCCATAGTCGTCGCCGTTGCCGAGCAGTCGCCGGAACGCCGGAAGGTCGTGCGGCGTTGAGATAATCAAAATCTCCCGAATGCCTGCCAGCATCAACACGGAGATGGGATAGTAGATCATCGGCTTATCGTAAACCGGCAATATCTGTTTGGAAACCCCCTTGGTAATCGGATGTAACCGCGTTCCGGAGCCTCCGGCTAAGACAATTCCTTTCATTGGCTTTCAAATTAATACAAAACTAACGCCGGGCAGGGTGAAAATATTTTGCTGCTTCATGCTTTCCTTATTTCAACTTGCAAATTTTCCATGCTAACTCCTCATACAGCAATCCCAAGCGAATGGTTTCCGAAAGGTTGGACATCCCTTGTACTTCATCCACATAAAGGACGCAAACAGTTTCATCCCTTTGAAATACCTTTTGAAATAACTTGCAGCCGTTTCCCTGTCTTGGGACCAATCTCTTACAAAATCGTCGCCGCGCCCTTGCAGATACTCATCAAGTGTTTGGTCGCCAACTTTCGTGGCTGAATAATCAAATTCTAAAAGCGCCTTCGACGGTCGTCTCAAAACCGACACATCACCCGATTTTACAGATACCGGATTGTCGGCAAACAAGTTTACAGTGCATAACACGCACAATATGCTACATAATAAGGAGTGCTTTACGAAATTTCTCCTGCCCGGGTGTTTTAATAAATACAACATATCTCTAAAAGTTTTTGCAAAGATACGAAATCTGGTTTTTGCACTGCTAAGCGAAACTGTGTTATCAAGTGCAGGCGTTCTTCGTTTATTTATTTTTAATAAATCCAATTAAAAAAGAGGCGTTCTTCATGAGAGCGCCTCTCTTTACTTTAAAAAGTACATTTAAAAAGCATTACTCTTGGGTTTCTGTCGGTTCTTCCGGTTTTGGCGCCGGTTCCGGTGCGAGGATGTTGCCTTTGATCCGCATGATGGTCGGGCTGTTCGTCGCGTTGGAGATCACGGTAACGGTTTTGTTAATCGCGCCTACCCGGTTGGTGTCGTACTTCACCGCAATAGAGTCTTTTGCGCCAGACAGAATGGGATACTTCGGATGATTAGGAACGGTGCATCCGCAGGAAGAGGAGGCTTTTTCGATGATAAGCGGCTCTTTTCCGGTGTTGGTGAAGACGAAGTACGTCTGTCCGTTGGCGCCTTTGGTGATCGTGCCATAGTCGTAAGAGATGGCGCCGGTAGGCTCAATAAAACGGTCGTCGAAAGTGATGACGGGCGCGTTTTTGTTAACTTCTTCGGCTTGTACTGCGTCTTGCGCATAAAGCGAAGCCAGACTGCATAAAAATGCTACAATTAAAATTTGTTTTTTCATGTCTTGAAAATTTTTAAATAAGTTAATAAATTAATGATATGTATTGATATTTTTATTTTTATCTATAAAACTGCGAATCAGTTCCAAATGGGTGTTAAGCGTGCCGGTGGAAAGGTTGTCGCCTTTGAGGTAGATTACGGAGAAGTCGTTGCGGTATTGGGTGCAGACGACGATTTCCCGTTTTATGACTCCTTTTTTATCTTGGATACGTTGGAAATAGCGTATGATGCGTCCGTCTTCTTTTTTGATTTCCATCAGCGGGTTGTATTTTTTGAAAGCGTCGCTTTTTTCAAATTGCTCCATCAAGGCGGGGACGTTGCACAGTGAAAGGCTTTGATAGCGTTCTGGGGGAAGCAATGACGAAGTTTCGTAGCACATATTCAGCATCTCGTCGGAGATGTTGACGCAGGTGGCTTGTTGGGCGATGCCTTGATTTTGTTCCAAAAACAGGTCTATCACCGACTTTTGCGCAGGAACGGCAACGGCGGACGATAATAATATGGTAATGAATATGAGGGTCTTCTTCATGGTGCTTCTATTATTTTCCGTTACTGTTTATTTCCATGCCGGAGTGGTCTTCTGCCAGCAGTATGTCCAAGTCGGAGATGGCTTGGGCGGCGTGTGAAAAGACCAAGTTGATGTCGTTGTAGCAGGTGCCTTCGATGCGGACGTAGGTGCCGACGCAGCCAAATTCGTCTTCAACGATCGAAACGCCGCGGTCGGGCGATAAAACGGTTCCCAGAACAAGCAACACACAGGCTGCCGCGCCTATCAGCGTCCGCAACATGATGTTTCTGTCGTAAAAACGACGGAAGCCCACTTTCTCTACTCTTTCCGCTTTGAAATATTGGAAGAGCGGAGCGTATTCACTGAACTCTTTATCAACGGTTTGAGAAGAGAAGTAGTCGCGCAAATGCCGTTCTTCCTGTAAGGATGTATCTCCATCAAAATACTTCTCCAATAACATTTTTACTTCCGACTTGTTCATAATCAATTAGTTTTATTTATCTTAAAAAACACTTCTTTTACTTTTTTACGTGCGCGAGAGAGGTTCATTCTGACGGCTTCTTCGGTACATCCGGTTATTTCTGCTATCGTATTCAACTCATAATCTTCTATATCGCGCATTTTTATTATCGTCTTTTGCAGAGGCGGCAGGGTTTCGATGATTTGTTTTACCCAATCCACGGCGTCGGCGTTTTCTATCTGTCGCTCAACTGTTTCGTTGCTCCAAACGCTCTGAATCTGCGACAACACCTCTCTGCCATGCCGTTGCCGGTACGATATTTTGTTCAGACAGATATTTTTCGTCATCGTAACGGCGAGCGCTTCGACGCTGTCGTATTCGGACAGTTTCGCCCGCATTTCCCAAAGTTTCAAAAGAACTTCTTGTACCGTATCCTCCGCCTCATCCCTGCTTTCGAGCATTTTTAGTGCGTAGTTGAGAATTTTTCCCCGCACGGGCAACGCCTCTTCCTTAAATTGATGCAACTCCATCGTTTATAATAACTCGAAATTTAAATTAAAGACAAACTGAAAGCAAAAATGTAACATCGGCGGGTGCATTTTTTGTAGATTTGTAGATTCCTCACTTTGCTACGCTTCGTTCGGAATGACGACAACTGCGATGGACAAAGGGCGGAAACAGCGGCGGCCCTATTGCCGCCGCCCCCGTTTCCGCCCCTCCCCCCAAGCGCACCCGCCCATCCCAATGGAACGCACGGGAATGAA
>WRLA01000059.1 GCA_009777825.1 Bacteroidales bacterium
AACGCTAAAATTAAAGCCTTCAGAGCTACGCTTAGGGGTATCACGGATGTGGACTTCTTTATGTTCCGCTTAGTCAAGATTTACGCCTAACCTCCCCCCCCTCCCCACAACTTTTGCGGGTGAGCCTTTACTCCTTTTATCTTTTTCAAAATCAGGCAATAGAAAAAGCGCAAAACTTAACTGTTTTCCGCTATTAGTGGTATTCGCCGTAACCAAGTCTGTGAAATAAGTTAAGTTCACGCTTGGAATACGTGAACATTAAACTTAGTCCTTACAGACAATTACAAAATTGGCGAATTTTCTAATGTTAAAGAATCAAGCAAAATGCTTTTTCAATCTGTCCTGTGTTGTGCTATCAGCTTCTACATGCTCCTTAGCACGGTATTTTTTCTAAGTCATGATGTAATAAATTTTCGTTATTTGGGTGCAAATGTACAAAATATATTCTTCTTCGGTTAGACTCATATTATTTCAATTCCATCATGTTCAACATTTTTGTAGAAAGGAGAGGGTTTTCTTTTATCCCATTCTTTCGCTGTGTACATCTTAACACTTATGTATGTTCTATGTTTTAATCCCATTTCTGCAAACGGATACCCATAAGTATCTTCGTCCTCAAATGCTTTTTTCTCCTTATCCAGTAGCACCAGCAAATCCCAATCCGAGTCCTCGTGAGCATCGCCGCGTGCCTGCGAACCAAAGAGGATTACCTTCTCATTCGGCAGAATCTGTCGCTTTAAAGCCCGTATCTCGTTAAAAATTTGACTGTTCATCTCTGATGATGATTTAATGGTGCAAAGGTACGTAATTTTTTAATGTAAGGTTATTTTATAGCCAATTTTTATGAGACTTGTGTGTAATTCAAAAATTTCATATACCTTTGCAGGCGAAATTAAAGTAAAAATATTATGGCGACACTAACATTGGAGTATAATGCACGTAACAGTATAGCAAATAAAATAGTAGAAATTATCACAGCTATGGATACTGTTTTTAAAGTAAAGACCCATGCTAAAACAAGCAATAGAAATCTTACTGTCAAGGCAATAGCAGATGTTGAAAATGGGAATGTTATTACTTGTGAATCTTATGAGGATTATTTAAAACAGACTGCCGCGTATGCTTAAAATTTCTTTCACAAACCAATTTTTGAAAGATTTGGAATTGTTGAAACGCCGCAATCTTCCCAAGTCTGAATTAGACGAAGTGGTCGAATTACTAGCGAAAGAGCGTCCGCTTTTGCCAAAGCATAAAGACCACGCGTTAAAAGGTAATTTTACAGGTTATCGAGAATGTCATATTCGCCCTAACTGGTTGCTGATATACAAAATCAATAAACAAGTTCTGACTCTTGCACTTATCCGCACAGGCACGCATTCCGACCTGTTTTAGCACAAAACAGCAACACATCCCATGCTCCACCCCACATCCGACAAGCAGTTTTTAGAGAAGTTCAACCGTTTTTTTCGCAAGGCGGTCAATGTTTACGGTTTGATTCCGTCGGGGGCGACGGTTGTTGCGGGACTTTCCGGCGGAAAAGACAGTCTGGCGCTTTTGGAACAGTTGGCGGACGCTCATTACCGCAAACAACTGCATCATGCCATCATAGCGGTTTACGTGCGGATGCAGAATATCTCGTATCAGGCTGACATTGACTATCTTTCCGACTTCTGTAAACGGCTCGACGTCCCGTTTTTGATTTACGACACCTCTTTCGATTTAGAGCGCGACCACCGGAAGTCGCCCTGTTTCTTATGCTCGTGGCAGCGCAGAAAGGCGCTCTTTGAAGTCGCCAAACAGCACAACAGCAGCATCATAGCCTTAGGTCATCATCAGGACGACATGATAGAGACTTTGCTGATGAACATGGCGTTCCAAGGCTCCATCGCCTCCATGCCGCCCAAACTGACGATGGAAAAGTTTGAGATGAACATCATCCGCCCCTTCGCCCTGCTCACGGAGGCTGATATTCAACGTTATGCCGACATCAAAGGCTTCCGCCCTACCATCAAAAACTGTCCTTACGAAAAAGATTCGTTCAGGGCGGAGATTAAAAAGATGGTCTCCGACCTTGCGGCGCTGAATCCGAAAGTGCGCTCCTCGATCTTTGCGGCGATGCAGAATGTGAAAGTTGACTATCTGCCTTAAAAATTTTTGACCTCCCTCAGTATCGCAAAGCGCAGCATCAGCATTTTTTGTCCGGCGTCGTCGAAGTTGACGTTGGCTTTGGCGTTGTCGCCGACGCCTTCGACGGAGATGACGGTTCCGGCGCCGAACTTCTGATGTTCTACGCGCATGCCCGGTTTAAGCCCCCCCAAGCCCCCAGCCCCTTTTGCCTCCGGCATTTTCCCCGAAAGGGGAAAAGAAAAGGAAGATGATTTTTTGGGGGGATGTGAAGATGATACATCGCTTACTCTTTTTAACTTGTCGAAACGGGGCACGGGTTTCGGTTCGGGTGGTTTCTTTTCGATTTTTTTAAAGAATGAAAAGTCGTTTTTCTCCTCCCGGAATCCATGTTCTTCAGTAACGGGGATGGACATCTTTTTCGGAATTTGCAGTAAGAGGCTCTCGTCTATTTCGTCTAAGAAGCGGCTTGGTTCGCACGACACGAGTTCGCCCCAGCGGAAACGCAGTTGTGCGTGAGAGAGGGTCAGGTTTCTCTCGGCGCGCGTTACCGCTACGTAGAACAGTCGCCGTTCTTCTTCCAAATCAGCCTGCGACGCCAACATCTGCGTGTTGGGAAAAAGGTTTTCTTCCAAACCGGTTACATAGACAAACGGAAACTCCAATCCTTTGGCAGCGTGAATGGTCATCAGGGAGACTTTGTTGAGGTCGTTGTCTTTTTCGTCTGCGTCGGAGACTAATGCGATGTCTTGCATGAAGGCGTCCAATGTTCGCAGTTGGTTTTGTTCTTCTTCGGATTCTCCGCCGGGGGCGGAACCCGGGGCATCTAATTGTCCTGTGGAGAAGGCTTGTATGGCGTTGAGCAGTTCTTCGACGTTTTCTTTTCTGTTGATGGCTTCGGGGGTGGCTTCTCTTTGGAACTCCGACAATATTCCCGACGCTGCCACGATGGAGTGCGCCAAGGCGAAGGCGTCGGAGTTGTGCAGTCGTTCCGAAAAGTTCGCTATCATTCCGCAAAACTGTTTCAGTTTGTTCACCATGCTGTCGGGTAGCGGTGTCTTAAACGTTTCGGGAGTTTGGCACACATCCCACAAAGAGACGTTATTCGCCAATGCTGTTGTTCGCACTTTTCCCAACGTGGTGTCGCCGATGCCGCGTGCCGGATAGTTGATAATCCGCAACAGCGACTCCTCGTCGTGCGGATTCAACACCACTTTGAAATACGCCAGCACATCCTTCACCTCTTTGCGTCCGTAAAACGAGATGCCGCTCATGATGCGGTACGGGATATTTCGGGAGCGCAAGGCTTCTTCCAGCGCTCGCGACTGGGCATTGGTTCGGTATAAGACGGCAAAGTCGCTGTTCATCAACTGGTTATTCATTTTCTGTTCAAAAATGTCGTTGGCGACTAATACGCCCTCTTCACGGTCGCTGTCGGCTTGGATGATTTTTATCAGATTGCCCTCATTATTCTCCGTCCAGATTTTTTTGGGGATACGACCTTCGTTATTTTCGATGATATTGTTCGAGGCTTCGACGATAACTTTGCTGCTGCGGTAGTTCTGTTCCAATTTTATGGTGATTGCCTCGGGGTAATCTTTTTTGAAGTTGAGGATATTTTGGATGTTGGCGCCGCGGAAGGCGTAAATACTTTGCGAATCGTCGCCGACTACGCAGATGTTTCGGTGTTGAGCCGCTAACTTTTTGATAATCACGTATTGGGAGAAGTTTGTGTCCTGATACTCGTCCACTAAGATATATTTGAAAAGTCGCTGATATTTTGCCAGAACATCGGGGAAGTCGCGCAGTAAAACGTTCATGTTGAAGAGTAAATCGTCGAAATCCATCGCATTGTAGCGTTTCAGTCGCATTTGATACGCCTTATAAAGTTCGCCCATCAAAGGTTTTTTATCAGAGATGTCTTCAGCCTGAAACGTTATGTTTGCCAAATACTGCTCGTAGGAGTAGAGATTGTTTTTTGCCGTCGAGATACGGTGTAGCACTGATGGTGGTTTATAGACGTCTGTATCCAAATTCATCTCTTTGAGGATGTTCTTAATCAGGCTTTTACACTCGTCTGTGTCGTAGATGGTGAAACTTTTGGTGTATCCGAGATGTTCGGCTTCAAACCGCAATATTTTCGCAAAGATGGAGTGGAAAGTTCCCATCCAAACGCTGCGAGCGTCGTTTCCGATCATATTTCTGATGCGTTCCTGCATCTCTTTCGCCGCCTTATTGGTGAATGTTAACGCTATGATATGGAACGGATTAACATGATGTTGCGCCATCAACCATGCCACTCTGCACGTTAAGACGCGCGTTTTTCCTGAGCCTGCGCCCGCAATAATCATCACCGGACCGTCAACTGTCTGCACTCCTTCGATTTGTGCGTCGTTTAAACCTGTTAAAATTTTATTTATCATCGGTTTTGTCGTTTATTTGTAAAAAAGTTTTACCTTTGCAAAGATATAACGATAATTAAAATTAACAGGTCATGTTTAGAAAAAATTATGTCATTTTGGGAAAAAAGTTTTACACAATGCTTGTGTTAGCAGTGTTAACATCTTGTATTATAGTGTCTTGCTCGGAGAAACAAACATCGGAATTTGACCCGATACTTCCGGGCGCCGCTTGCTCTTATGAAGTTCGATATAACACGCACACCGACGGCAAGATATATGCTTTTGTTACGGTAAAAAATAATTCCACCTATTCCAACCGCTGGCAATGGAGCCGTCCGGGCAGCGAAGTAGAGATTCAATCGGGCGATACCGCGTTTATGACCGATAAAAAAAACGATTTCATAACTGTTTATCCGGCAACAGATGTTGAACAATCTTTTACAATTACGCTGATCGCCTATAGCGATAAGCCAATAATGAAACCTTCCGATACAGCCCTCTACTACGATACCTACGAGTCGGAACCATTTGTGCAAGTGATAAAAGTGAAAAAGCCGGAATTTAACCCTAACACACTCCCGTTAGCAGAATTCTCTTGTGATGAAATTCAATATAAAACGCTTATAGACACCATCAAAAAGGACACTATCATCACCATCGTTGAAAATACTTATGCTTTTGTTACGGCAAAGAATAACTCCTCTTATTCCAACCGTTGGAAATGGTACCGCCCGAAAAGCGATTGGGAAAAATCGGGCGCTTTGGAGTTTATGACCGACAGAGATTCCCTCGTAACGCAGGCTTATTTAGCGCTTAATTTTGAACAGCGTTTCGAGATTACCCTTACCGCATATAACTATACGCTGTTAGGCTCAAACCCCGATGCAACCAATAATTATGAAGTAGTTGAATCAGAACCATTTGTGCGAGAAGTAACGGTGAAAAAGCCGGAATAAGAAACAATTAATAACATAACTATCATCAAATATGCAGACTTTGATACAGCATTTAAAAATGAAACATAAGAGCGCCGCACGTACAGCGCTCATATTAATGGTGTTAACCTCCTTGACAATTTCGTCGTGCAAGCAAGAAGATGCACCGGAAGTTGACCCGCTGACACTTCCGTCAGCCCAATTCTTTTATGAGGTTCAATATAGAACCTATACTGACGGCAATACGTATGCTTACGTTAAGGCGACCAACAACTCAGCCAACTCCAATCGTTGGGAATGGGATCGTCCGAAAAGCAGATGGGAAATATCGGGCGATACTAAGTTTATGACCGATAGAGATACCGCTGTAACACAGGTGTATGCGCTCGCTTCGGTAGAGCAGAAATTCACCATCACGCTTGTTGCATATAGTGATGTAGTAGTAAATCCCGATTCAATTATTACATTTACATCGCATCCGTATGTGCAGGAGGTGAAAGTGAAAGGGTTGGAGTAAGTTACAGCGGTTCCACATGTATAATCACATGCGTCTCATCGTCGTAGCGTTGTTTTAGTGCATTTTCTATCTTAGTGATGGTTTCGTGGGCGTCGAAGAGTGAGATGTCTTTGTTCATCATGACGTGGAACTCTATTGCGTACTTGTTTCCGATTCTCCGGGTGCGGAGGTGATGCAGTTGGGAAACCTCTTTGAAAGAGTCCACGATGGTTTTTATCTCGTTTTCGATTTCGTCGGGGAGGGATTTTTCCATCAGTTCGTCCAAAGCCGGTTTTATCAACTTAATGGCAACCTTGGCAATGAAAAAAGCCACACATAACGCTGCCACGGGGTCTAATACCGTCCATTTCTCTCCCAGAAAGATAGCGCCGCCAATGCCTATCGTGGTGGCGATGGACGACAACGCATCACTGCGGTGATGCCACGCATTGGCAATCATGGCGTCGGACTTCAATTTGCGTCCCTTGATGACGGTGTATTGGTAGAGTATTTCCTTGAATGTGATGGAGACTAATGCGGCGATGAATGCCAACATGCCCGGACGTTCTAACGTATTTCCCCGCGCTACATATATAATATTGTTGACGCTGTCCCAACCAATGCCACCCGCTACGATAACTAAGATAACGCCGATGACCAGCACCGCCAGCGTCTCATACTTGCCATGACCGTAATCGTGGCATTTGTCCACGGGTTTGTTGGAGATGCGGACAAAAAACAAAACGACGATGTCGGTTATAAAGTCGGAGAGCGAATGAACGGCGTCGGCTATCATGGCAGCGCTGTTGCCCAAAATGCCCGCCACAAATTTCAATACTAACAGCATGAAATTCACAATGCTACCGATGATGGTAACTTTGTATATCTCTTTTTCTCGCTGTTTTTTTACAATATCGTTCATACTTCTGATTTTACTTTACTCAAAAACCGTTCTCTCTTTTCCGGAGCGCCATACACGTCGCTGCAATAGAGCCATTTCGCCTTTTTTACTCCGATAGTTTTGAGGGTTGCGCCGATGAGCGTTTTCTGTATGGGGTTCCCTCTGAAATATTTTACGTGCCATTTTGGGGCTTGTCCGGTAACAATGACTGTGGCGGATTGAATGTGGGTCAATTTCCCTTTCAGTCCGCTGCTTGTCGCCGTATAAGCGAAATTTTTCAGCATGACCTTATCAAAAAATCCTTTCAATATCGCCGGCACGCCACTCCACCAAAACGGAAAAATAAAGATAAGGTTCTCCGTATCTTTGAGCATGTTCTGATATTTGCTCACTAAGGGGTCGGAGGACTCCCCTTTCGCAAACAGCGATAACTCGCGTTCGGTCATCGCAGGGTTAAAATTATCTTTATTCAGGTCAATGACCTGATAGGATACTGGTCTGCTCTGCAATTCCGCTGTAACAGTGTCGAGTATCGCTTTGTTAAAACTTCCGTGCCACGGGTGGGCAAAAATTATTGTTGTCATAAATTTTGTTTTTGTGCATATTCCTGTCCCCGCCACTGCAGGAATGGTATCAATGTACGGGTAGATGTTTTGTCTCTTTGCATACATGGGGCTCCGCTCTTCCAGATATCTTGAACGTCGTTTAGATGGTAACATTGCTCGATTTTCCTTTGCTCTGTTTACCATATCCTGTATAAATCCAGCGCCAAACATCATAGTTATGCTATTAAAAGTGCAAAGATACGAAAAAAATCACAGTTCACATCTCTATTTCCAGGGCAAACGCATTAAAATTTCTCATTACATACGTTGTAAATAATTGATATTGTACAATATACAAATCTATTTTCTTGCAAGGTCTTCGTTTTATTTTATAACCCATTGATTGTCATTTCGAACGGAGTGTAGTGAAGTGAGAAATCTTGTGCTTTTACCGCAAATATTCGCCGTCATTGCAAGCGTAGTGAAGCAATCCAGAGACTTAGAAATCACTGGATTGCTTCACTTCGTTGCAATGACGGGATGCAACAATTTGTCATGCACCCAGTTTTAATGCGTTTGCCCTGCTCTATTTCATAAACACAAAATACACCGCCGGAATCAAACACACAAACGCCGCAAGGTGGGGTGGTTCCACTGTAATTTTTATCTCGCTAATCATCTTTTAATAAGCAATCTATTATTCTTTGTAGTTCTTTTTGTCTTCTTTCTTTAAAAGAAGTCTTTAAAATATCAAAAGCACTAAAAGTAACAATGGGATTTTTTAAAATGATTCCCAACTGTTCTTTAGTCACAGTTACACTAAAAGCAATGCAAAAGCCAAAAGGCATTGGGTTATTGAAACATTTTGCATTTTCGAGTATTACTTTGGAATTGTCCTTACGTAACAGTTCAATTATTCCTTTTGTATTTACGATGCTATCCGAAAGAACAACTCTCGAAGCCGCATTAAGTAATAATGAATATTTCGGCTCTGAACCTATGTCTTCATTGTTTGTTTCTTTAAAAATGAGTAAACTGTAAAAGTCGTTTGAATTTGTAATGCCGCTTTTCGTTTCTGTTCCCTTGTTTTTGTCTTTGCTTACAGAGACGCCTCTACAATTTTGAGCGATTGATGTTACTGTTATGCAACAAAAAATCAACGTAAATAAAAGTTTTTTTATCACTTTAAAAATCACAGTTCAGACCTCCCATACACTTTCCCTTCGACCTCCCCGTTCATCACCATCAGCCCATTGGATGCCAGCGCCCACATCTCGTCTTCGCCGGGATAGACGTGGACGGGTGCGATGAACTCCGTATGTCGTTTGATGTATTCAACGGCGTGCGGGTTGTAGGCGACGCCGCCGGTAACGAGGATGGCGTCCACTTTGCCTTCGAGGACGACGGCGGCGGCTCCTATCTCTTTGCTGATTTGGTAGAACATGGCTTCCTGGATGAGGGCGGCTTTGCTGTCGCCGTTTTCGGCGGCTTTTTCCACGTCGTAGGCGTTGTTGGTGCCGAGGTAGGCGACGAAGCCGCCGTTGCCGGTTATCATCCTGGAGACGGTTTTGAGGTCGGCTTTTCCGCTCAGGCAAAACTCGGCTAACTGCAACACCGGCAGTCCGCCGCTGCGTTCCGGCGAGAAGGGACCGTCGCCGTTTAGGGCGTTGTTCACGTCCACGACACGACCTTTCTTGTGGGCGCCGACTGAGATGCCGCCTCCGAGGTGGGCTACGATGAGGTTCAGATCTTCGTACTGTTTGCCGGACTCTTTGGCGTAGCAGCGGGCGATGGCTTTCTGGTTGAGGGCGTGGAAGATGGAGACGCGCTCAAACTGCGGATGTCCCGATATGCGCGCCACGTCTTGGAGTTCGTCCACCACGACGGGGTCGGCGATATACGCTTTGACGTTGTGGAGGTCTTTCACGATGTCGCGGGCAATCAATCCTCCGAGGTTGCTGGCATGTTCGCCCATAACGCCTTTGCGCAGGTCTTCCGCCATCTCGTCGTTGACCTCGTAGATTCCTGATTCTATGGGATGTACCAATCCGCCACGTCCGACGACCATGTCAATGGAGTGGATGTCAATGGCGGATTGTTTCAAAGCGTCCAGAATCAGTTCTTTCCGAAATGAAAACTGATCCACGATGGAGGGGAAAACCTGTAGTTCTTCCGTCGGATGACGTAAGGTAGTCTGCAAAATCGCCTGTTCGCCTTCGTAAACGGCTATCTTGGTGGATGTTGAGCCGGGGTTGATGGTCAATATCCGTTTTTTATCTGCTGTCATGGCAATTCGTATTTTAAATTATGCACAGATTGCGGCTAAGGCTATGGAATAGAGTTTGGTAAGCGTCGAGTCGCCGCGTGAGGAGAGGATGCAGGGAACTTTCGCTCCTACCACCATCGCCGCTAACTCGGCTTTGCAGAACTTGGTACATGTTTTGTAAAACACATTGCCCGATTCGATATTTGGGAACACTAGAGCGTCGGCGTCGCCGGCGACAGTGCTGACCAACTTTTTAATCTGCACGCTCTCTTCGTCCACGGCAACGTCCACGGCTAACGGACCGTCCACGTAGGCGTCTTTTATCTGTCCGCGGTCAGCCATTTTGGCGATGATGGCGGCGTCAACACAGGCTTGCATGCCGGCGGACATCTGTTCGGTAGCGGCAACTAAGGCGACTTTCGGTTTTTCGATGCCCAACGAATGTGCCGTTTTGATGACGAAGTTGGTGATGGCTAATTTCTGCGACAGGTCGGGCTGCGGGATGATCGCCATGTCGGAAGCGATGATAAGTTTGTGGTAGGTAGAGACTTCCATCACGCCCACATGGCTCAAAATGGCTTTCGGAGGCATCAACCCTTTTTCCTTGTTTAGGATGGCGCGCATGTATTTGTCGGTGCTGACCAAGCCTTTCATCAGGATGTCGCCCTCGCCGGCGTTGATTAATTCCACCGCTTTCGCCGCTGCTTTCTGCTCGTCGGCTTCCTGCACGATGCGACTAAACTTCTTAATATCAATCTTTTCTTCCATACATACTTTCTGTATGGTGGCTTCGTCGCCTACCAAGATGGCTTCTACGATACCTCTGTCAATGGCGTCGCTTACCGCTCCAAGTGTGTGAGAATCATTGGCATACGCCGCTACTAACCGTTTTTTTGTTCCTTCGCCTTGAAGGACTCCTAACATCTGTTCTAATTTTGTTATCTTCATTATAGTATTATGTTTAAAAAATATTCGGCAAAGATACAAAATTGTCGGAATAAAATCCGTTTTTAATCTGTGTTTTCCGTGTCATCTGTGTTCTCCTGCACCCTCAGCGCCTCTTCATGGATGATTTGCAGTATTTTCATCAAGAAATCGCGTTCTACGCCGACGGCATCTCCGAGGGCAAGGCGGGTTTCGACTACCTCTTTCCAACGTTCCATCTGCAGGATCGTCATGCGGTTTTTATGTTTGATGTCGCCTATCTCCCGTACCAATCCGATGCGGTGCGACAGGAGTTTGATGATTTCGGAATCAATCTCGTCAATCTGAGTGCGTATTTTCAGGATGTCGGACGAGGGTGAGGTCTCTTTGGGATTGCGATAGACCAACGATTTCAGTAAATCCGAAAGTTCGTCAAAGGAGAGTTGTTGTTTTTGGTCGGTCAGCGCTTTTTCGGGATGCGGATGCACCTCTATCATCAATCCATCGGCTTCGAGGTCAAGGGCTTTTTGGCACATTTCCCGTACTAACGCTTTGTCGCCGGTGAGATGGCTTGGGTCGTTGATGATGGGGATGGTCGGGTAGCGGCGTTTCAGTTCAAAGACAATTTCCCAAAAAGGTTCGTTGCGATAGATGAGTTTGCGGTAGCCCGAAAATCCGCGATGGATGGCGCCAATCTGTTCGACGCCTCTTCTGATAAAACGTTCGATGGCGCCGATCCAGAGGTCAAGGTCGGGATTTACCGGATTTTTCACCATCACCGGAACGTTGTAAGCGGCAACGGCTTCGGCAATCTCTTCCACTAGAAACGGATTTACGGTAGTGCGGGCGCCGATCCAGACCATGTCAATGCCTGCTTTCACAGCCTGTTCCACATGTACGGCATGGGCTACTTCCGTACAGGTTTTCAGTCCGGTTGCCTCTTTGGCTTTTCTGAGCCATTCGAGACCGGCGACGCCAACGCCCTCAAAATCCCCCGGAAAGGTGCGGGGTTTCCACACGCTGGCTCGCAAAAAGTTTATTTGGGGGTGTTTTGATAACGCTTGAGCAGTGGTTAAAATCTGCTTTTCGCTCTCTGCGCTGCATGGACCGGCGATAATCAATGGGGTGTTCAATTTCATCATATTTCTCGTAATTTCAACCTCATTTTCACCTAATTTAACAACAAAACACCCTCAGTAGCCAATGATTACCAACAAACCCTAACCTCATTACCTCATTGTTTGTTTGTTGTTTTACGAATTGTTTGTTGATAAAATTTGACATATCCTTCGTATTCTTCGGTATAACTTTGTGTTTTATGATGCTCCTTTTGATTTTCAATGTATTCACATAGATCGTGTATGTTGCGTTTTGACACCGAAAAAGCAGAACACGACTGTTGCCATTGAAAAATCCCAACACATAAACGATTATCGTTAATATATTTTTCAATTCTTACACGGTATTTCTCCAAAATTAGAGGTAACCTGTTCAAGGTTGTAAATACAAAATGGGTGTAAAGATTGTTATATTCTATTTTCACTGTTCAATTTTTATGCAAAGTTAAATGAGGTAATGAGGTTAAGAAAAAAATCACAATCATTTGCTACTGAGGTTGTTTTGTCATTTAAATTAGGTGAAAATGAGGTTTGCATCATAGCAATATAGTGGTTAATACTCCGCATCATTTCTGGTTCATCGTAACCAAAAATTCTTCATTGCTGCGTGTTCTGCGCATGCGTTCTTGGAGGAACTGCATGGCTTCTACGGGGTTCATTTCTGCGAGGAAAGCGCGTAGCGTCCATGTGCGTCGCAGGATTTCGGCATCCAACAGCAGGTCGTCGCGGCGTGTACTCGAAGCGACGATATCTATGGATGGATAAACGCGCTTGTTGGAGAGTCGGCGGTCGAGTTGCAGTTCCATGTTGCCGGTTCCTTTGAACTCTTCGAAGATGACTTCGTCCATCTTGGAGCCTGTTTCGGTGAGCGCTGTTGCCAAGATGGTGAGCGAGCCGCCGTTTTCGATTTGGCGTGCTGCTCCGAAGAAACGTTTCGGTTTATGGAGCGCGGTAGCCTCTACTCCACCCGACAACACTTTCCCCGATGCGGGCGCTACGGTGTTGTAGGCGCGTGCCAAACGGGTGATGGAATCTAACAAAATGACTACGTCATGCCCACATTCGGTCAACCGCTTTGCTTTTTCCAACACGATGTTGGCGATTTTCACGTGTCGGTCGGCGGGTTCGTCGAATGTGGAACTGATGACTTCCGCATTGACGCTGCGTTTCATGTCGGTTACCTCTTCCGGACGCTCGTCAATGAGCAACACTATCAGATAGGCTTCGGGATGGTTATGAGCGATGGCATTGGCTATCTCTTTCAATAGCACTGTTTTACCTGTTTTTGGTTGCGACACAATCAAGCCGCGCTGTCCTTTTCCTATCGGGGTGAACATGTCCACGATGCGGCTGGAGAGCGTAGCGTGTTGGTGTTCGGTGAGTTTGAATTTTTTTTCGGGGAAGAGCGGTGTCAGGAAGTCGAAAGGCACGCGGTCGCGCACTTTGGCGGGGTCGAGACCGTTGATGAGATCTACTCTCAGCAGTGGAAAATATTTTTCAGTCTCTTTTGGCGTGCGGACGGCTCCGCGAACAGTATCGCCCGTTTTTAAGCCAAACAGTTTGATTTGCGACTGTGAAACGTAAACATCGTCGGGCGAACTCAGGTAGTTGTAGTCGGAAGAGCGCAAAAATCCGTAACTTTCGGGCATGATTTCCAACACTCCTTCGCAGGTGATGGCACCGTTAAATCCTTTTGGGGATGGCGATTGTTGGGCAGCAGGCTGTTGGTTAGTATATTGCTGATTAGCGGGCTGTTGATTAGTATATTGCTGATTAGCAGGCTGTTGATTAGGGTATTGCTGATTAGCAGACTGTTTATGAGTATGTTGCTGATTAGCAGGATGTTGCTGTGACTGATGTTCTTGTCGGGCAAACTCTTTTTTGTGTATATGTTTGTATTTCTTTGTTTTTTCTACGGCGACGGGGTCGGCGGCAAAGATGATGTCGGGATGAGGCGATGACGTCTCAATGTTTTCTGCCGGTTTTTCCGTCGGAGTGTTCCACGTCGTAGGCTCTTTCCTGTCGCCGTTCTCTTGTTGGGGAGATTTAAAAGCGTCAATCGAAAAATCTTTTGGCGAGATTCCGTCGGAGAGCAGAATGCCCGACTCGGCGATACTCTGAATAAACTCTTCCGGGACAGAGAACAGTTCGTTCGACGACATGTTTGACGAAGCGATAGCGGCTTCGTTTCTGATTCTTCTACGCCTGGAGCGCCTTGGGTCTTCCTGTTCCATCTCCACGGCGCCAATATCACTCGATAAGCCATCTTCGGGGATGTTTAATTGTTTCGATTGGACTATCGCGCTTTTGGTGGTGTCCATGGCGGAACGCGGTGGGCGTCCCCGTTTTTTGGGCTTTGGCGTTTCATCATCTTCGGAAAGTAATTCGGGGCGATAGTGAACGTAGATAATATCTACAAGTTCGGGACGCCTCAGACCTTCTACATCATAACCTAACTCTTTTGCAATGTTTTGCAACTCGGAAACCCGCTTTGAAAGCAGTTCATTTTTTTTGTACATAAATCAAAAATGTTATATAAATAACTTCTCTTAAATAGAGAAAAATCAGTTTTTCAGGAAATAAATTTGAAAATTAAATCTTGTTTGCATTTAATAGTGATAATGTCTTCATACCATAAAAGCGGTGCAAAGATACAACTTTTTTTTTATTGCACAAATATCGTATCGAAAAAAAAGAAATAACATTTACCGATTTCGGACTGGTCATGCCTGCCGATTATAAGTTTGATAGAGAAGAAGCCAATGCAAGATAAACAAAAAATATCATCGCAAATCGCAAATCGCCCTAATGCGTAATATTCTTCATCTTAATCCAAAAAACCTCAA
>WRLA01000060.1 GCA_009777825.1 Bacteroidales bacterium
GACGGAGATCAACGAAAGCACAACGGAAATTTCTCCGGAACTGTTAGAAAACGAATACATACGCGAAGCGCTGGAATACATGGAACAGAGCGCCTACACCAAAGAACAGTTAGACGCCTACTACCAGTGGCAGGTTGATACCATGATATCAGACCAGATGATAGCCAACGCTGATGCAAAAGGACACGCCGAAGGACGCGCCGAAGGACGCGCCGAAGGACGCGAAGAAGGACGCGAAGAAGGCGAAGCCATCGGCATCGAAAAAGGCGAAGCCGAGCGAGCCAAACTCAAAGCCGAAAAAGAAGCGGCGGAAGCCAAACTCAAAGCCAAAGAAGAGCAGACAGTCATCAACTCCCACCGCGCCGGAATCCCCATCGCCACCATCGCCGACATCACCAACCTCTCCATCGAACAAGTTACCGAAATACTAAAATAAAATTCCGACCATGAAAAAATTATCCGTACTCATTTTGAGTTTATTCGTCAGCCTGCTTGCTTTTTCGCAAGACGACGTCAACCGGCTTTTCGTCCATTCGCCCGAAGTAATCATCAAATTTCAAATTCAGGACAGAAGTCAGTTGGAAACATTGACGCGCATGGTTTCTATTGATAATGTTATTGACAATGAAGTCATTGCCTACACCAACAAAGAGGAGTTTGAGCAGTTTTTGACCTTGAACATCCCTTACGAAATCGTCGAAAAGCCCGTTTTAACGCCCGAAGAACTGAACATGAAAGACTTTGCTACTATCCAAAAAAGCAGAGCCGATTGGGATTTTTACCCTGATTACGACGCTTACATTTTGATGATGCAGCAGTTTTCCATTGATTATCCCGATATTTGCCGGTTGGTGGAGTTTGGGACTTCCGTTCAAAGCCGAAAACTCTTAGCCTGTGTTATCAGTAAAAATGTAAACGTTCGCGAAGCCGAGCCGCAGATGTTTTGGACTTCCACCATGCACGGAGACGAATGTACCGGATATGTATTGATGCTGCGCTATATTGACTATTTATTAAGCAATTACGGGACAGACGAGCGGATTACCTCTTTGTTGGATAATATGGAAATCTGGATTAATCCTTTGGCAAATCCGGATGGAACATATTGGACGGGGAATGGCTCGGTTTCCGGAGCAAGACGCAACAATGCAAACAACAAAGATTTAAACAGAAATTACTACGATGATGTTTATAATGGAAATATCCCTCCCGGATATGGACCATTACAGCCTGAAACCGACTACTTTATGATATTGCAGCAAGAGCAAAAATTTAACTTAGCGTGTAACCTGCACGGCGGCTCGGAAGTCTGTAACTATCCGTGGGATAACAAAACCACTTTAACCGCTGACGAGGCATGGTGGTATTATGTCTGTCGTGAATATGCAGACACCGTACATCTCTATAGTCCAAGTAATTATATGAATATTTATAATAATGGCGTCGTAAGAGGTTGCAACTGGTATATGATTTCTGGCGGACGACAAGATTATGCCAATTATTATGACCATACCCGTGAATTTTGTTTGGAAATATCCGATACGAAAACTCCTCCCGCAAGCCAACTGACTACTTATTGGAACTACAACTACCGCTCATTTCTGAACTACACCCAACAAGCCCTGTACGGCATCCACGGCACCGTAACCGACGCCTGTACGAAAGAGCCTGTTTATGCAAAAATATTTATCAACGTTCACGATGTGAACGAATCTTACGTGATGACCGACCCGCGCGTGGGTTACTACGTCCGTCCGATAAAAGGCGGGACGTATTCGGTAACTTACTCCGCCGACGGATATACTTCGCAAACAAAAACCATCACCGTTGCCGACCGTCAGCAAATAGTGCAAAACATCGAATTGAATGCCATAACAACGCCTGCTGAGCCGCCTGTCGCCGACTTTACCGCCGACAAAACCATCCTCATCGAAGGAGAAGAGACAACGGTGCAGTTCAGCGACCTCTCCACCAACTGTACCAACCAGTGGCAATGGTATTTCGAAGGCGGAACGCCCGAGACCAGCACAGAACAAAATCCCGTTGTTACCTACAACGCAAAAAAATCCGGCAAAGCCGAATACCTTGACGTTAAATTAGTCGCAACCAATGCTTACGGAGAGGGTTCTATGTTAAAAGAAGGATATATCCAAATCGGCTTGCCGCCCATTTCCGATTTCACTGCCGACCCGACCACCATCACGGCAAATCACAGCGTTTCATTCTCCGATATGACTGATAATGAACCGACTACGTGGAATTGGAACTTTGAAGGCGGAACGCCCGAAAGCAGCGAAGAGCAAAATCCGGTCATCGTCTATAAACACCCCGGAACCTACTCCGTAACATTGACAACCGAAAACATCTTCGGCAAACATTCAACAACCAAAGAAAACTACATCACCGTTACGGAAACCATCTTCCCCGTAGCCGATTTTATTGCCGACCAAACACATATTACCCCGGGAGCAACCGTTCAGTTTACCGACTTTTCCGAGAACGCCGCTACTTGGGAGTGGTTTTTCGAGGGCGGAACGCCGGAAACGAGCGACGAGCAACATCCGACCGTCGTATATGAAAATGAAGGCGTTTTCGACGTAAAACTGACGGTAGCCAACGACGACGGCAGCGACACCATGCTGAAAGAGAATTATATCGTCGTTGAAAGCGTGGCTATCGGCGAGTTGGAAGGAGTGAAAGTAAAAATATTTCCCAATCCCGTCTCACGGGGAGCGACGGTAACGGTTGAAACCGAGGCGTCCCTGCGCAAAGTTGAATGGATTAACATGGCGGGCGTGATAGTGAAAACGATAGATGCAGCCGATGCCGTTTCGCATACTTTTTCCGTTTCGGGCGTCGAACAGGGATTATATTTGCTGAAAATAGAGACAGCCAAAGGCATCAGTGTAACAAAAATAGAAGTTCAATAGTTTTTTACGATGAAAAAACATATCATCACCCTCTTTCTCCTCTGCCTGTCGGGTTTTCTGATGGAGGCGCAGGACATTTATAGCCTTCAACGCTGTTTGGAGGTGGGATTAGCACAAAATTACGACATTCGCCTTGTTCGCAACGAGGAACAAATCGCCAACAACAACGCCACCGCCGGCAATGCGGGTTACCTGCCCGTCGTAGGGCTGAACGGCGGATATTCGGGAACGCTGAACGACGTTACGCAATATCCGGTTGACGGCGAAAAAGAGACGTTGCACGGCATCAACAACAACACCATGAGTGCAGGAGTGGCTTTGGACTGGACGATTTTCGACGGTCTGAAGATACAAGCCAACTACGAACGTCTCAAAGAACTACAACAGACAGGCGCCTTGCAGACACGCATCACCGTCGAAAACTTCATCGCGGAGTTGGTAACGGAATATTACAACTACATCCGCCAAAATATCAGCATGACCAACCTGAAAACCGCCGTCGCCCTCTCGAAAGAGCGTCTGCGTATCGTCGAAGCCCGTTACAACATCGGCTCCATGTCGCGCCACGACCTGCAACAAGCCCGTGCGGACTTCAACACCGACAGTTCCCGCCTGCTGCGCCAAGCGGAAGATCTACACGCCTCGCGAATCCGTCTGAACGAACTGATGGCTGTGGACAACATTGACCAATATACCGTCGTCGCGGATTCGACCATACAGTTCAACGCTCTTTTGGAACAAGAGGGCGTTTGGTCTAAAACGTTGTCGTCCAACGCATATCTATTGCTGGCGGAGAAAAATAAAACGCTGAGCGACTTGGATTACAAGGTGATACGAAGCCGCAACTATCCCTATCTGAAATTGAACGCAGGATATGGATATTCACAAAGTCATTATGGCTCAGGGAGTTATAGCAAGCAGAATGTTTTAGGATTAAATTATGGTCTCACCTTGGGTTTCACCGTCTTCGACGGGATGAACCGCCGACGAGAACAGCGAAACGCCCATCTCGCCATAGAAAACCGCAACCTCCAACAGGAGCAGTTAGCGCTCTCCATCTCCGCCGACTTTTCCAACATCTGGATGGCGTACCGCAACAACATCGAACTCGTCAACTTGGAACGGGACAATCTGATAGTAGCCGAAGAGTACTACGAAATAGCCATCGAACGCTACAAACTCGGCGACCTGTCGGGCATAGAACTGCGCGAAGCGCAAAATAACCTGCTCCTCGCCGAAGAACGCATCCTGCTGGCAGAATATAATGCGAAAGTGTGCGAAATCTCGCTGATGCTGCTGAGCGGACAACTTGACGTTTACTTGGAGTAAATTTAAAAATTTAAAGATTTAAAGATTTAAGGTGATACGTACCTTTGCAAAATAAACACATTCTGATATATGCTAACCATAGGTATTGCAGGCGGTTCGGGCAGCGGAAAGACGACCGTCGTAAAAAAAATAGTAAACTCTCTGCCTACCGATTCGGTAGTAATCATGTCGCAAGACTCGTACTACAAAGACAACGGCTACCTCTCGCCGGAAGAGCGCGCCCGAATCAATTTTGACCATCCCGACTCTATCGAATTTGACCTGCTTGCCCAACATGTGAACGATTTGAAAAACAACAAAGTCGTTCAATGTCCGATGTATTCTTACGTTACCTGCGCCCGTCTGAAAGAGACTACGCCGATTTATCCCGGAAAAGCGCTGATTGTGGAAGGCATCTTGATATTTACCGATAAGAAAGTGCGGGATATGTTTGATATAAAAGTGTTTGTGGACGCCGACTCCGACGACAGACTGATGCGCATCATTCGACGCGACGTCCTCGAACGCGGACGCAACTACGAACAGGCATTGCAACACTACGAACTGTATGTGAAAACCATGCACCAACAGTTTATCGAACCCTCCAAACATTACGCCGACCTGATCGTCCCGCAAGGAGGTGAAAACAGCGTCGCCATAGAACTAATATCGGCACGCATTGCGGAGTATCTACGGAAGTAATCATGAATTTTCTGCGAGAAGTCAAGGACTTTTCCGCAAATCTTACGCTCTCACAATTTTCCCCACGCACCGCTCGCCAATAATAAGCGCCACGAGGTATGCCGTCAGTGGAAACTGTTGAGGGAAAACGTTGAAAACCATCAGGATGAGAAAGAGCGCCAGATAACAGCAGGTGGCAATGAGCAGGATTTTTTTCTGTTTTAGCAATCCGATGAGGGTGAAGATGTAGAGCGGTGTGAGCCAGAGGATGTTATAGTTGTCGTGGGCTTCCAAATGTTCGCTGAAGCCCCACAGAAAGATGATAAGGAGGCTGAAAAATATCAAAACCCCGAAAAAGAGTATGTCGAAGAGGCGCAGAAAGCGTCGTCCTGCTTTGAGGATGTCGAGTATGAGGATGACGAAGAAGAGCAGGATGAAGATTATTTCGGGAGCGAGCCAGCGTGGCGTCTTCGCCAACGGCGTTTTTTCGGACAGGACGACGGGCGCTCCGAGTAGTGGATGTGTGCCGTCGCCGGACAATATGCTTATGCCGTCGTCGTCGTTGCCGTAGTCTAACACGGATGAGGTTTCCCAGCACGCTTTCAAATATTCGGGCAAAAACATCTGTTCTCTGATGTCGGGTTTTATATCAATGCGGGAGCCTAACACGATGTCTATCAAGAGGTCGTACCACAGATTTACGTTTTGATACTGTTTGAGCATGTCGCGATACGTTCCGTCGAAAGGTGGATTTTCGGGGTAAATCAGATCTTCCTGCAAAGCCATTTCCATGAGGTCGCGCGGACGTGTGGCGCAGTTGTCGTAGAGGAAACGGTAGCGGTAGTCGCGGTTTTCCGGTTCGAGCATCTGACTGAGCGCCAGCCATAGGCGTATTTTCTGCTGGTCGTTCAATAAGATCTCTTCCATGACCGCACCCTTGCCGGAACGGTGGTTGTAATAGAGAAATCCCGTAAACGGTTGCGTATCAGTTGTGTATATCATGTTGCCTTTGGCGAAGTTGGGGTAAAAGTTGGGTTGGTTGAAGTTGAACACGCCCCAGTCAACGACAAAGTCCATGTTCAAGGCGGTGTCGGCGATGCGTATTGCCGTATGCCCGTACATGGCGTATGGCTCTTTCGCCTCCCCGATGGTAATCAGGTAAAAATTCGGGATGGCACAGAGGCTGTGACAAAAAATATAGATAAAGCCAAGGGTTACAAAAAATTTTTTCATGTATTAAAATTTATTTGCAAAGGTAATGTTTTTTGTTGAAAGTTGAGAATTTTCTCTGTGAGACTCCGTGTTCTCTGCGTCTCTGTGTTGAGTAAAATATTGGAAAACACAATATTACACCTTCTATAGTCGTTTTTTTTTCAGCACAGAGGCACAGAGAAGCACAAAGTTTCACAGAGATTTTTCGTGTTTTTTTTCGTGTCAATTCGTGCTCGTCATTGCGGGCTTGACCCGCAACGTGGCAAAAAAACCAAAAAAAGTTGTATGTTTGCACTTTGAAAACCGAAGATGGATTTTATGACTAAAAATATCACGGGACGTGTGAAAAATCCACGTTTATTTCTCATTTTCTTTGTTGCGATGCTGTGTGGTTTGTCGTCTTGTTCGTTGCGGCGTAACTTGCAGGAGGGGCAGTCCATCATCAAAAAGAACAAAGTCGAGATAAAGAATCAATCTTCGAAAAGTGAGAAGGCGTTGGTTTCCGACTTGGAGGCGTACGTTGCGCCGAAGAAGAATAAGTCGTTTCTGAACATGAACGTGTGGATGTACAATCAGCACGAGACGAAGTTCAAAAAACGGCTGCAAAAAGTTTCCGACAAGCCGCCATCCTATTTCGACGAGGCGCGGATCGCCCAAAGCGCCAAGAAGATGACCGCCTACCTTCACAACAAAGGCTACTTCGGCGCAACGGTGGACTATTCGTTTGCCCCAAAGAAACGCAATCCGTATAAGATGCGCGTTACCTATTCGGCGGCTTTGACCAAGCCTTATTTTATCAATGAAGTCGTTTATGATATTGAAAATAAAGAGATTGAAGAACTTCTGTCGCCCTATTTAAGGTCTATGCGTGCCGGCAGACAGTACGATTATTACGCCATGAGCAACGTCCGCGACAGACTTACGGACTTTCTGAAAAACAGCGGATACTACATGTTCACCCCCGATTATATCTTCTTTGAAATTGACAGCGCCTTCCAAAACCAAACCCTGAAAGTTACCCTCAACATCAAACCGAACCCGCTATTGAAAGCCAACAATAAAGAGACCTACGACGCCCTGTACGACAAAAAATATTTCATCAACGACCTCAACATACAACCCTATTATTCGAAGGAGCGACAAGATCTTACCTTGTCCGATACACTGACGCTGCGACGACTTTCCTACGATAATTTCGCCGATACCGTTTCTTTTCAGATAGTTGAAACGGGCGACAAGAAGTATATCCGCAACCGCGCCTTGCTGCCCAACATATACATTGAGCCGGGCGACCTCTACAGTCAGGCGAACACCCAGTCGGCGCGTTCCAACCTGATGCGCCTGTCGGCGATAGGTTACGCTTCCGTTACCTTCGACACCATTCCGCGTGCGCAGTACGCCGACACTTCCGACGTGGGATGGCTGCACGGCAATATTTTGTTGGAAGAGGGCGTTAAACGATCCTTCTCGTTGGATGTGGAGGCTACGACGGACAACGTCGGCACGTTGGGAACGTCGTTGGGAATCTCGTGGAGCAATCGAAATCTTTTTCGAGGCTCGGAGACTCTGACCGTGCGCTTGAAAGGAGCGATGGAGATACAGCAGACTTTCGGCGCGGTGGACGAGCAAAAAACGTTCTGGTTCTTTAATACGCTGGACGGCGGCGTGCAGGCAACGCTCTCTTTTCCACGTTTTTTGGCGCCGGTAAGTCCGTACCGCTTTCCCCGTTTTTTCCGTCCGAGTACCAACCTCAACTTTGGATACAACTACCAACGCCGTCCCGACTATGTGCGCAATCTCTTTCTCGGCTCGTTTGGCTACAGTTGGAAACCGGAACAGAAAATGTCGCACAACTTAACCGTGTTGGACGTCAACTTGGTGAAAATTGATAAAACGCCCCGTTTCGATTCGATATTATTGGGTTATCGCAGTCGCCGACTTGCCGAACAGTACTCCGACCACTTTATCATGGCTATGAACTATACCATATTATATAGTACTCAGGAAGTCGGACGGAAACGCAACTTTTCATACTTCCGGTTTTCTGCCGAATCGTGCGGGAATTTGCTATACGGCGTCAATTCGCTGTTTCACTCCCCCAAAACCGGCGAGGCGATGAGCGACTATTACACGCTGTTCAACATTCGTTATGCGCAGTACCTTAAAGGTTATTTTGAGTTTCGGAGGTATCAATACATCAACGCCGCGCGCGACCATCTCGTGTTCCGGTTCTTTTCGGGCGTGGGCGTTCCGTATGGCAATGCGCTGTCGTTACCCTTTGAAAAGAGTTTTTTCGGCGGCGGGACCAACGACCTGCGCGGTTTCCAAATCAACTCCGTCGGACCGGGCAGTTACATCGCCCCGCCCGAACTAAAATACGAGCGGAGTGGAGACGTTAAGTTAGAAGTCAACGGCGAATACCGTTTCACCATCTCCGGAATGTTGAAAGGCGCGCTGTTTACCGACTTAGGCAACGTCTGGCTGCTGAAAAAAGATGACGATTTCCAAAACGGACACTTCCGATTTAAAGATTTCTACAACGAACTCTACTGGGATGCAGGCTTCGGCGTCCGTTTCGACATTGACATCCTGATAGTCCGTCTCGACCTCGGACTTCCACTCTATAACCCCGGCAACGACAACGACAAATGGAGCGTCCGACAAACCAAACTTTCGAGCGTTATTTTAAATTTCGGGATCGGGTATCCGTTCTAATTAAATTTCGTACCTTTGCAGTCGCAAAAAAATAGGGATATTAATTTAATTTTATACTTTATGAAGTACACCCAACAAATTTTTATGGCATTGTTCTGTATCTTCCTCACAGTCAATGCATCCGCAACGAGCGTAACAAAAGAAAAAGCCGCAAAAGTTGCAACGAACTATCTTTCCGGCGTCGTCATGTCCGACGGGATGACCCGTGCCGCCGTGATTTCGGAATCGTTCGACATCAAAAAAGAGGGCGTTACCGTTCTTTACGTGTTCAATTTTGAGAGAAGCGGCTATGCCATCGTTTCGGCAGACGACTGCTTTACGCCCATCGTGGGATACTCGCCCGATGGCTATTACGACCAAGGTAACATGCCGGACGGTTTTGAATTTCTGGTGGAAGAGTTTTCCAACGTGATAGCGTTTATTCAGGAAAACGACCTCGCCGCCGAACCGCAATACGCCGCACAATGGGAACGCTACGCCGACGACAATGCGACAGATAGAGGCATAACAGAGGTAACAGTTGCCCCCATGACGGCGCTATGGAACCAAGAGTCTCCGTATAACTATTATACGCCGACCGTTAACGGCAGCAAGACGCCCGCCGGCTGCGTGGCTACGGCAATGAGTATGATCATGTATTACTGGCGCTGGCCCTGGCAAGGCGTCGGCGAGAAAAAATACGTACCGGAAAAGTGCAACGGTGTGCAAATGGAAATTTTAGAAGCCAACTTCGGCGAGACCTACTACGATTATAACGGCATGTATGGCACCCCCGCACTCACTGCCGACGACTATATGTACGAGCCGATTGCCCTGTTACAATACCACACAGGCATTTCTGTGAGCATGGCTTATTGTCCTGGCGGGTCGGGAGCCAATTCGGGGACAGTGCCGATAGCCATGAAAAATTACTTTAAGTATGACCCAAGTATCAAGTACATTGAACGTAAAAATTATCCTAATACCGACGCTTGGGCTGACTTGCTGAAAGAACAGTTGGATGCAAAACAGCCTGTTTATACATCGGGACATTCACCGTCGGGCGGACATGCTTTCGTCTGCGACGGCTATAACTCGGATAATATGTTCCACTATAACTTCGGATGGAGCGGACAGGCTAACGGCTATTTTGTTGCAGATCAGCCCGGAGAATTCAAATCGAACGTTGGCTCAGTCATCAATTTTATCCCCGACCGCTCACAAGGCTATCCGATTGATTGCAACGGCAATTGGGTGCTCACACACATGAGAGGCATGTTGGCTGACTGCTCGGGACCGATAGACAACTATGCGCCGGACGTAACCGCCACATGGCTACTCGACCCCACGCAATATGGAGACGCCGTTGACTACATCACCATCACCTGCAACGCAATAGACTTGGCAGCAGGCGACTACCTTGAGATTTTCGACGGAGAAAATGACGAAGCCCCCTCTTTGGGTAAGTTTACCGGAAGCGCCGCATTTGAGACCGTAACATCCACCGGCGGCAAAGTATTGGTGAAATTTACCAGCGCAGCCGACTCGGAGACAGCAAAAGGTTTTCTGATTACATACAAAGCAAAAGATACACAACACTGTAAAGGCGACATTTATTTTACCACCCCCACCGGACAATTCACCGACGGCTCGCCCGAAGGCGTGAATTATGCCGCTAATGCTGTGGGCTGTAAGTGGTATATAGAACCTGCCGGAGCCACACTTGACACAGAAATCACTTTTGAATTTCTTCGCTTAGACACCGAAGCAGGCAAAGATGAGGTAAAGTTTTTTAATTATGAAGGAGCAAAACCAATAGGAAGCCCTATTTCGGGATCATACGGACCCGACGACGAACTCCCGATAGTTGTTGCCAAAAAAGCAAAAGGCGTCATGGTTACTTTCTCTTCCAACGCCTTTATTAACGGTAAAGGATTTGAAATAAAATATTCTACCGTTCTGGTAAGCATCAAAGAGGTAGAAAACATTAACGACCTCTCGGTTTATCCCAATCCGGCAAGCGAGAAACTGAATATAACATTCAACACTTCAACCGCCGATGACTTCAATATTACCATCTACAACGTTACCGGTCAGGCAGTTTATAAAGAGACGCTGAATAACTTCGTGGGCAGTTATCATAACGAAATCAACGTTAATGATTTGGCGCAAGGCGTTTATCTGATGCAGGTGAAATCGTCGAAAGGCGCTACGACGCAAAAAATAGTTGTTCAATAAGTTACCATTACAAAAAAATTATTACCTTTGCAGGCAAAAAAATAGAAATATTAATTTAATTTTATAGTTTATGAAGTACACCAAACAAATTTTAATGGCATTGTTCTGTATGTTTCTCACAGTCAATGCATCTGCAGCGATCGTGACCAAAGAAAATGCTGCGAAAGTTGCGACGAACTTTCTTTCCGGAGTTGTCATGTCCGACGGGCTGACCCGCGCCGCCATGATTTCGGAGACGTTTAACATTCAAAAAGAGGGCGCCACCGTTCTTTACGTGTTCAATTTTGAAAAAGGCGGCTACGTCATCGTATCGGCAGAAGACCACTTTACGCCCATCTTGGGATACTCTCCCGATGGCTATTACGAAGAAGGCAATATGCCGGACGCTTTTAAAGATTTGCTGGTAGAATTTTCGGATATGATCACTTTTATCCAAGAAAGAAATATCGCCGCACAACCGGAATATACCGAAAAATGGGAACGCTACGCCAGCGACAATCCGATGGATAGAGGCATAACAGAGGTAAAAGTTGCCCCCATGACGGCGCTGTGGAATCAAGATTACCCGTATAACTATTATGCACCGACCGCAGACGGCGGTCCGGGCGGACGGGCTTATGCCGGATGCGTTGCTACGGCAATGAGCATGGTCATGTACTATTGGCGTTGGCCCTGGCAAGGAACAGGGACAAAAACATACAAACCCTCAAAATGTGCTCACGGAACGGACTTTGAGCCCATAGGAGCCAACTTCGAAGATACATACTATGACTACAACGGCATGTTCGGCACACCCGAAATCAATGCCAATAATTACTTGTATGAACCCATTGCCCTGTTGCAATACCATGCCGGTATTGCTGTTAGTATGCAATATTGTAAAGACGGATCGGGCGCACAATCTGCTGCGGTGCCGTCTGCTATAAAAAACTATTTTAAATATGACCAAAGCGCACAATTTGTTCAAAAAGGCAATGCCACTACAGCACAATGGGCTGCAAGATTGAAAGAGCAGTTGGATGCAGGACAGCCTACTTATAACTCGGGGTATTCGTATAAAGACGGCAGCGGTCATGCTTTCTGTTGCGATGGCTACGACTCGAATGACATGTTCCACTATAACTTCGGATGGAGCGGTAGCGCTAATGGCTATTTTGTTGCGGACAAACCTGATGAATTTACAACAAGCGGCGGCGCAGTCGTCAATTTCATCCCCGACCGTTCAAAAGGCTATCCCGTTGATTGTAATGGCAGTTGGACTCTTCCCTATTTGAAAGGGATGTTAACCGACGGTTCGGAACCGATAGCCAATTATAAGAAAGGCGTAACCGCCACATGGTTGTTTGATCCCGAATCCACCGGAACCGAAGTGGAAAGTTTTACTTTTACTTGCAACAAAATTGACTTAGCCTCAGGCGACTATCTCAGAATCTATGACGGAGCCGACGAAAGCGCACCGCTTTTGGGCGAATATTCCGGCAACGAACCTTTTGCAGCAGTAAAAACAACGAGCGGCAAAATTTTGGTGAAATTTACCAGTTCCGCCTTATCAGCAACAGGAAAAGGATTTTTGATTACATACACGGCAACGGAAAAACAACATTGTAAAGACGATATTGAATTATACGACGCCGCAGGAATAATTTCAGACGGTTCGCCCGAAGGTGTAAATTATGCTAATGGCGCTTCTTGTAAATGGCTTATAACCCCTGACGGAATTACCGATCCTGACACGGAAATCACCCTTGAGTTTCTTCGCTTAGACACCGAAGAAGGCAAAGATGAAATAAAGTTTTATAATAATGTAAACGCCGTACCATTAGGAACTTTTTCGGGAACACCCGACATCCTTCCGAAAGTTGTGGCCAAAGCGCCAAAAGGAGTAACGGTTATCTTCTCTTCCAACGCTTTCATTAACGGCAAAGGATTTGAAATAAAATATTCTACCAACCCGGTAAGTATCAGGGAAGTAGAAAACATCAACGACCTTTCGGTTTACCCCAATCCGGCAAGCGATAAACTGAATATAAAATTCAACACCGCTACCGCCGATGACTTCAATATCACCGTCTATAACGTTACCGGTCAAGCAGTTTATAAAGAAACACTGAACAACTTCATCGGCAGTTATTATAACGAAATCAGCGTTAATGATTTTGCGCAAGGCGTCTATCTGATGCAGGTGAAATCGTCGCAAGGCGCTGCTACACGAAAAATTGTAATAAAATAGATTTACGTATTCATAATGAAAGCAAATGGGCATCTTCACAATGGAGATGCCCTTTGTTGTTTGAAAGATTCACAATTAGGAGAACTGGGCTCACCCGCAAAAGTTGTGGGGAGGGGGGGGAGGTCATGCGTAAATCTTGACTAAGCGGAACATAAAGAAGTCCACATCCACGATACCTCTGAGCGTAGCTCTGAAGGCTTTAATTTTAGCGTTAAAAGATTCTGCGGAAGCATTTGTAG
>WRLA01000061.1 GCA_009777825.1 Bacteroidales bacterium
GCTCCCTTCGTAAGAAAAAAATCTGTAGTGCGCGAAATTGAAAACAAAAAAGATAATAAACTTGATTATAAGATAGATACGGGGTAAAGGCTGCAATGTGGGTTAAGGATTAGCAGGATGTTTATGAACCATCATGTCAATCAGGCAAATCAAGAAAATCAAGGTTCAGACAATGGAGGCGCAACCTGCGCTACCTCAAAAAAATTTCCGAACATGGTTGCGATAAAAAAAATCTCCTCCTCGTTGGAAACGAGGAGGAGCGTTCTCATATCTCACATCTCACAATCTCACATCTATTCTTTCATCACCTTCCGCACAATCACGCCGTTTTCGGTAGTTACTCGAAGGAAATAGACGCCGGCGGGGACATTTGATAAATCAAATGTGATATGCGATGTACGATTTCCGATGTGCGATTGTAGGACTGTTCGTCCCATCACATCGAATATTGCAATGTCGCATATCTCATATCGCATATCACATATCGTTAACTCCCCACTCGTCGGGTTGGGGTAGATTTTTATTTGATTGTCTATTTCGTTGATGCCGGTAACGGGAATATCCAAACATTCTTCGTTGGAAGGTTCGGATTCTAACGCTTCGGCGCAGACGGCGGTTACGGTGTAGCAGTAGGTTGTCTCCGGTGCTACGTCGGTGTCGGTGTAGGCGTTGTCGGTTACGGCGATGAGCAGTTCGGCGTCTCTATATATATTATAGGTAAAGCCGTCTAAGACGGGGAGCCACGACAGTTGGATTTCGATGACGTCTAAAGCGCTGGCTGCCGTCAGTTCCACCGTGATGTCGCAATGGATGGTTACGTTGATGGTTTCACAAAGCATCTCCGATTCGCAGCCGGTTCCGTCCATACTGTGTAGTGCGGTAACGCAGACGTAGTACTCCACTTCGCCGGCGAAAGCATAGAAGGTATAGTATTCCGCTGTTGTTGTTACAACCCACACGCCATTGATGTAAACATTATAGCCGGTCAAGTTCGCGTCGTCTTCGGGTCTGTCCCAACTTATGTCAACGAGACCGGCGGGACCGACGGTATAAACCAAGTCTGTCGGCGGGTCACACTCTATCAGAGTGGCATAGGCGGTGATACATTGTGGCATCAGGCAGTCGTTGAAGACGGCATAGACGCAGAACTCGTTGTTGCCGTTGTTTACGGTGGCGGAGAAGTGGGTTTCGGTGGTGGTTCCGAGGGATTCGAGGTTGTGATAGATTTCGTAATAGGTGGGCGTTCCGCCGACGGGGGCGTTCCAGGTGAGTTCGGCGGTGTTATCGTCAATGGTTATGGCTAAGTCGGTTATTGGGTCGCAGTTTACGGCGGAGCCGCCGCAGTTGACCACCCACGAGAAGAAGGTGCCGTAGCCGGGATTGCCTGATGCAGCGTATATCGGGTCGCCGTCTAAGTAATAGATTTCAAAAGAACATTCCCCTGTCCATGAGCCGGATGTCCATGACAGACTTACCGTAACGCCGGCATTGATGGCGAACGAATACGTGGCAAACGAGTTGTTACCATTAATGGTAAGGTTTTGTATTGGAGAGCCGTCACTGAACGCTACGTGTAATACATTGCCTGTCCAACCGTCGCCATAACTGTCGTACAGGTCGAACACCACCGTACATTTATCTTTATAAGCGAAATTAAAGGTTGATTTTCTTCCGTCTTCGTCGGTTACCAAGAGGTTGAACGGGATGTTGACGCTGCCCGGAACGGCGGAGGCGCTCAGGGTAACGTTATACGGCGCGGCGTTGGTTTGATCCGGCTCCATATCGCCAAAACCGGCGGTGTTGCTGTTGATGGTGATTTCGTCGGAACTTGAGGTCAGGAAGCCGGTTAAGCCTTTTGCGGGTTCGTTGCCTTTGTTGGTTATGGTTGGGAGGATATCGGCGGTTTCGCCCGGGTTTAAGATGCCGTCGCCATTGCCGGAGGCGTCGTCAAGGGCGGTAGCGGTTAAATGCAATTCGTAATCGAAAGCCGAAATAGTAAAACTACGGGGAAACGCATCGTCGTCGGTCTCGATTAAGGCGGTAAAGGGGAGTGTCTTTTTTGCCGGGGCTGATGAGGATAGTTCAAAGGTGAATGCGCCTTCTACTGTTTTTATCTCTCCTACGGCGAAGTTGCCAAACTCGGCATAATCAGAAGTAATGGTAACGTATTCGCTCGAAGAGGTAAGCGTTACAGATACGCCATTGACGGCATTGTCGCTTTCATTGATTAGGCTCATGTCGAATTTTATGGTTTCGCTCGGGTTGGCGTTGCCGTTGTTGTTGCCTTCCGAATCGTCTATGGCTACTTCGTGAATGGCGATAGGTCCGACCGGTACAGCCATTACTGCTGCCAGAGCGTCAATTCTGCCGGAGCCGAATGTATTGCCTTTCGGTGAAGTTGACGTGGGCAAATGCACGGCGGTCGTCTCCAATATTTCGCAGATTTCGGCAGGGGTGAGGTCTATGTTTTTGGAAAGCATCAGTGCCATGACGCCCGCCACGCAGGGCGTCGCCATGGAGGTGCCGTCCATGTCGGTATAGCCGTTAACATTACTATAACTTAACGATTTTATACCCACTCCCGGCGCACAGACATCGGGACGGATAAGCCCCATGCCGGGATTATAGGGATAATCGTTATATCCTGCAATGGATTGCCATGTAACAGGTCCTTTCGAGGTAAAATAGGCGGCGGCGTCATTGCTATCGGTAGCGCCAACGCATACAACGGCGGATGTGCCACCGGTAGTGGTCTGGTCGGGATGTAACCAGGGCGGCGGACAGTTGCCGGGCGTTCTGACATTTTGCGGAATAGGATACGAATACTGCATATCTCCTTCATTGCCGGCAGCGACCGAGGCGATAACACCGGCGGCAAGGGTGTTTACCATGGTATTTCTCAACATCAGACTGGCATCGGCATAAGTCCCATCGAAGGTATGAAGGTATGTATAACCAAGCGACAGGCTCAATACATGCGCCCCATATTCAACGGCAAACGCAATTCCACTACACCATGCCGAAATCGGAGCGTTTTCGATAATCTTTACTGCCATAATCTGGGCTTTGGGCGCTATTCCTGTTTGGGAACCGGCTGTGCCATCACCGGCAACAGTCCCCGCACAGTGAGTCCCGTGCCCATAATCATCCATCGGGTTGTTGTTGTTCGACACAAAGTTCCATCCATGATACGGAAAATCGGGATGTTCCCACATGTGGCTTTTGAGATCGTTATGATTGTAATTGACGCCCGTATCAAGAACCGCAACAACAACACCTTCGCCCTCGTAACCCAACGCCCAAACCTGATCAGCCTGAACTTTCGTGATGTTATAAGTTATCTCCCTTGTCGGCTCGGCGGGTGTTGGCTTTTCATTTTCCGGAAGCACATTCACATCCTTATCAAACCCTATCAGCAACACATCGGGATGCAACGACAACGCCTCAATAGTTTCAGCATCGGCATAGCAGTTAATAAAATTTGCAATCCAATACGATTGAACCTCCGCCACGGCAGGCATCGTGGACAAAAGATCCATCACGCCCTGTTGCGTCTCTGCGGAAAAACGTTTCAACTCGCCAACGACGAAAGTACGTTTAGCTTCTTTTCTTGGAAAAACGCTCGCTTTGGTGCGCATTTCCATCTGGTCATACTGCTGATTCATGATAATGTTAATCCGAATCAGGTCGCCGGCATCGCGCAGCGACATCTCTTGTTGTAACTCAACGTCAATCTTAGCGCTGTTTTGAGCAGTAGTTACCTGAAAACATGCTGCTATCAACGCAATTAGGAATAGTTTTTTCATTGTAAAAAAAATTTTGATGAATAATGGCGGCAAAGATACGACTTTTTGCGAGATTTTTTCTTTTATTTTTCAGCACAGAGACACAGGGAACACAGAGTTTCACAGAGGTTTCCCTTGCGTAAAAATCTTTGCGCCCTTGCGGTAAAAAATCAACCGCAAAGGACGCAAGGAATCTCTGTGTAACTCTGTGAACTCTGTGCCTCTGTGCTGAATATTTTTTCCCAACACAGAGACACAAAGGACACAGAGGTTCACAGAGGGGCTTATTCTTTCATCACTTTCCGCACAATCACGCCGTTTTCGGTAGTTATTCGGAGGAAATAGACGCCGGCGGGCAAATACGAAATGTCCATCGTCATTGCGCTACCCGCGCCAAATTCCCCTCCTTTGGATTTGGAGGGGTTAGGGGTGGTTAGCCTGCCAAAAACATCCAAAATCTCCACACCCTCAATTCTCAACTCTCCACTCTCAACTCTCAATTCCCCATTCGTCGGGTTCGGATAGATTTTCACCTGATTGTCCATCTCGGCGATGCCGATAATAATATCACATTCTTCGTTGGATGGCTCGGATTCTAAATCTTCGGCACAGAGAACGGTTACGGTATAACAGTATAGTGTATGTATTTTTATGTCGGTGTCGGTATAGGAGTTTTCCTCGACGTTGGTTAAAAATTCCGCGTTTCGGTATATGTTATAACTTGCATTTTCCACAACGGGAAGCCATGATAAGTGAAAGTCCGCATCCAACGTCAATTCTACGGTTACATCGCAATGTACTGTTACGCCGATGGTTTCGCAAATCTTTTCCGATTCGCAATCAAAGCCATCAATAACATGTAGCGCAGAGACGCAGAAGTTATAATCCATCTCTTCGCCGACGAAGGTGTAGGTTTCTTCTGTTACCATTTCAACAAACACTTCATCAAGATAGACATTATATCCGACTAAGTTGGTATCGTCGCCGGGTTTAGTCCAACTTACGGTAACGAGACCGGCGTAGCCGACGGTGTAAACCAAGTCGGTCGGCGGGTCACACTCTATCGGGGCGGTATTAGCGGTAATACATTGTGGCATCAAACAGTCATCGAAGACGGCATAGACGCAGAACTCGTTGTCGCCGTTGTTTACGGTGGCGGAGAAGTGGGTTTCGGTTGTGGTTCCGAGGGATTCGAGGTTGTGATAGATTTCGTAATGGGTGGGCGTTCCGCCGACGGGGGCGTTCCAGGTGAGTTCAGCGGTGTCATTGTCAATGGTTATGGCTAAGTCGGTTATCGGGTCGCAATTTACGGCGGAGCCGCCGCAGTTGACCACCCATGAGAAAGATAATCCGGAATTGGGATTTGATGCCGAGTATATCGGGTCGCCGTCTAAATAATAGATTTCAAAGGAGCAGTCTCCCGGATAACTACCGGTTGTCCACGACAGGCTCACTGTAACGCCGGCGTTGATGGCGAGCGAGTATGTGGCAAACGAGTTGTTACCATTAATGGTAAGGTTTTGTGTTGGGGAGCCGTCACTGAACGCTACGTGTAATATATTGCCTGTCCAGCCGTCGCCATAACTGTCATACAGGTCGAAAACCACCGTACATTTATCTATGTATGCGAAATTAAATGTTGATTTTCTTCCGTCTTCGTCGGTTACTAATAAGTTGAACGGGATGTTGACGCTACCCGGAACGGCGGAGGCGCTCAACGTAACATTATACGAAGCGACGTTGGTTTGATCTATATCCATATCGCCATAATCTGCTGTGTTGCTGTTAATGGTAATATCACTTGAACTGGAGGTCAGGAAGCCGGTTAAGCCCATTGCCGGTTCGTTGCCTTTGTTGGTTATGGTGGGAAGAATATCGGCGGTTTCGCCCGGGTTTAAGATGCCGTCACCATTGCCGGCGGCGTCGTCAATAACGGTCTTGGTTAAATTCAGGGCGTAATCGAAACAGGTGATATTGAAGGCGCCGTTAAAGGAATCGGCAGCGGTATTGATCATGGCTTTGAATGCCATTTTGTTTTTTGCGGGCGCTAAGGGAGATATTTCGATGGTAAAGGCGTCTTCCACTGTTTTTATCTCGCCGGCGGCGATAGCGCCGAAAGAGGCGTTATCGGCGATGATGGTTACATATTCGTTGGTGGAGGTGATGGTTACGTTAACGTCGTTAGCGGGTTGATCGCTGTTGTTGATGAGGCTCAAATTTATCTTTATCGTTTCTCCCGGATTGGCGTTGCCGTTGTTGTTGCCGTCCGCATCATTGATAATGGCTTCGTGAACGGAAAGAACCAGACTGGGCGTTGCCATCACGGCGGCGGCGGCGTCAACCAAGCCGTAGCCCATTTGGTTATGCCAGGTGCCGTTGGGGCGTCCGGCGGTGGTTTGATAATCGTAGGTTCCTACTTTTTTCGCAGTGCTTTCGATAATATCGGTAACTTCCTGTACTGTCAACTCGGGGTTTATTGATAAAATCAGCGCAGCCACGCCGGCTACATGAGGACAGGCGGACGAGGTGCCGTTGAACTCGGGTTCATAATCTCCCGGCGCATATCCCGCGCCTCCTGTGCGGTCGGTCGTATAGATCTTCACGCCCGGCGCCATCACGTCTAACTGTGTGCCATAGCAACTTCCCCACCAATACTCACCATCACAGGAAGAAGTACTTTTTCGTTCTCCATTGGGACTCATCGCCCCAACGACGATGATTTCAGGAATGGCGCCGCCCGGATATATGATGTTCGCATTATTGTTATTTCCCGCAGCAAAAACGACTACTGTTCCTTTGCCATCACGACCTTCGGTTAAGGTAGCGGTGATGGCGTCTGTAATGATATTGGAAGGGTCATAGCCGCCCCACGAGTTGCTGATAACGTCGGCGCCATTTTGCCACGCCCAGTTGAAACCGTTGGCTAACTGCTGGGGCGTATCCGAAAGTAGCAGTTTAACGCTTATTGACATTAATTGAGCATCAGGCGCCACGCCGCTTACGCCGATGCCGTTATTTTGTTGCGCGGCGACAATCCCCGCACAAGCCGTGCCATGATCTCCCCAGATAACAGCAGGCGTGGTGTTGGATGTTGCATCATATCCTGTCCCGTAAATGTTATTAATCAGGTCGGGATGGTTCATCTGAATACCGTGGTCAAAGACCGCTACGCGGATATCGGGCGAACCGGTAGTGATATCCCATGCGCTCTCTGCGCCAATATCTATACCGGTAGCGCTGCAAATCTGCCCCGTGTTATTTAATGCCCATTGATTGGGATAATAAGGATCATCGGGAGATGCAAGCAGGTCATGGTATAAAAACTCCGGCTCCGTACTGGCAAACAGACCGGTCTCATAAAACACGTTCGCCGCCTCCATCACGCCAAGTGAACTCTCTTTGTTACACGACAACGTAAACCACAATGGCATAAACTCATTGTATCCGATAACCTCAATAGTGTATTGCTCTGCTAATGCGAATAGCGTGTTCCGGTCTCCTTCGTTGAACAGTTTTACGTAAAAATAATTCGACAGTCCCTGTTTCTTGCCTGAAGAAATAAGATGTGTCGGCATCACCCGTACCACGTTGTCTTCTTTTGAAAACTGCTCCATCACCGCATAATAATCCGACCGACTGAGAGCCGACGGAAACTCCACTTCTGTTACAAAGAAGTCCCGCGCCTGCATCAACCGTGCAGTCTCATCCATCGGAACAACATTCTGTCTTGTAAAACTCTTTTCGGAATTTTCAATCTCGAAAGCGGGGATACCCACCGACTTCCGTACATTCTCGGCGTCAAATCTCCCTTCCGACACAACGGATATCCGGGAATAATCAACCGTCTGATAAACTTTTTCGCCCTTGTAATAGTAAAACTGTCTCTCCGACGCGTTCTCCTGAGCATTAAGAAACATGCCTGAAACGGCAATCATCGCTAAAATAAAATACTTCTTCATTGTAATTTAGAATTTAATTTTTAATTATTAATTATTTTTTTCGTTGTACATCAATTTTCATTTTATCTGTGCCGCTTAGCCCTTTTTTGTCAACGGCTTGTACGGCAATATGGTGTTCTCCCTCCGTAAACTTCTTTTCCTGTACGCCTTTTTTGTCCATCACAACATCGGCTCTAAACTCTTTTTCGTTGTGCGACATGTCCCACGAAAAGAAATCTATCTCTGTTTCGCTTTCGGCGTTTGCCTCAAATTTGTATTTTAAGTCTTCTAATTCTTTGGCTGTCAAAGTAACTTTTGGTGGGTTATCATAAGGAATAATATCTTTGATATATTTCAACTCAATAATGATATTTTCCTTGTTTTTCAGTTGAGCGACAGCGTTGATTATATCTTTTGAAAAGTCGAAACCGATAATAAAACCGCAAATCTGTCCCTCTTTTTTATGTTTTGCAAACAGTGTTTTATCATCCCTTTCGATGGCGGTCAAAAAAGCGTCAAGCGTATCACGTCCGACCGGTTTTTTCCATTTTTTCACTTGAATGGGCGTACCATAGTGGGTATGTCCGTCAATTCCACCATCCTTTCCACCTTTTTCATTCGGAACGCCGCCGAATTTATCAACAATCCATATTTCAAACTCTTTTCCATCTGTGGCTTTGAGTTTTTGCAGGTCGAATGTGGGCAAAATGACCTCGTATGGCTGTTGTTTATCGAACAAATCGTCTTGTCTCTTTTGCATTCGCAAGTCGGAAACTTTGATAGCCATTACGGATTGGTCTATCCCAATCCATTTCCTTTTCAGCCTGTCGGCAACGGCAATGGTCGTACCACCGCCAACAAAGGGGTCGAGCACGACGTCGCCCTCGTTGCTTGCCATTTTGATAATGCGCTCCAAAAGGGTTTCAGGTTTTTGAGTTGGATAACCTATTCTCTCTTTTTTGTCGGCAGGTTGCAACATAGATATTCGCCAAACATCGTCAAGAGTTTTTTCGTCTGTTTCGATATATTGAATCTTACCATATTCATCTTTTGCGTTGACAATTTTCGAATTATCTTTATCCCAAACCCTTTTTATTTGTTTTACAACTTCATCTCTCTTTTCTTTTTGTTTATTAAAAATAAAGTTTTTCGATTTTGAATACCAAAAAATCACATCATGGTTTGCGGCAAGTTTATTGATATTTCCTTGAAATTTATTGTAATAGTACCAAATTATCTCATTCCTTAAATTATTTCTGCCGAAGATTTTATTTAGAATATCAACCTTAATCTCCGCATTCGCGTGCCAGTCGCAATGCAGAAAAATACTTCCCGTATCTTTCAAAATTCTGTGCATTTGTCGCACACGGATTTTTAACCAACTTATATAATGGTCTATCCCGCCTGCAAAACGGTCTTCAAAACTGCGCTTTTCGCCGTCGTCGCCCCAAATAACCTCGTAAGTCCGATTGCTGAAAAACGGCGGGTCAAGGTAAATCAGATCAACAGATCTGTCGGGTATTGACTGCAAAACAGCGAGATTATCGCCAAGTATAAGCCTGTTAGTAAAATTCTGCACCATAATTTTATTTCGTTCTGCCACGAATTTAATTGCGCTGCAAAGGTAATAAAAAAAATCGTATCTTTGCACCCACAAAAGTTCTTACAAAGGGGTTGACTGGTTTTGACAGCAAGGATAGTAGGATTGTAAGCATGCCGTGCCATGATTATCAACACGTTAAAAGGGTGGTCAAACAAAATAAATGGCGAAACAACTTACGCTCTCGCTGCCTAATCTTTAAATAGAGGCAGGCTTTATTTCGGCTCGTAATGCCGAAACGAGACGTTCCGCGGATGGACCCGTCCGGTTCCGGTCCGAACAACGGGACGCACGCAATTCCGGAATAGTTTTAAGGGCGTCTCGACCTTAAAATGAAAAAACAGAGACTAAGATTGCGTTTGGGCGCGCTCCCCCTGACACAATACGAAAACCAAAGGAACGCTAAGCATGTAGAAAGCCTTCCGGCTACTTGTTTGGACGCGGGTTCGACTCCCGCCAACTCCACGATGGGAAAAAATTTAAATGACGAGAAATTTTATCGTATCACAAATTTTTACTATTTTTGTGATTGGAAACAAACAAAAAGATGGCATTACATTCTGAAACACAAATACTTGCAAAAATAAAAAAAGCGAAGAGGGGGGCGCTGTTTTTTATTAGTGATTTTGCGACCTTCGGCAAGCCCGATGCCATACGTCAGGCATTACACCATTTGGTAAAATCGGGTAAAATTGACCGAATATCAGCAGGTATTTTTGTTCGTCCGCAAAAAGACGATATTATCGGAAAGGTAATGCCCGACATTGAGGATATTGCCAAAGCCATTGCACGGCGAGACAAGGCAAGGATTGTTCCAACGGGCGATTACGCGCTCAATCGTTTAGGGCTTTCTACGCAAGTGCCGATGAATATTGTCTATCTGACAGACGGCACTGCACGCAAAATCAAAATTGGCAATTACACGATTGTTTTTAAGACAGTTGCGCCTAAAAATGTTGCCGCTATTGGCGAAATCAGCCGTTTGGCAATTCAAGCGTTAAAAACTATCGGCAAAGAAAATATTACGAAAGAAGAAGTTTGGCATATTCAAACCGTTTTGCAAAACGAAAAACTTACTCATTTGGAGTATGACATTCGCCTTGCGCCTGCATGGATACAGGAAATTATGAAAGAAGTGTTGAAAAATTTAAAAAAATGAACATCGCATTATCCGAATGGTTGCAACTAACAGACGCAAATAAACGCAATATCTTTGCCGAAACGGCAAGGAAAAAAGCCCTACCTATTTCTTCTATAGAAAAGGATTGGTGGGTAGTGCAAACATTATCTGCCTTATTTTCAACGGAATATGCCGATAAATTGATTTTTAAAGGCGGCACTTCGTTGAGCAAAGGTTGGAACTTGATAGAACGGTTTTCGGAAGATATAGATTTGGTGTTAGACAGGGAGTTTTTAGGCTTCGCAGGCGAGTTGAGCAACAAACAAATCCACAAATTGCGCTATGTTTCCTATGAATTTATTTCAACAAAATTTGTAACTGCACTTGATTTATCTTTCAAAAAAATGGGTTATAAAAATGTGATTGTAAAACCACAAGAAGTTGTCAATCATGACCAAGACCCACTGATAATTGAAATCTATTACCCCAAACTGACAGGACACGATATTTATCTGCGACCCGATATTTTGGTAGAAATTGGCAGTCGTTCACTGAAAGAGCCATATTCACCACGAAATATCACTACGTTTGTTTCGGAAACATTTGCAGAAATGCCTTTTGCAGATAATTCGATAATCGTTCCAACGGTCAATCCCGAAAGAACATTGTTAGAAAAAATATTTTTGTTGCACGAAGAATATCAACGCCCTCCCGAAAAAATGCGTGTCGAGCGGTTGAGCCGTCATTTGTATGATATTGAAAAATTGTCACAAACACCATATTTTCAAAAAGCAATGAATGACAAAGAATTATACAATACAATCATTGCGCACAGAGAAAGATTCTCTCGTTTGGGCGGTGTTGATTACACAAAACACGCGCCGGAATACATACAAATTGTTCCACCCAAAAAATGGCTATTACTTTGGGAAGACGATTACGAGAGAATGAAAAACAGCATGATTTATGGAGAAAAAATATCGTTTAATGAATTGATAACAAGAATTGATAAAGTGCAAAATGCAATCAATCTTTGCAAAATTAAACAAATACAACATGTTTAGAATCAAAAAAATCAGAACCACGGCTGCCGTCCTCTTTTTTGCGCTCATCACGCTACTGTTCCTCGACTTTACGGGAACGCTGCACCGCTGGCTCGGATGGATGGCGAAAGTCCAGTTAGTCCCCGCACTGCTGGCGCACAGCGTTGCTGTTGTGCTAGGGATTATTATCTTAACGTTGCTGTTCGGGCGAGTTTACTGTTCGGTGATATGTCCGTTGGGCATTTTTCAGGATGGCGTCTCCCGCCTGTCGAAGAGACGGAGAAAGGGCGGTTTTCGCTATGTCCGTCCGTTGCGATGGTTGCGTTATGGCGTGTTGGCGCTCTTTGTCGTGGCTTTGGTGGCGGGCGCCGCTCTTGCCGTTTCGCTGCTCGACCCTTACGCCGCCTACGGACGGATGGCATCCAACTTTTTGTCGCCGCTTTACTACCGGATCAACAACCTGCTGGCACACTTTGCGGAACGCATGGACAGTTACGCATTTTACTCCATAGACGTCTGGCTGAAAAGCGGAATCACACTCGGTGTAGCCGTTGCGACATTCTTCATCGTCGGCATCCTGGCATGGCTCAACGGACGTATCTATTGCAATACGGTTTGTCCGGTCGGGACTTTCCTGGGATTTATCTCCCGCTTTTCGATTTTCAAAGTCGTCTTCGACAAAGAAAAATGTACCCACTGCAAACTCTGTGAACGCCACTGCAAAGCCTCCTGCATTGATTCGAAAGCCATGCACGTGGATTATAGCCGCTGCGTAGGCTGTTTCAACTGTATTGAGCGCTGCAAGTTTGATGCAATGAAATTAGCCCGAGCAAATAGAACACGGATGACACAGATGACACCAATTTTCACAGATAATAATAAAAATCCGTCTATATCTGTGTCATCTGTGTCATCCGTGTTCGACGGTTCCCACACCTTCTCCCGTCGGAAAGTCCTCTCCATCATGGCACTCCTTGCGGCAGGAGGCATCCTGAAAGCGCAACATGCGACGGTGGACGGCGGATTGGCATTCATCGAAAATAAAAAGATACCCAACAGAAAAACGCCGATTGCGCCCCCCGGCTCATTAGCGCTTGCCCATCTGAAACAACACTGCACGGCTTGCCAACTCTGTATCACGGCTTGTCCTAACAACGTCCTGCGCCCGTCCGACAAACTCTCTACTTTGATGCAACCCGAAATCTCTTACGAGCGGGGATACTGCCGTCCGGAATGTACACGATGTTCTCAGGTTTGTCCTGCCGGCGCTATCAAACCGATTACTACTGCTGAGAAATCGGCTATTTCCATCGGTTACGCCGTTTGGATTAAAGACAACTGCGTGGTGAACCGCGACAATGTGCAGTGTACCAACTGCCAACGCCACTGTCCCACGGGCGCTATCATGCTGGTTGAGCGTAATCCCGACAGCAAAGATTCTCTGAAGATACCGACCATTGACAAAGAACGCTGTATCGGTTGCGGCGCCTGCGAACATCTTTGTCCGGCACGTCCGTTCAGCGCCATTTATGTAGAGGGAAACGTACAGCATCATACCATTTAATATAATGTACGGCACCGCACCATTTAAAAAAGATTTTTACCATGAAAAGCAACAATAACAAAGAAGTCAGCCGCCGGAATTTTCTGAAGACGCTGGGCGTCGGCTCTGTGGCAACCGCAGCCGCCATGTACGGATGTAAACCCGACAACACATCTCATCCACCCCTCCCATCTTTGGATGAATTAGGGGCGGCAACATCCCCCCCTTCGGGGGGGGGGGTGGGGGGGGGATGAGCCACCCCCCCCACCCCCCAACCCCCCCCAAAAAACCTCC
>WRLA01000062.1 GCA_009777825.1 Bacteroidales bacterium
TCGGTGATTTCGTATCCGGCGAGGGCGGAGAAGGTGAACTTCTGGTTTGCGCCCGGATTGACGGTGATGGTTCCGGCAGGAGTGATTTTGCCGCCTGCGTCGGTGGTGGCGGTGATGGTGTACGCCTGCGGTACGGAGGCAGATTTGAACATCACGGTAATGGTATGATTGCCTTTTACATTTTCAAAGAGATAACATCCCTCTTCTAATTCAAAATAATCCGGTTGATCAATACCGTCCACTAACACTTGGTAGATTACAAAGCCTTCGTTTGCCTCGAAACAAACTTCCAACTCATCGTCATACTCTACGACGTTGATGCCGGCGGGGTCTATGGTTCCGTTCGGTCCGGCGGTGGCGATGATGTTGTAAGTGATGATTCGGCATTTGATTTCGATGCTGTGGTCGCCCGTTACATTGTTGAAGGTGTATGCTCCGCCTGCGATGTAGGAGTTTTGAGCAACGCCGTCTATCAGCAGTTCATAGATTTCGTAGCCTTCGGTGTCAATTTCGAAGTTGAACGTTTGGCTGTCGCCACAGTTCAGCGTAACCGGTCCTGCCGGTTCGATAGTGCCGTCGTCGCAGGTGGTAACGGTGATGGTGTAGGTTTTGAGTTTGAAAGTAACCGCAATGGTATGGGTGTCGTCCACTTCGTAGAAGGTGTATTCTCCGGTGGCGATGACAGCATCCAATTCGCTACCATCTAAGGCATTGTTGTCAATCAACACCTGGTCTATTTCGTAGCAGGTGTTGGGCGTGATGGTGTAGGTTTGGTTTTCGCCGCATCCCACTTCGGTTTCGCCGGCGGGGTCTATTGTTCCGTTTTGGTCGGCAGTGGCGGTGATGGTGTAGGGTATCTGTTGGAAGGTAACGTGGATGGTATAATCCTTATTGATATCGGTGAAGGTGTATTCGCCGTCGAGGGCGGCGTCTGCGTCTTCTACGTTGTCAACATAGACTTTGTCTATGGAATAACATGCGTCGGCTGTGAAGGTGAACGTTTTAGAAGTGGTGCCGCACGGGATGGTAACGGTTCCTTCGGGATCAATGCTGCCATTGTCGCCTGCGGTGGCTATGATAACGTATTCGGGCAACGTGATAACTGTTATCTCGTTGGACGCATCGCTTTCATGGCACGCCAGCGTACTTTTCACGCTATAGTAATAGGTCGTTTCGGGAGCAAGATTTTCGACTAAGTACTCGTTGTCGTTGCACACCGCTTCGTCTTCTATTACGTAGGTAATCGTCTGGTCGGAGCCGATGGTATAGACGCTCAGCAGGTAGCAGTCGGCGTCAACGGTGTTCCAGTTGGCGACGAAGGAGCCGCACGTAGCGTTGGTTGCTGCGGTGGCGACGGGGGCGTCTATTTCGTAAGGCGCTCTGTCGCAGATTTGGAAGACGGTGTTGCTGCGGGTTGTTAATATTCCAGTGGCTGTTATAGACGTCGTCGGATCAATATCCGCCGAAGCGTCGTTACGATAGTGTAATGTTCTGTTACCACCGGATGGACTCACATAAAAAGTCTGATTGTTGCTTGTGTTGTAGCCATGGTTATTATTAAGCACTGCCACCACAAGGTTACATCCTGTATATTCAAACGACTCGTCAAAATCAATGACCACCCATCCGTTTTCAAAGGTTGCGCTGCCGCTAAATACCTCTTGCATGTCGTTCAGCGACACCCAGTCGGTAGTACCGGAGAAAACGCTTTTCGTCGTATTTCCCAAATAGATGGTCAGAGGATTTTTAGTGGTTGCAGTAGTGTAAATATAGCGGAAGGCTATCGCGGTCATCTCGCCGGCTTCGCCTATTTCGTTGGCTAAGAAGATCTGTTGCGTGTAGGAATTGCTGTAGTAAGTATTTACAGGTAGTTCATAACTTCCGGTGGTACCTGTTCCTACGATTTTCATATCGCAATCACCGGCGCAAGCGTCGGCGCTTACGGTTGCCGAGGCAAATTCGCCACCGCCGCATACGGTTTCAATTTCCCATGTATGACCTTCGGTCGGGTCGAAGTCGGTGTCGGCATAAGAACTTCCGAAGATGTCTGTTGCTATCGGGTTGTTGTCTCTGTAGATGTTATACGTCGTATTACATCCTGCACCGACTGCGGGCGTCCACGTTATGGTCGCTTCATCGCAGAAGAGGTCATAGTTGACTGCCAAGTTGGTGGGCGGGTTGCACGAGGGAGGATTAACGTCGTCGCAAATATGGAAGCGCGTGTTGGCGCGGTTGGTTGACAAAGTTCCGGTCGGAGGAGCCGACGGGTTGAGTGCACCATCGTCACGCCAGTATAATGTCTTGTTGCCTCCGGCAGGACTTATGTTGAAACACGCTGAACTGTTACCGCCATAAGCGGATTGGTTAACAACAGCCAGCACAAGGTTACATTCCGGATGGTTGTATTCAAACGGCGTATCCAATTCAATCGAAACCCATGTATCAGCGTTACTGTACGTTACATTCCCTGCATATACCTGAGTCAGGTTCGACAGCGGAATCCAGTCGGACGTATTTGCAAAAACGTCTTTGGTGGTATAGCCCAAATAATATGCCTGATTGGGTTTTGTAACCTCATAAGCGTGAATATATTGGAAAGAGACCTCAGCGATCGTTCCTACTCCGCCGATTTCGGCTGCAGTAAAGATCTGTTGGGAGATAGAATTGTTGTACCAAATAGCTATAGGATAGTCGGCAGTAGTGCCGGAACCTGTGCCGATGATTACACTGTTGCCCTGACAGAGCGGCTCTTTACAATAACCCAGCGTAACATCTATCGGTTCTGATTCTACACCGTTGGGGCAGATGGCAGTAACGTACCACGTATGTGCCTCGTGCGAATCAAAGCCCATATCATAAAAGGTAGTGGCAGGATAATTCGACACAACAGGAGTGGGATCGTCGTCTCTGTAAACGTTATAGGTAAACACATCGCTATCCGAACTGCCCATGAGTTTGAAATACATGGAATAGGAACCGGGAACCAAGCCGCTGGCATCCATCCAATCCGTGCCTTCTCCAAATATATCGGACGGGTCATGCAACTGATAATTGACACCTACGGGTTTGGGTCCATAAGTTACATTCCAACGATAACTATTGAGCGAAGCGGGAGTATTAACGTTGAATGATCCTGCAATGGCAATCCAATATTTTCCGGCGCCGGGGAGGGTGAAGGGCGAGGGAAGGACAATTTCCGGATCCGTGGCGCTGGCTATCGGTATGGCGATATTTTTATAAATCTCGGTACCGGGTTGACCGCCATCGTCCCCGTAAATAGCGACCGCTACTTGGGTTGGCGTTGCCGAACCGGAACTGATAAATCCTTTGGAGATAATTTTTTCAATAGTCCAGGCGCCGCTTGCTTCGAAATCGTCGGCTACGAGAACCCAGTTGTTGTCTCCTGTCCAATAGGTGGATATTAATCCGCTGGTAGCAGAATTGATGTTAGTGTTATCCCACAGGGTCATGTTTGCGCTACCGCTGCCGCCGCCGGTGGGGGCATCCCAGGTGAGTATGGCGCCGCAGGCGTCATCGTAAACTGCATCTAAGTTGCTCGGCATGGCGTTGCATTCTTCGGGAACGCACTCGCCCAAGGTGATGCTTACCGGTGCCGATTCAACGTCATCGTCGCAAACCTGTACCACTGTCCAGGTATGACTCATGGAGGTGTTAAAGTCATCATCAGTGTAGGTCGTCGCGGTGATAAGTTCGGCAATAAGGAGGTCGTCGCGGTAAACGTTGTAATAGGTTTGGGTGCAAGCGAAATTACCCGTATAGACCGTGCCGGACAAGCCGTACATGCCGATGCCGGAGGTGCCGCAGGGGTAAGAGCCGTTTGCCGGAGAGGTATAGATCAAATCGCCGTTCGGGTGATATGCCTGAAACTCACATTCGCAGTCGTAATTGCCTGTATTCCAGATAAGTTTCAACTCGCCGGCAGGCACTGATACATCAGCAGTAAGGTAATACACATTTGTGCTGGATGGCATCGTTACCGTGCCGTAGGTCGTTCCGTTAACCTGAACAGTTAAAGAGGCGCTGTTCCAACCATCGCCAAAGTCGTCAAACATCTCGAAATGGATGTTGCACATTTCGCCAACCTGCACTGCTGTGCAAACAGGTTGCGGAGCACAATCTTCCGAAAATACGCCTTCTACACAAAACTCATATAGTCCGTCTGATAGATTGTTGAATGTGATTGTAGTTCCGGAAACCGTTTCTTCAAGAGATCCATTCATAAATACATCATAGTCTGTGGCGCCGGTGGCAGCAGTCCATGTTAATGTTACGTTTTTACCGGTAACGTTTGCATCGAGGTTAGAAATAACTTCGCAAGGACCGCCCGAAACCACTAAAATATCGTCAATATCAATATCGTTACCCCAATCAGCAGGAGTAAAAGCGTGGAATCCGAGATTATAGGTACCGGTCACGGTGGGCGTAAAGAAGTATTCTATCTTTGTCCAGTCGGGTACATCGTGGTCTTGATCGTTGTAATAGAGTGTGGTGGTCATCGCTGACGCTGTTTGTCCTTGACCGATGTGTGCTGAAAAAGCGTCTAACTCTTCAGATGGGGTGCCTACTGCATAGCCGGCTAATTTCAACCAGAAACTGATACTGTATTCCGTATTGGCTTCAAGGGTAAATCCCGAACTAAACATCCAAGCATTGCGAGGTCCATAACCATTGTATAGATTTGTTGCAAACATATCTCCACTGTGAGCCCAAACGACTTGAACACCGCTTGCGTATAATCCTGAGGATGCCATCCACGGGTCACCGCTTCCTGTGGTAGATAATACCCAGCCTACGGGAGGATTGCCATCGGTTGAAGTTTCAAATCCTTCGGAGAAGATAACACCTCTTGTCGGCGGATTAGATGATTTCTGCTGAGGCATTGCTGTACGTATCATCCCCTCTTTCCATGCTTCGGCTCTGCCTGTGCCAATCGCTACGCTTTCTCTTGCGTCTTTCACAAAACTGCTATTAGCGTCAAAAGTAACCTCGCTATCTTTATAGGCAAAAGGAACTACCGGCGTTGTCATAGATTTTCCTGCCGGCGGATCCCAAGTCAGGATGGCGTTGCAGAAAGCGTCGTACTCGGCGGTTAAGTTGGTCGGCGGGTTGCAGTCGCCCGGAACGATAGTGCATGCGCCTAACGTTGCGGTGTTCGACGGGTCGGATTCTTCGCTGCCGCACATTGCCGTTACGTACCAGTTGTTGCCGACGGTTGGGTTATTGCCGCTGTCGGTATAGGTGGTGGTGGTTCCCGTCCAGAAGGGGGTTGAACTGCCGTCGCGGTAGAGGTTGTAAGTGATGTCGGCGGGGGGGGCGCTATCATCGGTTACGGATACATCGTCAACGGCAACACAATAGCCTCCTAAATCGGGCGTAAACACGTGGAAACCGAGATAGTAGGTGCCTGTTGTGGCAGGGGTGAAAGTGTTTTGTTTCAAAACATATTCATAGGTCTCCTGCCATCCTGTATATTCATTGATGCCGGAAGCAACAGTATATCCGCTGTTCATCGCCGATACCGTTGGCGACTGGGCAAGTTTCACTGCATAGTCATCTCCATCGCCGGATTCCCAACCACAGGAGAACATAAAACTGATGTTATAAGTTACGCCTTCTGTGAGCGTAAAGCCCGGAGTGAACATCCATACATTGCGGTCGCCATCGTCATAACCATAGTCATTAAAGGCGTATTGTACATCACCAAAATAATAATAGTTATCGTCTGTTTCCCAGCCATAAGAGTCGTCGAATTGCATTTGTGTCCAGCCGGAAGGCAAGTTGGGTACATTGGCGCTGTTAAAGTCTTCAAAGAATATAGTGCTTTTAGAGGCTGGAGCATATTGCTTAACAGGTTTTTGCAACTTTGCGAAACGCTCGATACGCTCTTTCCTGAAATCGAATTTATCTGTTTTTCCGGATTCCTTATATGCTTTGTACTCGGTTGCAAAGGATGATGGCGCCATTTTAGCGACTTTCCCTTTCCCAGCCGGCGCGTCCCAACTCAATACTGCGTTGCAGGATGCGTCGTAGGCGACGGTTAGGTTGGTCGGCGGGTTGCAGTCGCCGGGTTCGATGATGTCGTTTTCGCAGATGTTGAACTTGGTATTGCTGCGGGAGGTCTGTCTGGCTCCGGTAGGAGGCGAAGTTGGGTTAATAAGGACAGTTGGTGAAGAACTAACTGCCGCCAGCCCTATTCCATAAACAACGTTTGTGCCATAGAAAGTGATCGTACTTCCAAGTACGGGGTCGTCGTTATGCGTAGCCACAATGAGATTGTCGCCTGTATATTCAAACGGCGTATCCAATTCTATCGTAACCCATTCGGGATAGAGTGCATCGAAAGTAAGAGTGCCTTCCAACACTTTTGTGAACTCGACTATCGGAACCCAGTCCGAATTGCTGTCGAACAACTCTTTCGTTGTATTTAGCATATAGATAGCCTGATTGGGTCGGATTGTCGTACCACCACCGGCAATGGAATTAAATTGGTATGCAATAGAATGGATCATCCCGCCAGCCGGCAGGCCGATTTCGGAAGCTAAATATATCTGTTGGGCATAATTGGGGTAGTAATCGAATGGTACATAGAGTGGCGCTTGAGTACCGGTTCCGACGATGTAGTCGTCGCAGTCGTCGGATTCGTCGTCGCAGAAGTAGAACTTCGCGTTGGGACGGTAATCGCCCCTTCCGCCGGTGGGGAGGCTTGTCGGGTCAAAAGCAGATCCGGAACTCTTTGCTGTGTGCATCTCTTTACAGTTTGGATAGGGAGCGGATGTCGAACTGAATTTAAGGTTTGGATTGTTGACGTATGTGTTATCCTTTTTATTTTGGGTAAAAACGATATTGCCGCCCGTATAATTAAACGGTGTGGCAAATTCTATCTTTACCCAGCCTTGGGTATAGGTAATGGTTCCGTTGGTTAGCACTAAGTTTGCGCCGCTGACCGGTACCCAACTGCTTGTGGTTTCAAATATTGATTGTGTTGTATTTCCCATGTAAATGTCTTGCATCTGGATAGTTACATCTACGTCGCTTTGGTACTCGAACGCGATAGCGGTTATCTCGCCGGGAGCATGGTTTATGTCGGCGGCGTCATATATTATTTGTGCATACGAATATTCGAAGGCTAAGTCTGTCGGCGACATGGCTAACCCGTATGTCCCGTTACCAATGGTAACAACGCAGTCGCCGTCGGGCGGGGTGTTGCTTCCTACGACCATACGAATCATCGGAGCGCCTATGGTAGAGCCAAAGAGCGTATTAAGTTCATAAAAAGTGTTGTTGTATATGCCATATCCCATTACTCCTTCTGCTTTATCATTAGCAAGTCCGAGTTGTACGTTACCTGTTTGATTCGCACATAAGAAGTAACTGCCGGGGGCTAACGCAATATCCGGAAATGTAATATCCACCCATCCTGTTGCATCGGGTGTTGATGGTTTGGTTTGTGTTCCCGTAGTATATATAGCAGGCGTAACAACGTTTGTTCCGCCGGAATTCATCTGATATATTGACATCGTGAAATCGGAAGCATTGGTGGGATAAAAATTAGCATAACCAAATTTTGCTCCGGTCAGTGTCGTGGCGTCAGTAATGGTAAAGGTGTTCCCAAAAATAATGGGGGCGGTATGTCCTATTGTCGATGTTGGAGTCAGTCCGTTGTCTCGCGCATATTCGTCCGCTGTGCCTTCCACCGTAAATGCGGCTGTATTGTTAGCGGGATAGTCATCTATCTGATCTTGCGTTAATGTATAAGTTACGGTATTGTTTCCGAGAGGAACTGCAATGGGATTGGTAATGTTCATGTCTGCCGAAGTAACTCCGGAGGCAAGCGAGGGTATTGATGCGGTTCCTATGGTGGTCGCGCCTAACGTAGCTGTCAGCTCGATACCGGTTTGGGTGTTAGCGCCTTGATTGACCGCTTTGGCAGAGAGTCCTGTTAGCAATTGAGACGCCGGGACTTTCGTGTATGGCGTTTTCGCAATGATTGCCAATTCGTTATCAGCCGGTTCCTTAACCACAATATCATCAAGGAAGATGTAGTTTCCTAAGCCGGCGCCTGTATAACACTGAAAGCCGAAATAGTAAGTCTTTGTCGAGGCAGGAGTGAACGTTGCCGTCAATTTTTTCCAATCATTAAAATCGGCTGAGTTACTACCGCTTTCAAATACGGTTTGCTCCATGCCTGCTTCGGTTGCCGTACCGCCTATTCTAACCCTTAACTGGTCGTAATCAGTAGCGCCAAAATAGCCCATGTACGCCATAAAAGAGATTTCATACGTAGTGCCGGAAACAAGACTAACGCCGTTGCTAAACAGCCACGAGTTAACGGCTGGGCTTGTGTACGTAATAATGACGGCACATAAATTACCTGCATAAGGATAGTATATGCCACCTGGACCAAAATCCACACCATACACCGAGCTCCATACTCCCTGTTCGAGGGAAGCTCCCGGCGCCGGATTTGCCGTCCAGCCGCCGGTAAACGCCAGTGGCGTGCAATCTTCAAATCCATAAGATAACGCAACATCGCCCGGAGCACGGGAAAGCCCGCCGGATTCAAAAATAGGCGCCGCCTTCAACGGTACAGCGCTCTTACATAGTGGCGTTACCAATTGACCGCCGGTCATCTTGGAGCCTTGCAGAAGTTCCTGAGCATGTAAGCCCATCACGCACAGCGCCATCAACAGCGCCATGCAAACAGTTTTTGTAAAAAATTTTAACATAATTAAAAGGGTTTAAGTGTATAAATATATTTTAAAAATATGCATCTGTTTCGCGATGGCAAATGTACGACTTTTTTTAACATGAAAAGCAGAATGCAGAAAAAATATTTTAAACGATTTCGATCCCTGTTCGTTCTATTTCGTTAAGAAATCCTGCGTAGTCGGTGTCGCGGGCGATTACGTGCGGCTCTATGCGAAAATCTACCTGACGGCGCAATTTCCATATCGGGGGGATTACTTTGAAAAAGTTACCCTTGAACCGATTAACCACAAAAGCCACATCAATATCGCTGTGTTCACGCTGCGTACCTTTGGCAAACGAACCAAAAAGATAGACATTTTCTATCTGCATCGGGAATTTGCTTTCAACGACCAACTGTTTAAATTGCCTTACTTTGCTGATAATATCGTTTCTTTCGTCCATTGTTGTAGTTTTTTGGTTTGTTCCAATATCTTAGCACATTTTGCAGGCGTTAGCCTTTTTGAAATTTCCTCCTTGTATTCGGAATAACGGGCTTCTATGTTGAGAGGGTTTAATTCGCCGATAAAATCTTTTTGTTTTTCGGAAAGGTTTTCATAAAAACCACTTTTCATGGCGATATATTCCAAATCGTGCGTAAAGGGCGGCGTATCCTCTTTGAGTTTTGTGTAGCAAGCCTTAAAAATCTTCTCAACGACCTGATGACACATAAAACCAACATACAAATACTTTTTTATTTGCATCATCCCTTCTGCCGTTTCTAAATCGTAATCCGAAAGGTTTACCCAATATAGTACTTTCTCTTCTACTGTCATACAGTCCAAATTTTCCGGATGGCAAATGTACAACTTTTTTCAATACGAAAAGCAGAATGCAGAAAAATTAGTGAAAAAAGAATTTATGACGATTTTTTCATGGTCATCATTAAAATCATATTAAAATCATAGTTCAGACACTTTTCCTTTGGGAGTTATTGAGAGGGCGCATGGCGTCATTGCGAGCGCAGCGAAACAATCCAGAGCGTTGAGACCGTAAGACCGCAGAGGGGTTACAAGTTATTCAGTTATTCAGCACAGAGGCAGCCCCTTTTGTCTCCAACCCCCTTTGGTTCCCCCAGAGGGGGAAAAGCCCAAAAGGGAAAAGAAAAGGAAAATGTTTTTTGAAAGACACAGAGTTTCACAGAGAAAGTCTTGTGTCTCAAAGTCTTGTGTCTAATAGTCTCACATCTCACGTCTCAGACACTTCTCTCCCCCTTTGGGGGAGCCGGAGGGGGCTTATCTCACAAACTTAAACGTCTTCCCATTCTCCAACCGCAGAATATAGACCCCTTTGCCGAGTTGAGCGGTAGAGATGTCGGGAGTGGTGGTACCGGTTTGTATCAACTGCCCGATGACGGAATATATCTGATAGTTGGTATTCAATGGGACGTCTCTTACGATAATACGGTCTTGCAAAGCGATAATGTCGCTTTCGTCTTCGGGCGATGGCATGGCATATTCGGGGGCGGTGGCGCTTTTGAGATCACCACAGTCGTCATAAACATCCATATCTTCTGGGGAATATAAAAGAGTAGAAATCGTAAAAAGTGCCGTAGGATATGGATCTAAATTGAATGAGCCCCAAAGCAGAGTTTCAATGTTGGAAATTGGACTCGTCATAATGTGGTCACAAGGCTCAAGTATGTTTAAAGGAGAACCAAATAGTACGCGCATTGAAATATTATCTTGATAATATCCTCCGGTATATTCTTTTCCGGTGGTTTGATCATACCTTATTTTATAATGTTCGTATTGCTTATCTGTATCATAATAAAAATTATTTGTCAGGGTACTTGTATTGGATAATACTCCCATTGTATATCCATGCCAAGCCCTATGCTGTGAGTCGGTTCTTACATACCCTGCTACAGAAATACGGAAATTATTTGCGGCTACTTGAATGGTGCCAATATCTTGAAGACACAATGAGCTGGTTGCAGGGGGAACCAACAAGCGATATGCTCTTAATAACGGAGAAACAAGGGGAAGCGTAACAGGATTCAGGGTAACGATATTTTGCTTTGAGGACGCCAATATGACTGTATTATTATTCAAAATATCATCGCTAACAACACAGTGAGAATCGAGTTCTGTTGGTTGTGACCATGCGTAACCCGTAATTGTGTTAAATGGCGGAGTAAATGTAGTAAATCCTATCTGAGTACAATCAGGATTTCTGCCTGAAGCAACAAAACGCAACGTATAATCCGTATTCTGTTTTGCAATAATTTTGTGATATTCCCAGTCTTGGCTGTCGTTTGTGATGTAAAAATTGGTAAATTGCAAAGTAAAGCGATTTATAGAGGCAATAACGCCCTTATTACCTTGTGTGCCACAAACATAATAATCCAATGCAGGGTAAAATGGAGAAAGAGGATTATCCGCCCAAATAGAATAAAACATGTCTGCTTCCGGATATTCGTAAAAGTCCATGGTAGTAAAAGTTCCGTCTAAAACGGCTACAAAAGCGCTGTTAGTTCCACCTATCCGTCGAGAACCACACAGGACATACTCATTACCAATTACCTTTTGGAAATCCCGTACTTCAATGTCATGAACATTGGGCTCATACCCTAATGGAATTGGAAAAACTTGAGCAGCAAGAGTACTTTCGTGTACTATAACAATGCTGTTTCTCCCATTACCAACCCCGTAAGTTGAATGCACGCTGCCGGCTGCGATGGGACGATCGTTTCCATCAAATGTAAGCGTGTAGTTCATCAAACTATCGAGAAGAGGATTAGTTACAAGAATTCCTCTAATGACATAACCTGCTTGCGCAGTGAAGAATGTGCTCATACTCAGAGCGAAAATTAATAACAGTTTTCTCATAATCTTTAAATTTATTATTTGTTTATAACTTTGGCAAAGGTACATCTTTTTTTTGAATTGGTGAAAAAAAAGTAAAAAAAAATTTGCAATGAAATTATTTTTGTATCTTTGCACAAAAAATAAAATATATAAGAGTATGAAAAAAGTACCGTACATAATAATAGCGCTTTTGTTGAGCGTTTTCTCAATCCAAGCACAAAATACTGACGGAAAAGAGTTTTGGGTAACTTATGGACAAAATAGTGCCTATTCATACTCTACTATTGATTTGCAGATTCGCATCGTAAGCGGTGATAAACCGACAACGGGAACTATTTATTTCACTAATATAGACGTTTCGGTATATTTTAATATTGGGGCAAGAGAAGTTTTTACTTATGTTCTTTCGGAAGAAGAAAAACAAGCCGTGTATAATACAACCACAGGCATAACCAATTATAGCGTTCATATTACCGGTAGCGAACCTGTTAGTGTTTATGCGCTGAATCAACATGAAGCCAGTACTGATGCCACCAATGTTTTACCTGTTACGGCGCTAAGTACGGCATATTACCACATATCCTATACAACTACGTTTGCTGACGCTTACGCTGTTATTGCCACCGAAGATAATACAAAAGTATATCATAATCATGCTCCGGTAGCAACCATAGATAAAGGATATGTTTACTACAAAGGCTCCTCTCCCGATATGACAGGCGACTATATATCTTCCGACAAACCCATTGCGCTGTTTGCGCTCACTCGTTCCTTTGGCATATTTTCAAACTCCGGATCAGATCATTTATTTCAACAGATGTCGCCGGTAAATACTTGGGGAAAAGAGTTTTTTGCGCCGGTTTCGCATCCTGTCCATGATGTTGTGCGTATTGTTGCATCACAAGACGGCACCGATATTACACAGACGGGGGGCATCATCCGAACTGTTCCGGGAGCGCAAACGACGCTTACTAATCTGCAGGCAGGTCAATTTGTTGAGTTAGAGACGCCATTTAGTAATGATGGTTGCTCTATTCACGCCACCAAGCCGGTTGGCGTCTGTACCTATTACGGCGGCGGCTCGCCCTACGGCGACGCTGCTCCGACGTGGCTCCCGCCGATAGAGCAAAGTGTTACAACGGCGCTTATTGCTCCTTTTATCTCCAGCGGAATGACCTTGATCAATGCACACTATGCCACACTGTTTACGCCAACGGCGGCAAAAGAGAGCCTCAAGGTCTCCATTGGCGGGAATCCGCCTGAGCCTTTGAGTGGCGGCAGTTGGATAGATAATACCACGGCAGAAATGTCGTTCTATAAAATGCCGCTTACCAATGACGACGCTGCCTACTACTTTACATCTCCTGCCGGCTTTGTGATTTTATGTTACGGGTGGGGAAGCTCCGAATCCTATTACTACCTCGCCTATTCCGCCATGCGCGACCTGCAAGCGGCGTTCTACGCCAACGACATCCACTATCAGGATTTGGAAGAGCAGCCTTTCTGTGAAAATTTGGTTGAGTTTCGGGCAGAAACAGAGAATATGGGCGTGGAAGTAGTTAGTTTGGAGTGGTATATTGACGGCGTAGAGTATCTGCCGGCACACAACCAAGAGACATGGAGTAAGACTTTCGCCATCGGCGA
>WRLA01000063.1 GCA_009777825.1 Bacteroidales bacterium
TTTTTTGCTTGCGACACCCATTTCGGGTGTCGCAAAATATGTAAAATGATGATTATGAAGATGTTGAAAAATTACTTCTTTGAAAGTGTCGAAGTCAGGAGGAAATTTTCCTGCGCAAAAAGCAGTCGGCATCTCTATTCGGTGAAAAATATCCTGTCCGCTTTCTTCAAAAGGAAGCTGCCCAAGTACCGCACAGGCTCAGACTACCTCTCCCATTTGGGATTTTACCATACTGACCTTGAAAAGGTTTTTTCAGACGATTTTGTGATTGTGGAAAAGAGTTTTTCGCCGTTTTCATGGCTGGGAAGTCAACTTAATTCGCAGGTCTTCTATAAACTGGTTAAGAAAAATGAACATTGATTTTTCCCTCAAAATATCGTACTTTTGCAGCACAAAAAAGATAGCAAGTTGATACCTAAGGAGACCATAGATAAAATTTTTGAAACTGCTCGTATTGAGGATGTTGTAGGTGATTTCGTGTCGTTGAAAAGGCGCGGCGTCAACATGTTGGGTTCGTGTCCGTTTCATAAAGAGAAGACGCCATCGTTCACCGTGAGTCCGTCGAAAAACATTTACAAGTGTTTCGGATGCGGCAAGGGCGGCACCTCCATTGACTTTATCATGGAACACGAACAGATGACCTATCCCGACGCTTTACGCTATTTAGCAAAGAAATACGGCATCAAGATAGAGGAGCAGGAACAGACCGCCGAAGAGATTGCCAAAGCAAACGAGCGGGAGACGCTGTTTCACGTTACCAACTTCGCGAACAGTTTTTTTCAGGAGCAACTTCACAACACCGAAGAGGGACGCGCCATCGGGCTGAGTTACTTGCAGGAGCGCGGTTTCCGCATGGAGGTCATCAAAAAATTCCAAATCGGATACTCCCCCGAAAGCAGGGACGCATTGACCAAACACGCTTTGGAAAATGGTTACAAGTTGGAATATCTCGAAAAAACGGGGCTTACCATCGCCAAAGAGGAAAAACAGCATTATGATCGTTTCAGAGGGCGCATCATTTTTCCCATCTTCTCTATCGCCGGACGCGCTATTGGCTTCGGAGGGCGCATTCTCGACTCTACGAAACAGACGGCGAAGTATGTCAACTCGCCCGAATCGGAAATATATCACAAAAGCAACGTCTTATACGGTCTGCACGTCGGACGTTCCGAGATAGCGCGACAGAATATGTGCTATCTCTGCGAAGGATATATGGACGTGGTGATGCTGCATCAAGCCGGCGTTGAGAATGTGGTGGCTTCGTCGGGAACATCGCTGACGACAGAACAAATCCGAAGCATCAAACGTTTCACGCCCAACATCACCATCCTCTACGACGGCGATGCTGCGGGTATCAAAGCATCGTTTCGCGGCATTGACATGATTTTGGAAGAGGGAATGAACGTCAGAATCGTCCTTTTCCCCGAAAACGAAGACCCCGACTCCTTCGCCCGCAAACACACGTCGGACGAGGTGAAAACCTTTTTGAAAGAACAGGCTTCCGACTTTATCACCTTCAAAACCGGACTGCTACTCGCCGAAACCAACAACGACCCCATCAAAAAAGCCGACCTTATCCGTGAAATCATCGCCTCCATCGCCTTAATCCCCGAAAACATCACCCGCGAGACCTACATCAAACAGTGCGCCTCCCTGATGCAGGTAGAGGAAGCGGCGTTGGTCTATTCGCTCAACCAAGTCCGCCGAAACATCCTTGAACAAAGACAAAAACGACAAAAACAGCCCGAACCGACAGAACAGCCCGATCCGGAACTTCCGCCCGACGCCTTGCCACCGCAATGGCAAGAGGCGCTCAAAGGACAAACTTTGGACGGCAGAGATATTCGCGAAAGAGACGTTATCCGAATGTTGGTCGTTCATGGAAATAAAAAGTTTTTCTTCCCTTTCACCGATGAGTCCGGCACTCCTCAAACACAAGAGATGTATGTCGCCGATTTCATCATCAACGACCTGAAAAATGATGAAATAACCTTTGAAAACAATGATTATCAATACATTTTCGAATATGTCGCGGAATGTCGGGCGCAAGCGCTGTTTCCCGATGAACAGATGCTGCTCCAACACGAAAATAAATCCATACGCTCTATCGTAGTTGACTTATTGTCAAACAATTACACCATCAGCGACGGATGGGAACAACGACGAATATACACCACCACCGAAGAAGATAAATTGCAATTTGCCTGCGAACACACGCTCTTGTCGTTGAAAGGTTTCCTCATCTCCAAGCAACTCACAGAAGCCGAAGTCGCACTACAATCTCTATCTCAGGAAGATACGGACGAACAGATAGAACTGTTACAACATATTATAGAACTGAGCGAGATAAAAAAGATGATTGCGACGCATCTTACCCGGACGCGGATGCCGGGGTGATGTGCGAGAATGTATGACGACTTTATGTAATTGTAACACAATATATTATATGGCAGAGCATCACATTACCGGAAAAAAAGGCGAAGCAATGGCGTTGGAGCATCTTCGCAAGGCGGGTTTCGACATCCTGGCGGTGAATTGGCGCCAAGGGCATTTGGAGATAGATATTATAGCGAAAAAGAACGGACAGTTGGTTATCGTGGAGGTGAAGAGCCGACATTCCGACTACTGGGGCGAGCCGGAAACAACCGTTGACAAGAAAAAACAGCGTTTTTTGGCACTGGCGGCTAACGAATATATCTACCAAATCGGCTACATGGGCGAAACCCGTTTCGACATCATCGGCATTTTGTTTACGCCCAAAGGTCCGCATCTGGTGCATGTGCGCGATGCTTTTTTCCCGGGGCTGTTTTGATCTTTCAGCACAAAAACACGGAGGACACGGAGTCTCACAGAGATTTCTTGTCAGGGAAAAATATTGGTAGAAAAATAGTCAATTATTCTCCGTGGCTCAATGTTACCCCCAAACAAAGCAAGCAACTCCGAATCGGCTTTTTCAAAATTAACACGAATATCGCATATCACATATCGCTCTCACCTCTTAATCAATGCCTTCACCGGATTGAAAAACCGCTCTATCAGCCGCAAGTCCTCTGTGATGATTTCGGCAGTTCCGGACATCTCCTGCGAGAAATCCAAGGTTTTACCGTAGTTGGTGGTAAGATTGTCCGGAAATTCAACCTCTACCATCGTAAATTTTCCTTGCTGCGTGGCGACGGGAACTAACGATATATTTTTGACTTTCCCCCGCACCATCCCGAACTCCATATACGGATAACCGTCGAACTTGACGTTGACGGCTTGTCCGACTTTGACTTTTCCGGCGCCCTGCGCGGGCAACATGATCTTGCCGGTGATTTGGGCGCTCTCCTCCGGCACGATGCTCAGAAAGGCTTCACCGGCGGTGATGTGCTGGTTCTTCTGCCACGGTCGGGTCATGGAGACCTTGCCGGCGCCGGCGCTTTTGAAGACGTATTGCAACTCCCACTGATTAATCTGCGATTGCAGCGCCTCGTAAGCGCCTGATAATGACGACAAAAGTTCTTTCTCCTTCTCGTCAGATTGCTGCCGGAGGTCGAAGATATTTTGCTCGTACTGCGCGATGGTGAGCGCGATGTTGTCAATGGACGAAAGGGCGCTCTGGTAGGCTTGTTGCACTTGCAGGAAAGCGCTACGAGCAGTCTCGTACTCCACCAAAGCGATGGCATTCCGAACGTAGAGTATTGAATCTGAGGCGAAAAGCCGTTCCTGCGTCGCTAATTGTTGACGGCTGAGGTCGCACTGCGTGCGGGTGCGCTGTTGGAGTTGCTGTTGCAGGGCGATTTGTCGGCGTAAGGCGTTGATTTTCTGGTTGTAGTAGTCGGCTTGGAGGAAATAGTCGTAGTCTTCGCAGGATTTGACGAATTGGTGGTAGTGGGGCTGGAGTTCGCCAAAAGCCCCCCCAAGCCCCCCCGAAGGGGGGGATGTGCGAGAGACAATCTCTGTGAAACTCTGTGTCCCCTGTGTCTCTGTGCTGAAAAAATCTAACACAGAATCGTTAAAATCCTGCAACCTCATCTTCAACGCCAACACATCCCCGAAATCCGCCGGATTCTCAATCACCGCCAAATATCGGTCTTTCTCAACCATTTCATTATCAGCGACAAACAGCGTATCCAACTTCCCCGTCGCCCGCGCCACCAACGTAACGGGAAGATTCTCGGTCGTAACCTCAACGGTTGCCGAAACGACATCGGGATATTTGAAAAAGTAACTCCCAACGAACACTCCCGCAATGACAACCATTATCACCGTGATGCCCCACCGGATGACCCAACGCGGCGGACGACCCAAGACCTCTTGGACGGGAGGGGATTTGAGTTCGAGCCCGCCTGCCACTTTGTCTGAACTGTGATTTATTTGATTTATATGATTCATCTGATTTATACTTTTTTCTCTGTGCAACTCTGTGAACTTTGTGTCTCTGTGTTGAGTCTTTTTTATTCAGCACAGAGGCACAGAGAACCACAGAGTTTCACAGAGTTTTTTTATCATTTTATCCCCCAAGTTCTAATTGATTCCTCACCAACTCAAAATAAGCCCCTTTCGCCCGTGTCAGTTCCTTATGCGTCCCTTGTTCTACTATTTTTCCTTTTTCCAAGACGATGATGTTGTCCGCGTTCTTCACCGTGCTGAGCCGGTGGGCGACGATGACGACGGTCTTTCCCTTAAAAAACTTGTTCAGGTTCTCCATGATAACCCGTTCATTGTTAGCGTCTAAGGCGTTGGTGGCTTCGTCGAAGAAGATGTAGTCGGGATTCTTGTAAACCGAGCGGGCGATGAGTATCCGCTGACGCTGTCCCTGGCTGACGCCTTGCCCCTCCTGTCCGATTTTGGTGTTGAAGCCGAGCGGCAGCCGCTCCACCATCTCGCGGATGTTGGCGACATTGGCGGCATGGAGAAGGCGTTGCGTGTCAATGTATTCGTCGCCGACGGCGATGTTGCGGGCGATGGTGTCGCTGAAGATGAAACCGTCCTGCATCACCGCCCCGCAGTGGTCGCGCCAGACGCGCGTGTTGATGTTTTGCAGGTCGTACTCGCCGACACGAATCTCGCCCCTGACAGGCGGATAGAATCCCAACAACAATTTCACCAACGTCGTCTTCCCGCTGCCCGACATGCCGACGATGGCAGTGATTTTTCCCGTCGGGATAGCGAGGGTGAGGTCGTCAAGGACGGTTTCGCCGTGGGCGTCGTATCGGAAGACGAGGTTTTGGATGGTGATGTTTCGATTTTGGGGCAATAGGGTGATATTTGATCCATCCGGTTCCTCATCCTCCCGATTATGGATTTCGCCCAACCGTTCCAAACTGATTTTGGCATCCTGCGCCGACTGCACGAAACCAATCAACTGGCTGATGGGCGCGTTCAATTGTCCGATGATGTACTGCACCGCCATCATCATCCCCAGCGTCATGTTGCCGGTGATGACTGCCTGGGCGGCGAAGAACGAGATGATGATGTTCTTCGTCTGGTCAATGAAAAAGCCGCCTGCTTGCTGATACTGGCTCAACGCTAAACCTTTGACGCTCACCTTAAAGAGTTTAACCTGAATGTTTTCCCACTCCCACCGTTTCTGTTTCTCGCAGTTGTTGAGTTTGATCTCCTGCATGCCGGTAATAAGTTGGTAGAGGTTGCTCTGCTCCGCCGACGACTGCGCAAAGCGCTTGTAATCCAACTCCTTACGCTTTTTCAGGAAGATGACTATCCAAAGCACATACAACGCGCTCGCCAAAAGGAAGATTCCCAATATCTTCAGACTGTAAATGCCCAAAACAATGGAAAAGATAATCAGATTCACAAACGAAAAGAGCGTATTCAACGTATTGGAAGTGAGGAAGTTCTGTATTCGGGAGTTGTCGTGAATCCGTTGCATGATGTCGCCAATCATCTTGATGTCGAAGAAGCGGATGGGCAACTTCATCAACTTTATCAGAAAATCGGAAATCATAGATATATTCACCCGCGCCGTGATGTGCAGCAATATCCAACTCCGGATAAACTCTACCACCGTCTGACTGGTGAACAGCACCAACTGCGCAATCAAAATCAGCGTTACAAACCCCAGATTCTGATTGCTAATCCCATAATCCACAATGCCTTGCGTCAAAAACGGAAATATCAACTGCAACAGCGACCCCAGCACCAATCCCAAAAACAATTGCACGATATACCTCCGGTAAGGCTTCAGGTAACGGAAGATAAATGAAAATTTTGCTCTGTTCCCTTTTTCGTCTTCCTGTTCATAGAATGCTGGCGTCGGCTCTAACAATAGGGCAATGCCATTCGCGTCTCCATCTTTTTTCGTACTTAGCCAGTTGTTGCAGAACTCCGCAACGGTAAATTTAATCAATCCATGTCCGGGATCTGCCACATATACAGTGCCTTCGGGTAGGTTATGTGCCGATGTTGTTTTTCCTTTTTTGAGTTTGATTTTATAGACGACCACAAAATGTTCCTGCTTCCAATGTACAATGCAAGGCAATGGAACCTCTTCGGCTAATTTTTCAAAAGTAAGGCGAGCGCCTAAAGTTTTAAAACCCAATTTTTCCGCTGCATCGCTGATACCCAACATGCTCACGCCGCTACGGGTGGCGGAGCACATCTCGCGCAAATTTTGGACGCTGTAACTCTTGCCGTGATGCTTGGCGACCATCGCGAGGCAGGTGGCGCCGCAGTCCATGGCGTCGGGTTGTTTGATGTGAGGGAAGGAGCGGGACATTTTATATTTTTTTAGAAACTAATTTCATTCGTTTTTTCTCTGTGTAGCTTTGTGTTCTCCGTGTCTCTGTGTTGAATTTTATTTTTTTTCAGCACAGAGGCACAGGGAGCACAGAGTTTCACAGAGATTTTTATATAATTTTATCATTTTTATCAATTATTCATTACCTTTTGTCTTGCTTGCAAAGAATTATAATACCGAAACAGATAATCGTACAGAACCAATTCGTGCATACGTTGTTGGGTGCGGAAAAGTCGGTTTAGGGTCATGTGGATATAACTTGATAATAAGTCATTTAGGGGAGGTGTGGTTGTCGTAGTTATTTTGTTTCGGATCTCTTTGATGATACTTTTCGATGCTTCGGATTTCTCAAAAACCGGTTTGAACAGCGACGAATATTCCTCATCCTGTTCGCTGTTTTTATCTAAAATTTTCTCAATTTTGGCTTTTTCGTTACGGTATTTACTTCCGAACTGTCGGCGGGATTCGGCGTTGATGCCAAATTCTTTGCCAAAGTTTTCCTGTAAAGTGTTCAGTAAGTTGCACTTTTCCGAGAGTGAAAAGCCGAAATCATCCAGCAAAATATCTATCATCTTCAACCCTAACAGCCAGCGCAGATTTTCATCCTGTTTGACTTTATCGAACGCTATCACTTTGATAATCATCTCGCTATCGTGCCAAAACAACGTTTCCGAAAGTTCCATCGTGTCTGTGCCATAGCGTTCTAATTCGCGGCTGTAGGTGTCGGCTTGCACTTTCCAAATAAGTTGATTTTGAACATGTTGCGTTATGGCTTGATTGAAATTCATCATCACCGCCGGAGCGTGATTCGGGTCGTTCACGTGAAACCGTATCCGCAAATGAAACTTCGGGTCGCTGTAACGGATGAAAAACCATTTGTCAATTATCTTATTGGTTATCAACGAGTTTACTAACGGATCGATAGATCCGGTCAGGATGGCATCTGCCGTCTTAAAGCCGGTATAGACTTTAAAATAATTCCACGCATCGCCGATGATGAAGTTCCGTTGTATCTCTTTGTTATTCATTCTTTTGCGATTTATAGAATCCGAAAACAAATTCATTGGTAAAGGCGTTCCCGTGTTCATCTTTCACGAGGGCATTGTCGGGGTCAAACGGAAATTCTTCCAATTGAAACGACTTGCGCTTTTTGATGACGGAAATAAGCGTTTGAACGCTCAAACGGCTCTCCATGTCCACAAACAAATCATTATCACCATCCGGAAGTACCACATAACGAGGAAGTTGGCGCTCGCTCCGCCATGTGGCGAGATTGTGCATAGAATTTTCCGTCAACTGCCAATTTACCCCTTTTTTCTCCTCTTTATCTATCTTGGGGGCTGTCTTAGAAGTTAAAAAAATTAACCGCAAAGGCGCAAAGATTTTTCGCAAAGTACGCAAAGCATTGATAATAAGATGCTTACTCTTTGCGCCCTTTGCATTTTCTTTGCGCCTTTGCGTTAAAAAAACACTTTTGAGACTTCCTCTTACATTATCTTTTTTATCCCCTTTATCATCCACCGTCAGCAATTTAGTGAAATCATCAACCGGAACCGTCCATTTCGCCAACGACAAGACGACATTTTTATAGGTTGCACGCGGCAAAAATTCGTACTCATTTGCCAAACTTCCCCACGAAAAACCGATGCCGCCACGCAACCCCTGTGTCTGCATGTCGCACAGAAAATGATAGACCGGCATGGAGTTAAAACTAAAATTGTGCGCAGTGGAAAGTCGCGGTACCACCCTCTTATTCAACCGTTTGGAACGCAAAAATACATTTTTTCCATTCACCGAAACATACAAGTCGGACAACGGAATCTGAAACTCCTCCGCCACCGACGATTTGCTCAGATAGGGAATTTCGTAGGGTCGCAACACCGGACGCAACAAAATATTCCCCGTCCGCGATTCGGGCAAATGGACGATTTCGGCATAGACAACATCGAGATTTTGCGCCTGTTCAAAGTCCGTGATTTCTTTTACGTAATTTTCAAGTTCCTGATTTACATGGCAAAACCGTCCCAACATATTAGCGGCGCTGGAGCCGCCTGAACCATGCACATATACCAACGGCTCGCCCGCTTTATTGGAAAATATCTCGCACATACCCGGCATGGTTGCAGGCAAATCATCCCAATTAACCGTCAGAAAATCAAAATCCTTGTCGGCGATTTCTACGCTGTAAGCGTTGGTTTTATATGCCTCCAAGATTTTTTTGAGTAGGACCGACTGTATCCTATTCCATTTAATATCAGTAGTTTGCGATTGTCGTGCAGGCAACGCATACCCCTCAAGCAGCGGATTTATATCGCCGACGCTTTCGCGGTAGCCGATTCCGTTTTCCGTGTCCAACACCTGCAACAGCGGCATTTCGCAGCCTTCATAACGCTCGTAATAATTCTCCGCAAATTTGGATAAAAGCGTCTCAGAGGGCTGAATGGATATTTTGTTCATCAACGCCATCGCCTCCTGAATGTTTTGAACGATCTTTTTATCCAACATCGCCTTATTGACAGGTTTGAACATATCCGTCTGAAACAAAAACTTCGCCTCGTAAGCCGTTCCCATCTCTTTTACAATCTTTTCAATATCAGCGTATTTCGACAATGTACTGCCTATTGCGGAGGCGTCTATCTCCGACAGCAGGGCGGATATTTTTGTCAGTTTTTCACTTTTGTCATGTAACGTGTCACTCAACGAATCACCTCGCTCACCATGACGCTCTGTGAAACTCTGTGTCCCCTGTGTCTCTGTGCTGAATACCCAGCCCAACACCTGCGCCAAAAAATCCCGCCCCGTTACCGCCGGATCCAACTCGCTGACAAGTATTTGATTATCAATAAGTTCATGAATAAACGCCGTCGCCTCCTCCAAAGTAATATCATCTCCCGTTAACAACGCCGCCAACGCCTCTATCTTTGCGCCCGTACGGGATGTGTCCAAGACGGCACCAACGTACTCCGAATTATCCACTGCATTGATATTGTGTATTCTACGAGCATCTTTATAATAATACTCCACATACCGCAACTTCTCGCCCAACGGATAGATGCTGCTATTCGGAAAATACTTCAAATACCTCCGCGCCTCCGGCAGTTTGCAAATATCCTGCGCCAGATTGCACAGATAGTTCATATCCAAGCGAGTATATCGGCTATAGCGCTTAGCATCAACCAACTCCATCTCCGACGCTTCCTCCAACTGCCCCAGCGAAAACCCCGCAAATAACCCAAACGGCGTACAGCGTGTACTCATCCGCGTATAATACCGCAACACGGACATTTTCAACTTGTTAACCTCTTTGGGAACAACGAGCGCTCCGCTGAGAAACTTTTGGATTTCGTCGTACAAGACGGGGCTGCCCAAGAATATCGCCTCTTGCAGGCTTGGGTCTTTCAGAAACTCCTGCCAGTGGCTTTCGTCGGCTTCCAAGCGGGAGAGGGTCTTCGCGAAACGGGGGAAAGATACGTAGGGCGTGCGGAAGACGAAAGTGAGGAAGGGGGTATAGGGAATGGTGGAATTTTGTTTCTTCATAATCAATCAATTAACTCAATAACAAACATTCGTCCCAAGTGGGTTCTACCTCGTAATAGTAAGTCATTAAAGCCAAACCGACTCCCGCAATGCCTTCTAATAAACTATAATCATTGAGCCATCCCTGATCTCCGTACCACGCTTTGTATCCTGCCAATCCATCCTCAAATTTTGCCATTTTCAGGGTTTCGTTCATCCAATAGTCGGCGGCGTTTTTAAATTCCGGCAATCGGGTATTCCTCCACATACGGTAGAAGATATGCCCGACACCGACCGTGCCATGGCATAAGGGCGCCTCTATAATCATACTTGCTTCCAAATCTCTTCTTTTTTCGGCTGCGAATAACAACACTTCCAACGCTTTGTTTTTCCATGTTTCATTTTGTAAAGCAATGCCCGCCTGCCATAATGCCATGGCTATTCCCAAATCACCGTAACACCATGCTAAACGACTTCCGTGTAGTTGTTCCATGCTTTCAATGGCAAAAATTGGGAAAAAAGATCCGTATTTATCTTTGTCAATTTCCTGTTCTAAAATATAATTGACACAGCCTTGTAAAAGGCTCTTTATCATCTCTTTATCCATTCCTTTTATGGCATACAACTTGCTCAATATAACGGCAATGCTCGACATACCGTGGGAAAGGGAAATATTATATTTTCTTCCATCTTTTTCACGATTGATTATTGAATCCCATTTAATAGAGCCGGTGGAATGTTTTTCGCTCAACGCATGTAATTGTACGATAAACTTTTGCAATACAGGCAATAAGGCTCCGTTTTTTTGTATTCGACTAATAAAATAGTAAACCATGCCCAAAGCGCCATGTAAAAAATCATAATTGCCGTTTTTCATCTCAAGAGCCAAGACGTCGGAAAGAACCGAATCGAAATCTTCCAATAAGACGTTGGTATCACATTCGTGGTATCCTTTTTGTTCTAAATATTCGAGCGCCCATCCAAAACCGGCTAAGCCATTGCAGAAAGAAAAAACATAACTATCCGATTGTTCTATCGTCTCAAAGGCGGTTTCTAATATTTTTATTCCCTCTTTTCTGCATTTACTATCTTTAGAATGAACAGCATAGAGCAACAAAGCCATAGATAATCCTGTTTTCCCACCTAACAATCCAAGGCTATTAGGAGAATGATGGTGCTTTTCTAAAATAATATTGAAAATATCAATAAGTTTTTGCTCATAAAATACACTAAGGGTTAATAAATGTTTCATATTCTTTCGTATTACCGATGCATCGATTTGTTCTCTGCTGCAACACAACGGACGCATAAACCGATTCTTCGAACGTTGTATGACGTCTCTATATATTCAGTCGCTCCATTGAAAACCAAATAGGAAGCATAGTAGGCATAATTAACACTGCTGCCCCAATAGTACCCACACTTACGGTACTCAATACCTCCGGGGTTCAACGTGCCGGAGTTTCCTTCGCGTCCACTGGCGGCAGGCAGAAACAGGGGATTGCTCTTCTCTCCAAAGAAACAACCCGATACGCCATTTAATTCACCAAAGTAAGGTTTCGCTTTTGCCAAACTTTCTAACTCTTTCATTGTAGGCATACGCCAACCTAAAGGACAAGGGTCATTCTCCGGATCCCAATCACTCGGCGGATAGGTATTGTCCCATTGTGTTTCTCCGTCGGAATTTACAAGCGGATTGGTACTGCTCCATCCAATTTTGCGGTTCCATTGGTAAAACATACCCGCATCTTCGGGATTGGTTGCAAAAGTACCGGGCATGTCCACATTGCAAGTCGCCCAACGAATGCCGTTGATGACGACGCCTTCCAACTCCGGCGAGTCCGGATCTTTTTCCTTTTCTTTCTCTTTTTTACAGGAGGATACTATCAATAATCCTGTAACCAAAAATAAACTGAGGTTTAATAGATGTTTCATATTTTTTCGTATTACCGATGCGCCGATTTGTTCTCTGCTGCAACACAACGGACACAGAAGCCATTTCTTCGAAAGTTGTATATCGTCTCTACATATTCAATCGCTCCATTGAAAACCAAAAGGGAAGCATAGTAGGCATCATTAACACTGCTGCCCCAATAGTAACCACACTTACGGTACTCAATACCTCCGGGGTTCAACGTGCCGGAGTTCCCTTCACGGCAGCTGGCGGCAGGCAGAAACAGGGAATTGCTCTTATCGCCAAAAAAACAGCCCGGTACGCCATTTAATTCACCAAAGTAAGGTTTCGCTTTTGCCAAACTTTCTAACTCTTTCATTGTAGGCATACGCCAACCTAAAGGACAAGGGTCATTCTCCGGATCCCAATCACCCGGCGGATAGGTATTGTCCCATTGTGTTTCTCCGTCGGAATTTACAAGCGGAT
>WRLA01000064.1 GCA_009777825.1 Bacteroidales bacterium
TACCGAAATTGCCCATACCCGCCGTGAGATATCCGCCGAAAAGATGGTCAGGTTTACGTGTTATATAATGTATAGCCCCCGCCTGCGAGCCTCGTCCGAAGAGCGTTCCCTGCGGTCCTTTCAGTACTTCAACGCGCTGCATGTCATAAATTTCTGCTATTGCCATGGTTGCGCGACTAATGGGCGCATGGTTTAAATATACCGACACGCGCGGTTGTGCAGACGGGCTTACCTCGTCGCTCGTTAGTCCGCGAATAACTAAATTGGGACGCCCCGGGGTTTGCACCAGCACGTTAAGCCCCGGAACAAAACCCGCCAACTGCTCCAATCCGCTAATATTGGCGCTATTGAGCATTGGCGCGCCAATAGCCGTAATTGCAGTGGGAATATCCAGCAAATGCTGGTTGCCGTATTGCGAAGTGATGGTTACTTCACCAAGTTCGACTGTGACATATTCGGTCTCTACGACTTCAGAGGTTTGGGCTGTTGCCGCTGATATAAACATTGATAATAACAATGTTGTGACGATAATGTGATTATATTTCATTTATGGTTTAAGACAATACTGTTCGTTGTTCGTCAAACAACAAACATAATCATTTATAACTCAGGCACAAAAGAAGTGTTATTTTTAATAACAAAAAAATTTTATACTAAATTTTAACTTTTATTATGAATTGTGATATCTCGATATTTGTACATAAAAGTATGTTCAGATAGATTTTTCTCTGTTCAAAATACAATAAACCGACAGAGCCAAAAGCCCTATATAATAAGGCTTTTGGCTCTGATTTTCTTTGTGGGAGCAGACGGATTCGAACCGCCGGCCCTCTGCTTGTAAGGCAGATGCTCTGAACCAGCTGAGCTATGCTCCCAAACGCTTTCTGAACGCTATTTCCCCATTCGGAAAACAGAGTGCAAAGATACGGTTTTTTTCAATATCTGCAATAAAAAAATTTTTTTTTATTGCAGATATTAAATTACCAAAAAATGTGTACCTTTGCAGCCGGGTAAGTCTTATACGACTAGCTCCCGTCGAACTCCCCCAGGGTTGGAAGACAGCAAGGGTAAGGCGGTTGTAGCGGTGCGATATAATGTGCTTACCTTTCTTTATTTCCGCTCGGCGGTGATGACGTTTTCCAATATCTCCGTCGCTTTTTCCCAGTCGAAGGTGCGCAGGATGAACTGATGTCCCTTTTCGGATAGCGACTCGGCAGCGTTGGAATCGGTAAGCAGGCGGACGATGTGCTGAGCGAATGTTTCCGGCGTATTGCCCGTCAGGATTTCCGTTCCCGGTTCGGCGCCTAAGGAGGCGTTGGCAAGGTCGGAGGTGATGCACGGCAGTTTCATGCTCATCGCCTCTAACAGTTTGTTTTGCAAGCCGGTGCCTATCTGCATGGGCGCAATAAAGACGCGGCTCATGGCGTAATTCTCGCGAATGTCGTCCACCCAGCCCGAAACCGTTATCTTCTCGCTTTGCAACGCTTTCACTTGTTCATGCGGTTGCGCGCCCGACAGCAACAGCGTCGTATCGGGAAGTGTTTGGTGAACGATGGGTAATATCTTCTTAGCCAATAATTTGGAAGCGTTGATATTGGGCGGATACGACATGTTCCCGTTAAAAATCAAATCGTACCGTTTCTCTTTCACAGAAGGTGTAAAATATTGATGGTCAACGCCATTCGGAATGATGGTTACTTCTTCTTTGCGCGGATGCGTCAGACAGTCGCGGTCGGGTTTGGAAATGATGGTTTTATGGTCGAACCACTCAAACACCTTATCCTCATAGCGTTGCAGCCGTTTGTATTCTAATTTGAAAAACGGTTTAAGTAAAAAAAACGCCTTTTGCTCGCGACGAAAGATCCCTTGTGACAGAGTATCCTGATAATCAATCGTTGTAGGCATGGGCAGGTTTTTCCCGTATTCAGCGGTGCGCACCAACTGGCAGAAGACGCGGTCGGGATTCGTTTCGGCAATCAGTTGTTGGAGCGCTTTCTTGGCGCGACAAGAGTAGAAATAGCCCACTTGTAACGGTTTTCCTCGAAAAAAAGCCTTCACGATATTCCATAAAATGTTTATCTTACGGAGATTACAAAATCGAATGGATGAGCAGTAGGGGAGGAGTTGTCGTTTTGCTTCGGCTTCGTTGATGTTCCGGTTATCGTTTAATGCGAAGAGGACGATCTCGTTGTTTTTCGACAAACAGCGGAGTTGGTGATAGGCGCGGAGTTTATCCCCTTTTTCGAGGGGCCACGGAATACGCGATAATATAACTAAAATCTTCATTTACGCTCCTGTTTGGTGATACATGATTGATAAAAGTCCGTCAAGTTGATGATGATTTTTTTAGTGTCATACCGGTTCATTATCAAATGGTGTGCCGCTTTTCCGATAGTTTCGCAAAGCGTGGGATTATCTATTAACTTTTGTGCTTTTTCGAGAAATGCCTCCGGCGTGTCGGCTATCATGATATTTTCTCCGTTGCTGTATTCGATACCTTCGGCGCCGATGCTTGTCGTCAGGACAGGGCGCATGCACGCCATCCCCTCGATGATTTTGATACGGATGCCGCTCCCCGACAGCAACGGAACGACGAAAACGGCTTTAGACCGGATAAACTCGTGCGCCTCCGCAACCTCGCCTACCACAACCACGCCCGGCTGTTGCAGCCGTTTCAGCCACTCCGGCATGTTGCGACCGGCTACATAAAACGTCGCTTGCGGATTTGCCTTGTGGATTTTATTCCACACAAATTCCAAAAACCACCATATCCCCTCCTGATTGGGCAGCCAGTCCATAGAGCCAAGATGAAAAAACGATACCGTTTCGGGTGCGCCATACGCTGTGTATTGAAACTTCTCCGTGTTGATGCTGAACGGAACGGAAATCATCGGCGTTTGGCATCCGAAGTTGGTGAAATAATCCATATCAACCTTGCTGATGGGAACAATGCCGTCAACACGGCTTAAAACGCCCATCTCATATCTTTTCAACCGTTTGCCTAACAGTTTTATGTAGTATTTTTTGATAGGATTTTTATGTTGGAGCGTCATCCTGTCCCATATCAACGACTCTACATTATGGGCGCGTAAAATGATTTTGGCATCGGAATTTTTACGAATAACGTCAATATAAGAGGTCATAAAGAGGGATTCCAACTGAACAATGTCGAAATTCTCGGCGGAAAGCAGCGCAACGAGTTTTTGTGTCATCTCTTTTTTGATGAAACGGACTACGTGCAGTGATTTTTGCGAGAAAAGGTTGAAAAATGCCTTTAAAGGATTTATTTTCAGATTGATAGCGACCGTTTCAAAGTCGTTCTTCAGCGTTTCGGGGATGCCGGCAGCGGGGAACTTGTTGGTGCTGAAAGTTAACACTTTCACCTGATGTCCGGCGTCCACAAGCCCGGTCAGTATGGCGTGCATTGCCATGGGACCGCCTTCCATCGGCGGGAAGGGCGATTTGTTACAGAGTAGCAGTATTTTCATTTTGTTTCTTTTTATGTGTAATACGATAAATAACTTTGTTCCACGCGTCGAAGTCGAAAAGTGGTGAATCGTTGCTCGCTTTCATAGTCAAAAACAGTCCCAGCGGAAATAACACCATCGTCGAGAGCCACGCCCCGAACCATATCGGCAACTCGCCCAGCAAGGCGTACTTCTTCCCCATCATATTGACAATATAATATAAAAGAAAGAAAAGCGTAGCGGTAAGGAACGGAACGCCAAACCCGCCTTTCCGGATAATGGAACCCACCGGCGCACCAATGAAAAACAACACCAAACAGGCAAACGACAAAGTAAACTTCTCCTGGCGAATAAGTTCGTGTTTGCGGAGCGTTTTCTGCTGTTCTGCCAAATCGCTTACGTAAAACTCCATAGACTGTTTCATGTTGCGGGCGTTGCGTAGTGCTGCGGTAACGATTTTCGGCTTTTGGCTGTCGGCAACGTCGTCTAACGCCCTTTTTGCCACCACTGTCGGAACTATCGAGTCCGCTACAGTTACTACTGCCGAATCTGTCGAATCCGTTACAACTACTATCGTATCACGCGCCGGCGTCTGCGGAGTGTGTAAGACGGCGTAGGCGCTTTGGGAGGCAGCGATGAAATCGTCCTGTCTCGTATCCAAACGCTCCCGAAGGCTATCAATAGCACGATTGAGTTGATCGAGGTTGAGCATGGTATGATTGGTCGGGAAAACGTCTTCGTCGGTGCGGCTCATCTCGAATCCGGAAAGGTCGAAGTGCATGATTTGAGACTCGTAGCAGATGCGTTGCAGGGGATGCGCCTGAACGTTGCCGGAACCTGAGGCGGAGGCGCCTTCTTCGTAATTCCATCCGTTTTCGAGAACCAAAACAACGGTATTGCCGTCATCCGATGTCTTCATGATCCCGCGCTCTGCTATCGTCATCTTGGTCGCTCCGGCGCGGTCGGTATGGTCGTATATCAGGATGTCGTAGAGTCTCTTATCTTCTTTTCTGCCCACACGAATCGCATATCCGTCAAGATCATGATAAAATTCCCCCTCCTTGATGTTGAAAGAGAGTTTCTTGTGTCGGATATCGTATAAGGTGGTCTTCTTCTTAAACTCTACGTAGGGAAGCGCATTGTTGGAAAAAAAGAAAGCCGAGATGCTGATAATCACCGATGTTACAATCAACGACCGCATCGTTTTCAAAAAAGAGATACCCGCCGACTTGATGGCGACCAACTCGTAATGTTCGCCGAAGTTCCCGAATGTCATCACCGAACTCAGCAGGATGGAGAGCGGCAATGCAATCGGAACCGTCGTCCACGAAACATAGAAAAACAACTCGGTAATGACCGTCCACGGCAATCCTTTACCGATTAATTCATCTATGTAGAGCCACACAAACTGCAACAGCAGAATGAACTCTACTACAAAGAAAATCAACACAAACGGTCCTATATAAGAACGCAATACCATCCAACCAATTCGCTTCACTGCTTAAAGTTTTAAAAATGCAAATGTACGAAAAAATTTAACATCTCACACCTCAACAAAAAATCGTATCTTTGCGCCATTATATACTCATTAAATATAAGAATATGGCATCAACAGCAGATTTTCGTAATGGATTGACAATCTATTTCAACAACGAACTTTACACAATCATTGAATTTCAACACGTAAAGCCGGGAAAAGGCGCAGCATTTGTCCGCACGAAACTGAAAAACGTGAAGACGGGAAAAGTACTCCCCAACACTTTTCCTTCCGGAACGAGGATTGACATCGCCCGCGTTGAACGCAGAAAATTCCAATACCTCTATCAGGAAGGCGAGTTGTATCAGTTTATGAACTTGGACGACTACGAACAGATTGGCATTGACGGCGAACTGATTAACGCCCCCGACCTGATGAAAGAAGGACAGGAGGTAGAAATCGTGATTCACGCCGACACCGACACGCCGCTCTTTTGCGAGTTGCCTCCCTTCGTCGAGATGCAGATCACCTACACCGAGCCGGGCATGAAAGGCGACACCGCCACCAACACCATGAAACCGGCAACCGTCGAAACCGGCGCCACCGTGCGCGTGCCGCTCTTTCTCGAAGAGGGCGAATGGATCAGGGTTGACACCCGCACCCACGAATATTGCGAAAGAATAAAAAAATAACGCTCTTGTATGAAGTTTGAACAACCATATACCGTATCCGAACTTGCCGCGTGGTTAGGACGAAAACATATCGGTCCCAACCAAAACATCACGGGACTGAACGAAATCCACGTGGTAGAGGAGGGCGACGTTACCTTTGTTGACCATCCGAAATATTACGACAAATCGTTGAATAGCAAGGCGTCTGTCGTCATCATCAATCAGGAAGTCGCCTGTCCCGAAGGGAAGTCGTTGATTATCTCGGATGACCCTTTCGCCGATTTTGTCAGGATTATTCGTCATCACCGTCCGTTTGTGGCGGCTCAAGCCGCCGTCAGTCCGAATGCGGAAATTGGGGAAGGAACTGTGATACAGCCCAACACTTTCATTGGCGACCATGTGAAAATCGGCAAGAACTGCATCATCCATTCCAACGTCTCCATCTATCCGCACACCGTCATCGGCGACCATGTGGTGATACACTCTTCGGCGGTCATCGGCGCCGACGGTTTCTATTTCCAGAAGAAAAACGGCGCTTACCGCAAGTTTGAATCCGGCGGGCGCGTGGTGATAAAAGATGACGTCGAAATCGGCGTCGCCTGTGCCATTGACCGCGGCGTTACCGGCGACACCACCATCGGAAACGGCTGTAAACTCGATAACCAGATACAGATAGGACACGATACGTGCATCGGCAACAACTGTTTAATCGGCTCCCAGTGCGCTATTGCGGGCGTTGTTACCATCGAAGACGACGTCATCCTTTGGGCGCGTGTGGTCGTCAACAAAGACGTGGTGGTCGGAAAAGGCGTGATAATGCTGGCTACATCGGGCATAGATAAAAGTCTGCCGGAAGCAGGAACCTACTTCGGCTCTCCGGCGCAACCGGTGATGACCGCCTGGCGCGAAATGGCGGCTATCCGGCAACTACCGGAGATGTTGAAGAAAATGAAATGATGAATACAACGACAGGACTTTTTAAAGCAGAGGATATTCCGGCGGTCAAAGCCGACACCCCTTTGATGAAACAGTACAACTCCATCAAGGCGAAGCATCCTAACGCCTTGTTATTGTTTCGAATGGGAGATTTTTACGAGACTTTCGGCGCGGACGCCATCACCACCTCGCGTATCTTGGGCATCGTCCTCACCAAACGGCAAAACGGCGCCGCCTCCGAAGTGGAGTTAGCGGGATTTCCCCATCACGCCTTAGACAGTTATTTGCCCAAGTTGGTCAGAGCGGGGCAGAGAGTGGCGATATGCGAACAGTTGGAAGACCCGAAATTCGCCAAGACCATCGTCAAAAGAGGCGTTACCGAACTCGTAACCCCCGGCATCGCATACAACGACCAAATCCTCGAACAGAAAGAGAACAACTTCCTCGCCGCCATCCATTTCAACGGAAAAACCAACGGCGTCGCCTTCTTAGACGTCTCTACCGGCGAGTTTTTTGTGGCGGAGGGCAGCGGGGAGTATGTGGACAAGTTGCTGCAAGGATTTAAACCCAGCGAGGTGGCGCTGCAACGCAGTCATCTTCAACGGTTTAAAGATGTCTTCGGGAATAAGTTTTATACCACGACATTTGAGGATTGGGTTTTTAAGGAAGAGTTCGGGATGGATTTGTTGCTGCGGCATTTCGGCGTCAGTTCGTTGAAAGGCTTTGGCGTTGAAAACCTTAGAGACGGCATCGTGGCGGCGGGAGCGGTGTTGCATTATCTCTCCGAAACGCATCACGACAAATTGCAACATATCTGTAAAATCAGCCGCATTGACGAAGACCATCACGTTTGGTTAGACCGTTTTACCATCCGAAACTTGGAATTGGTTCACGCCATGAGCGAGGACGGGACAACCCTCTCGGACATCTTAGACCTGACGGCGTCGCCCATGGGGGCGCGTCTGCTGAAACGCTGGATCATCCTCCCCGTGAAAGACATCCCCTCCATCGAACACCGCTTAGACATCGTAGAGTATCTTTTTGATAATGACGACTTTAGAGAAAAAGTCTTCGACCTGCTCAAGACGGTGGGCGACATGGAACGGCTCATTGCCCGCTCGTCGGCAGGACGCATCTCCCCGCGCGAACTGACCTATCTCAAACGGGCGCTCGCCGCCATCGAAGAGATTAAAAAAGTATGCCAACAGTCGAATAGTCCGGCACTGACGGCTCTGTCGGATAGTTTAAATCCCTGTGCCACAATAAGAAAACGGATTGAAAAAGAGTTGACCGACGACCCGCCGGCGGCAGTCAATAAGGGCAACGTCATCAAAAAAGGCGTCAGTCAGCAGTTGGACGAGTTGCGGGCTATTGCCTATTCGGGGAAAGACTATCTCGCTAACATTCAACGTGTTGAGATAGAACGCACCGGCATCGCATCCTTAAAAATCAGTTACAACAACGTCTTTGGCTATTACTTGGAAGTAACCAACACACACAAAGACAAGGTGCCGCCGGAATGGATTCGTAAACAGACGCTCGTCAACGCTGAGCGCTACATTACTGAAGAGTTGAAAGAGTATGAAGAGAAAATCTTGGGCGCCGAAGAGAAAATCCTTACGCTGGAAGCCAAACTGTTCAACGACCTCGTCGTCGCCCTGAACGAGTTTATTGACCCCATCCAGGTCAACTCCAACACCTTGGCAAAACTCGATGTGCTACTCTCGTTTGCCAACGTGTCGAAAAAGAACAACTACGTAAGACCTTCATTGAACGATGGTTACACCTTGGAAATCGTAGAAGGACGCCATCCTGTCATCGAACAGCAAATACCCGTCGGCGAACAGTATATCTCCAACGACGTCTATCTTGACAACGAAAAACAACAGATGCTCATCATCACCGGACCCAACATGTCGGGAAAATCGGCATTGCTGCGCCAAACGGCGTTAATCGTGCTGATGGCGCAAATCGGCTGTTTCGTGCCAGCGGTCTCGGCGGAGATCGGCGTCGTGGACAAGATATTTACCCGCGTGGGCGCTTCCGACAACATCTCCTCCGGCGAATCCACGTTTATGGTTGAGATGAACGAAACCGCCAGCATCCTCAACAACATCTCCTCCCGCAGTTTGATCCTGCTGGACGAAATCGGCAGAGGGACAAGCACTTACGACGGCATCAGCATCGCATGGGCTATCGCCGAATATCTGCACAACCATCATACGTTTCGTCCCAAAGTACTCTTCGCCACCCACTACCACGAGTTGAACCAGATGGCGGAGATCATGAAACGGATTAAAAACTACCACGTTACCGTGCGGGAAGTCAACAACAAGGTCATCTTCCTGCGCAAACTCTCCAAAGGTGGCAGCGAACACAGTTTCGGCATCCACGTAGCACGCATGGCAGGAATGCCGCAACAAGTGCTCAACCGCGCCAACCAGATGTTGCAACAATTAGAATCGCTACGCGACCAATCCTCTCTGGGCAAAAAAACCAACACCGAATCGAAACCGCCACCCATTGACGGCTATCAACTTAGTTTTATCCAATTGGAAGACCCGCTACTATTGCAAATCAAAGAAGACATCCTCAATACCGACATCAACACCCTAACCCCCGTCGAGGCGCTGATGAAACTGAGCGAGATTAAGAAGTTGATTAATAAGTAAGGGTTACATAATTTCGACTGCGAGGTACGAAACAGGAGAAATCTCATCCTCAAAGCACCGTCATTCATCTCGCTTTTCTCTCTATGCAATTTGTCATATACCCCTGACCACTTAAACTTTTTCTTAATCCAAAAAATAAACTATCTTTGCAAAAAGTTTTTATTAAGTAAAAAAGTTTTTTATTAAGTATCATTAGATTAACGAAATGCAAATGTTATGAAGAAAATTTACCCATTTTTATTATTATTTTTCGCTATCATGTTGATGATGAAGCATGATGACGCTTTTTCGCAGGATTATAGTTCATTGTCCAACCTGCCACAACAGTCGGAGAAGTCATCCGGCGTCTATCCTCCAAGAGAGTCGTCCGCCTTTCCCTGTGATTCGAAAGAACCGGTGCGGGCGGGAAGTATCAGGGTGAACAGAGAGGACTATGTCAACGGCAAATTAGTAACCACCCTCACCCCCGAAGAGTTTGTCATAGATGTATTATTGGGTCAGGGAGGCGACAAATGCGCCGTCAACGGCATGATAAGTAATGTTGTCTTTACAGGATATGGCTGGGATCAGGCAACGGAGACGTGGACGGCGGCGGCGGAAAACAGAAGTCTCTCCTATTTCTGTGGCGGTACGGAGAACGAGATAGAAATAATAAACGGCGATACCGTAGTAATGAGTTTGGACATGAGGAGCGGTATATTGTTAACGACGGGTCCCGGCAGATGTGCGGAAGGACCGAATACTTCCGGTAGCGCTTGTGGTTCTCAATCTCCGTACGTTATGTTAAATGGTGACGCTGATATGTTAACGTTGGGTCCTGTTACAGATGGCGCCAGGCTGGAGTTTGATTTTGTTCCATTGCAACATAAAATAAGTTTTGAATATATTTTTGCATCGGAAGAGTACTCCGAATTTGTTTACGGCGTTAACGATGTGTTTGGTTTTTTTATGGCGGAAGTGGATGATTATGGCAATATTATCCCCGGCACTACGCAAAATATCGCATTGTTGCCTAATTCCATTATTCCTATAACCATAAATACTGTGAATTGGGACGCGTCGTGTAATTCTACACCTGCCTGTTTTCCGGGTTGTCCGGACAATTGTTCTATAGATGCTGCCAATCCTCAATATTTTGTTCCAAATTACGACACGGCTCCCTATCAGGGACAGTATATGCAATTTGACGGTCGCACGGTTGTTCTTACGGCAGAAGCCAATGTAACACCTGGAAAAACCTATCATTTGAAATTGGCGGTGGCTAATGTCATGGATAATGCTTATGGTTCCGGCGTATTTTTACGGGCAGGGAGTTTGGATATCGGTTCCGGTTTCATCAATCTGGGACCGGGCGGTTTGGAGATGAACAATGTCTTCGAGGGGTGTGAAGGCAATGCGTTGGAAATAAAATTCCCACCGAGCGACACAGAAATAACCTACATTGATTTTGAATATAGCGGTACTGCCGTAGGCGACATCGTGCAATTAGACAATTCGCCGATGCCGACATCGCTGGAAATACCACTGTTAGAAACGTCGGTAACGATTCCTTACAAAGTGAAAAGTCCGGTTACCCTCAATGGCGGTGAAGTTCAAATCATCGCCACCACCCAAAGAGGAAATTGCGACCAGATTGATTCCGTTCTTTTAACGGTATATAGCAAAATCACTGATCCGCAAATAGCGACCACAATAGCCTGTACAGCGGGAGGCGGCTCCATAACCGTTACGATTACCGGCGGGTCGCCCAATGCGCAGATGAGCATTGACGGCGGTAACAGTTGGCAACTTGTAAGCGATCCGTTTACCGGAGTTGAGCCGGATGAATATTTGCTGATGATAACAGATTATATCAGTTGCGACACGCTGTTTCTTCCGGTAACACTCTACGGACAACCCGTCCTTAGCAATACAACCACGATAATTCCCGATATGTGTAGTGGTAAAATGGCGCAATACACGGCAACGTGTGTTATCGAAGGCGTCATTTTTAGTTGGGAACGCGACGAAATACCGGGCATCTCCCCGCCAACAGGCAGCGGTACAGGTCCCACCATCAAAGAGACATTGACCAATTCGACTTCCGAACCGATTACCGTAACATACGTCTATACCCTCATCATTGACGATTGTCATAACACCCAAGAGGTAACGGTCGTCGTATATCCCGAACTCGTACAGCCCGATCCGGATGACGCCACAATTCCATACAATACCACACATACCTTCGATTTGGCGCCAGCCATAGGCGGTTCCGGCGCTATTACGTACCTCTGGCAAGAAAGCATTGACGGCTCAACATGGACAACAGCGCCACCTCCCAACGATAATGAATATTATACTACCCCCGTTTTGACATGTAGCAGGTATTATCGCAGACAGGCAACATCGGAGTTTTGCAATAAAATCACTTCTGCTGCGGCATTAGTAACAGTAACCTTTCCGATTACGTTAATTCCGGAACCACCGAATGGCGGTGATGTTGTTGGCGAAGGCGACTACGCCTGCGGCTCGCCCGTCATCGTGATAGCAATACCCGACACGTGTTATAACTTCGTCAACTGGACGGAAGACGATGTGGTAGTCTCCACAAATTCCTCCTATCTCTTTATTGCGACCGCACCGAGAATTTTGACGGCGCACTTCATCCCGAAACAATATGCCATCCTCACGGAGGAAGACCCCGACGAGGGCGGCGAGACCTACGGCGGCGGCAACCACGACTGCGGCACAGAAGTAACCGTAACAGCAGTGCCGGCGTATGGTTACGACTTCGTGAACTGGACGGAAGACGACGACGAAGTCGCTAACACCCCCGATTACACCTTTATCGCAGCCGAACACCGCCTATTGACGGCACACTTCGAACCGAAGATGTATGATATTGAACTGCTTGTAAATCCGCCGTTACCGTTGGTCGCCGGCGACGTTTTCGGCGCGGGAAGTTATCCTTACGGCGAAAACATCACCGTTTCGGCAGTCGCCGAAACGTGTTACTTCTTTGTCAACTGGACGGAAGACAACGTGGAAGTCTCCAAGAACGCAGATTATACCTTCACCGTGACCAAAGACCGCATTTTGGTCGCCAACTTTGACAGGTTAAGTTACGACGTCATTGTTTTGCCTAATCCGACGGGCGGCGGCACTGTCGACGGTGGCGGCAGCCATCTGTGCGGCGACACGATACCCATCTGGGCAGTTCCTAACGACTGTTACGACTTTGTGGATTGGACGGAAAACGGCGTATCGCTGAGTACCGACCCGTACTACGACTTTATAGTAACCGGACATCACGTTTTG
>WRLA01000065.1 GCA_009777825.1 Bacteroidales bacterium
CGTTAACCAAAACCATGTTGATAACCGCAAAGCATCAGTCTATTCGTAAATTATTCGACCAAAATTTTTGGAAAGCGCTGTAGGGTGTCGCATTGTCGAAGTCAGGAATAAGAGTGTTTTTCGATACAGAATTCAGTGACTTAATTGAAAATTCGAATAGTACGGGGTTCGGATGGGGGCGCTATGCGTGGAATTCAAGCGCTGTCGGGCTTACCGTTGGGTATCGTTTCTTTGGGGTAAGGTAAATCTGACCATTTTCTTCAATTCCTTAAAAAACATCTCTTCCAACGTGGCGATTTCCCAAAGAATATCTCCGAGTTCGTTGTAGGTATATTGTTCGCCTTGTCGTTGTTTGAATATTCGGGAGGCTTTGTAGGCGAAGTCGCGCCAAAGGTCGCCGATGGCGGTCATTCGTTGCGAGAAGGCGTTGAGTTCGTCAATGCCTGTGATGGTAGCCGACTGTTGCAGGAAAGCGGCGTACATATAGCGGAAGCCTGCGCCGCCGGTGCCTATTTCTTCCAACATGCGTATTATTTGGGCTAAGTTGAGGGCGGCTTTCCGTTTGCTCATTTTTTGTTCCCAGGTGCGGATTTTTTTCGACAGGTAATAGATACCGTTGACGCCGAAATGGGGGAGCCATTTGGGTTGTGAGGTCATCAGCCAGCAGTTGCGTTTGATGGCTTTGCGGATGAGCGGCGCCAGGTCGGGCAGTTTGTCGGGTACGGATTTCATCCAGTACATTTGTCCGAACAGCGGGTATGTGCCGCCTTTGGCGAAACGCACGCGGATGAGGTCTTTGCGCGAGATTGTTACTTTTTCGATGGCGTTCGGGTCGCTCACAAGGTAATTTCCGTCGTCGTCTTTGCCGACGATGCAGATGTTATGTCCGTTGAAGTGAAAGCGGTATTCCGTCGGCATGTAGGGCAGGTAGTACATGCCCACAACGCAGCCCACCGGTGTTCCCGAGAGCAACACCGCGTCGAGTTTTTGCATGGCGCGCTCTTCGTTGAGGAAGCGTTTGGTTGTTATTTTGAAACCCAACAGACGCGCCGTCCGCGAAAACAACACCCCCGGAAAGGTGCGAAACGATGTAACCGCCATGCCCGCCATCTTAACAAACGGCATGTGAGAGAAAAACAATCCGCTCGCCAAGCCGAAAATCATCGGCTCGGAGACGTCAAAGCCGTAAAATCGTAACAGGTTGGCAATCACGCCATTTTCGCAATGGGCAGCAGGTTTATGTTCAAAATCTAACGTCATGATACTGTTTTTAACTCTTCTATGGAAATGCGCAATACCTCCGCATATTGCTGTAAAACGCTGTTGTCCAATTCTTTAAATTTTTCCGGTTTCAAATGCTTTCTCACCGTCCTTTTGGATAGTCCCATGTATTTGGCGAGCAGTCCGACCTCCATGATATTCTTTTCGAGGTGATACGCCAGCGGACTGAGCCTGCCGACTAATACTTCCGCGCGTATCTCCGCACATCTTTCACTAATATCGTCCCATGTAATATCCAAAGCGTCGTTTTTCACCTCCCAGCCCTCGCTGATAACGGGCTTGTAAGCGCCGTCGTCGTCAACAGCGTACGCCACATCGCGAATTACCGTGTTTGTAAGAAACTTCGCATCTTGCGGAACATCTTTAATCTTCATCAGTTATATTTCTTTAACAAACCGTCAACATGCAATAGCCATACGAGAACCTTGCGCTTTCGGGTATCATCAACAATAATTTCTCACCTTTTTTCAACTTACCGGAACACAACAACGCCTCCAGCATGGCAAAAGGCGAAGCGGAGCCGATGTTGCCGACGTCGGGCAGGTTCAAAAACCATCTCTCTTCGGGGATGTAAAAGCCTATCTCTTTGAACTCTTTGAGTATCTGCTCTTTGAAAAACATGGACGACAGATGGGGTAGATACCAGTCAATATCGTCAACTTTGAAGTTTCTCTTTTCTGCCAATTCCATCATATAGCGTCCGCCGAGCCGGACGATGTTTTCGCCCAAGATGCGTGTGTCCTGCTTGATGGAAAAGAGCGACTTCGTCAGCCATTCCGACTCCGGAAACATTGTCCAGCCGGACAGTGTGCCGTCTTCGCATTTTTCGCCGCCGGCATACATGCAGGTCTCTATTTCGTGGGCGTATGAGGTGATTTCTATCCAGTCCACATGCAACGAGAGGGCATTGGACGCCGGTTTGTTTTGCAGGAGTAGCGCCGCACCGCCGTCCGAAAGCATCCAGCGCAGAAACTCTTTCTCAAACGCCAGCATCGAGCGTTTTTCTATTTGGCTGAACAGTTCCGTCTCTTTCTCAAAATAGCGTGCGGTCATCCATGCCGACATCCTTTCGGAGCCGCAACAGACGGAATTCTTCGCGCTGCCCGTGAGGATGGACATGTACGCATAACGCATCGCCTGTATGCCGGTGCAACACGAACCCGAAAACGATGCCGCCTCAATGTTGCGCTCGCCGCCAAGTTCGCCGCGCACCATCACGCCGTGAGAGGGCAACAGTTGCTCCGGCGACGAGGTGCCGCAGGCAATCAGGTCAATATCGTTCAGTCCGATCGTGTCGTCAAACAGGTTGCGAATGGCGTTGGCGGCAATCTGCACATTGGTATGCGTAACATTGCCCGCCGTATCCAAGGCGTAATAGCGGTTTTTGATGCCGTTTTTCCCCAAAACGATGCGCCGCGCCAACGACGGCGTCCCGTTAATCATCCCCAAATAGCGCTCCATCTCCTCGTTGGAGACAGGCTCGTTGGGGTAAAATACGGCGGCTTTTGTAATATAAACGTCCATTAATTTATTATAAAAGGATTGAGGATTTCACACTGCAAAAGTACATAAAAATTTCGAATTACACCCAAATATGGTTAAGAAGGGTGTATGACAAATTGTCCCGTCCCGTCATTGCGAACGAAGTGAAGCAATCCAGAGTAATCAAAAGCCTTATTTTCTTTCTAAAATTTCAGTAAACAATATACTACAAACTAAACCCAACCTGATTTACCTTGCAAAAAAACGCCGTAGGCGTTTCACATAGATAACCCCGTGCAAGCGTAGCGCAGTTCAGCATGTTGTGTTTTGAGACAAATCCGTTGCTTCTATGGTATAAATTCCTGTTTCGGCGCCGGGTACAGCAAGTTTATAATCATCTGTCGTAGGGTTGGGCGATTCGGAATAACATACTCCTTTTTCCGTATATTCAAAATCGGAGTCAATGATGTTTCCACCCAAGGTGGCGGAGTTAGTTGTAACATTTGTTACCGGCAATGTTGAAAGAACATTTTCTCCGTTTCCGCCTCCGTCATCACTTCCGCCTCTCCTGGGCTTTTCGCAAGATATTGAAAAAAACACCATAATTGCTATAAGCAACATGGTGTATTTTAAATTTCTGTGTGTCTGCATATTTTTTATTTTTTCACCTTCACCGCGCCCTGTCCGCCGCCGATGCGGAAGGCTTTCATCTTGGTATCCAACTTACCGGTTTTTTTGTCGTGCAGTAGCATGGCTCTGATTTCGGCAGGGGTGTAGGCGTTCATGTTGCCGGACTTCACGACGGTTTGGCTTTCGGTATTGCCGAACTGCATTGGTATTTTGCTGCTTTTGGTGGGCGGGGGCATGTTCAATATCTCTCCGTTTTGAAATTTCAACGGTTTGCCGTTGGCAGCTGTGATGAAATAGAAGTTGTTGTCTTCATTACCTTCTTTGATGACGTCGAAAGCGTCAACCATCACAACGAGATAATATTCGCCGGTAAGATGGGTGAGTTTCGGGTATTTCACCATGGTTCCGTCCGGAAATTTTTCTTCCGCCACCAACTGTCCGGACGCCACATCCACATTATTCCAAAAACCGCCATACATGGCAATGGAAACGCCCTCGGGAAGGTTGCCGTAATCGCCTTTATTGCCGCCATAGTCATCGGTATAAAAGTCTTCATAGATTATTCCATATTCATTGGCGTCAACAGCATTATAATACATGTAAACAACCGTCCAATCGCAGGAAGCGCTGATAGATGTCGTTCCGGAGTTATATACTTTATAGGTACACAATCTTTCGCCTTCATACGGTTCATCTTCGGCGGAAAAAGCCAGCAAGTCATCCCCGCTGGTCAAATCTCCTCCTCCGATACCGCCGCCGCCCACGGAGATGTCGTTCGTGTTTTGCGCTACGAAGGCGGCAAAGCAGAAATTTTTGCAGAAGAAGTCGTAATCCACCCAGATGCTTCCGTTGTCGCCCCACGATGTTCCCCATGAGTTTCTTACGCGGAAGGCGTTTTTATTGTCGTCGTAGCCGACCAAAGCCATGGCGTGGTAGGCGTGTTGCATTCCGGGATTGTTATAGGTGTCGGAACTGATTATTGCCGAACTGTTCCACGACATAAAGCGGTCGCCCAACTTGGCGCCGATGGCGACGGGACGTCCTGCGCTCAGGTAGCCTTTGAAGTTATCTACAGTAAGTCCCTCGTTGGCGGTGGATTTTTTCATTGCTCCGGCGGCTATTTTGCGGTAATTGGCGAGTTTGTTTTTGTCGTCGCCCTTTTTTGTGCCGCCGTCGCAAGTGAGTTTTGTTGGATAGGGGACGGAACTCAGAGAAGCGGCGCCGGAGGAAATCAGGGCGTCCAACGCCGGTTCGAAGTTGGTGCCGTTACAGTTTGAGCCTTTTTTGCCGGAGGGGATCGCCAGCCATAAGTCTTGGGGACTGGTCTGGTTCGATGTCTTAGCCAAATCCGACGACGTCCATCCTTTTTCGATGGCGTTCAATGCCGTTTTCAGATTGTATCCGACCGACCACGCCACGCAGGTGCCATACTGTCCCTGATCGCCGATGGGCGGAAATTTCTCTTCCAATGTGAAAGAACTCGGAAAATCGGTATCGCCGCCGTCGTCGAATGGCGTGATGTCTTCGGGGATATTGTCCATCTCTTCCTGATCTTCCAACCATCCGGTTTGTGACAAAATATCCAAAATTTCGTCCAAAAGTTCGCTCTCACAACTTTGAAACACAAAAGAGAACGAAAAGAGCGCCATCAATACGATGACTGTTTTTTTTCTTAAAAAGATTTTCATAACTTACTATTTATTAATGAATTTATTACCAAAAAATGTATCTGTCAAAATTAAACTGTTTTCCATGTCCACTTCTTCAAACCGCACCGTATTCAAAAAGTATGCCATTTCGAAATTTCCTTTTTCCCGGAATTTTGTTTTGATGAAGTCGGTGGTGTGTAAGAATCTTGAAAAAGAGAAGTTTGCGTTTTTTTCAAAGACGACATAATTGAAAAAAGCGCTGCCGCCGATTTCCATCAAGTCGAACCCGGCTCTGCCGCCGAAAACGGCATTGTTGAAAGAGAGTTTGCCTTTTACGGAGGTCTCCTGAAAGGTAGCGTTTTGGTCAAACTTGGCGTCTATGAAGTAGAGATTGCCCAGGAAAGAGGCGTAAATCATCGAAAACGATTTTTCAGCCTTCATCTCGGAAAAATAACTGTCTTTCGACCAGACGGCGATGTTGTTGAACGCGACATTTTCCCGAAAAACGGACTTGCTGAAGTTGACCATCCCGAAGACTACGGACTGGCTGAAATCCACATCTCCCCTGAAATCGCAATTCAGAAATATCAGGTTTTTATTGAAACGGGACTGAACCGCCGACTGTTCTTTTCTTCCGTTCGACGTAACTTTTCCGATAAAAATACAGTTGGAAAAGAAGATGTTGGAGTTTGTCTCGCATTGTAACAGTGTGGTGTTCAACGCACAAGCCTCGCCGGCAGCGGTAAAGTCCAAATCATCCATGATGATTCTGTCCACAAGTTGAACGTCCTTGCCCGATTTTAACAGTTTGATAACTTCGGAGGCGTTGATTTCTTTTTTGTCTGCCCCTTGGCAGGAAAATACCGTCAAGAGAGGGATTAAAAATAATAAGATTCTGTTCATTTTGTATCTACCTTTTTTGAATTATTTTATTTTCGGAATATTGAGTTGTTTACAAATGTCGTCACATAAATCATCCTCTATTTCACTATGTCTGGGTACAGATGTTCGTTTCCCTATTCATCTTCAAGTAACAGATTTATTGCATCTTTCAGGTTTTCCTTTACTTCTTCAATAGTTCTTCCTTGTGTCAAAGCCCCTGGCATTTGTTCACATTGTGCTATATACCAACCGTTTTTGGTTTTCTTAATTATCGCAGTGTATTCCATTTTCTCTCTTTTTGTTAATTTTTGCAAAGGTACAACTTTTCTGTTACTAAATACACGAGTTCAACCTACTCCACCCTATACAAATAATCCCCCGCCTTCCGTTGGTAATACGGTTTAAATTCCGCCGGAGCGCTTTTTACGGTTTCGCGGATGCCTTCTTCCTTGCCTTTGCCTTTGAAGAACTCTTCGGGGTTGCTGTATTGATAGTCGCGGGCTTCGGTGGATTCCCGCCGTTCTTCCTCTTCGCGCTGCATCTCGGCTTTTTCGGATTTCAGCAGACGGGTAACGATCTCTTTCTGACGGCGCAACGTCTCATTGGTGATGTTTCTGTTGATGATGTCGGTCTCGTTGCGTTCCATGTCTTGGATGGCTTTTTTCATCTCTTTGCCGAGTTCTTCGCCTTCGGCGCCTTGCAGTCCTTTGAGGTATTCCTCCATCATCTCGCGTATTGCCTGCTGTTGTGCGGCGGAGCGCATCAGTTGTTCGCTCATGCCGCCGCGTTGCTGTTGCTGTTTGCCTTGCTGCTGCATCTGTTGTTGCATCTCTTCCAACTGTTGGCTGAGTTGTTCCTGCATCTCCCGCATGTTCTTGGGAGAGCCTTTGCCTTTGCCCGGCTTTTTCCCGGGTTTGTTACAACTTGAGTTTGAGTTGCATTGGGCGTTGGACTCCGCTTGCATCTGCTGCAACGATTCGTCCAACATGAGCGCCAGATTGTTGACCGAGGTCATCAACTTTTGCTGGTTGGCGCCAGGCGTTTTCCGGTTTTCCATACGTTGGAAAATCTGGTCAAACTGCATGTTGATATTTTTCAACTCGCCGTAAACCATCGAACTAATCATCATCTGACGTTTTGCCAACGCTTTCAGCGAGTCTTCGACGACTTTAAAATCGTCTTTCAGCGCGTGTTGATTGCGTATGATCTCCAAATATTTCGGGTCGAGGGTTTTCACGGTTTGTGTGGCAGCAATCAGTTCTTCCTGTGCAAAACTGATTCTCAGCAGGTTTTCCAATATTTGGCGCAGGTTGGCGATGTCTTCTTCCAACTCTTCCTGATTCATGCTCGACTCGAAAGCGCTCATCTTCGCAGCCATATCTTTCATGCTGTCGGAGGCTTTTTTCTGCGATTCGGATGCTTTTTGGTTTTTCCCCTGATCCATCTTCTGGGAGGCGTCTTTCATGGCGTTGTCGGCTGCCTGTTCATCCTCTTTGGGAGATTCAAAGCCGGTGGGACGCGATAGTTCCTTGTCTTTTTCTTCCAACTCTTTGAGTTTGTCGGAAAGTTGGTCAAAGCGCTCGTTGAGTTTCTCTTGCTGTTCTTTCAGGGCGGGCGTCTCTTCTTTGGGGGCGTTTTCTGTTTGGTTCGCCAATTCTTCCTGATCTTGCGCTAAACGTTCGGTCTCTTCGATGGCTTCGCGGAGGTTTTTCTCAAACTCCAACTTCCGGAAGAGTTCAAGGTCGCGGTCTAACTGCTCGGCGAGTTCTTTGTTGTTCATCTTAATCTGTTCGAGCGCTTGTTGCAGTTGCTCTTTTTGCATCTGTTGTTCTAACAGTTTTTGCATCTCCTCCATCATCTTTTTCATCTCGTCGCTCATCACCTTGTCGAACAGTTTTTCCAACTCCCGCTGTTTGTCGAGAAGGCTTTCGTCAACCTCGCGGTACTGTTCCTCTTTGCGTGCCTTGTCGAGGTTCTCTTTCTTAATATCTTCGAGCGTCTTTTCGACCTCTTTTTGACGGTTCAAAATATCTTCGAACTTCTTTTTATCTTCCCATTCCATGTTGGGTTTTTGGAGCAAATCCATGCGCAACTTTTCAATATCTTGTTGCATATCCTGCACGGCTTTCATGGCATCCTCGAAAGATGCGCGGATGTTGTCGTTGCTCTGATTGGTCTGTTGTTCAATCTCTTCCAGCGTGGGCGCTTTGTAGTAGAGCGTTTGCGACTTTGTGGATTTCGGTCCGCGGATGCCGTCGTTGTCAAAGACTTCAAAGTAATACGAAATCTCATCTCCCGCCACAACGCCCAAGTCGGGCAAATTGACAAAATGGAAAAATTCCTGATGAGTAATATCCTTGCTTATCACAATGGGAGCGCGATATCCCCATCCCCCTTCATCACCTACATGATTGACACAGAACGTCAAACGGGTAAATCCATAATCATCCTCGATGACGCCGCGAAAATAGAGACGCTGGTCATAGACCGAATCGCGTTTTTGCTCTATCGCAATCATCGGATAGGCGTCGGCAATGGGCTGGGCTGCGATGAAAACGGTGTCCCGGTTTACCATCGAGGCGTTTGCCGTTACAACAGCCATCCGGAAGTCGTGCATCAAACGGTATTGATAACTGAATACGTTGCCTTTTTCCGGTTCTATCGGATGTTGGTTTTTTTCTTCATCAATGATAATCAACGAATTGCAATCCTGCGTGTAAAATTTCCATTGAACGTTGGAGCCTTCCGGAAGCATCAGGTCGGGATTGTTGGCGATGGTTTCGTTTTTCAGTCCGGTGTAGGGGGGATAGTTGATAATAGCCTCAAAATTAACTAATTGCGGTTTTAACACGACTTCAATCACGTGTGTCTCCTCGTCCACGCCTCCGCCGGAGAGGTAAAAACGAATCTCTTTTTGGATGTTGGTGAAACGGTAGGAGAATCTGTCGGCGGCAATCATCTTCATCCGGTACGACATGTTGTTCCAATTTATATACGCCTCCGCCGGTAAGACGTCGCCGACGACCTGCACATCCAACTCAAAATCATCGGATTGTATCGCCTTCAACTCCGAATTTAATATCTCAAACCGGAACGGCGGCGGCGGAACAAAACTCTCGTTATACTTCACAATACGCTCGGCAGGTTTTGTAACCATCGCCGGATTGAACATGAACATCAACACCAAAATCACCACCGGCGGCAACCCGTAACGCAGATATTTGACCGCCGTCTTATAACTGACCGCCAACTTGAATGGAACCGGCGCCAACTGTTTGATTTTCTGATTGATACCCGCCTCTATCAACTCCGGAGAGACATTGGTCTCGTGATTGTTTTTGAGTTGCAATGTGTTCAACAACACGTCGCGCACCTCTTTAAAATGACTTCCGATGATGCGCGCCGCCTCTTCGTAAGAGAGCGTCTTGCCGATGCGAAACAGTTTGAACAGCGGAATGGCTATCCAACGAACCAGAATGGCGGCAAAAAGCAGCAGATATGTCCAAAAGAAAACCGTCCGAACCACCGTCCCAAACGTTCCGAAGTACTCCAGCAGAACAAAAATTAAAAACGACACTCCGGCTAAACCCACAGAAAGGATAATACCCTTCAACAGTTCGTTGTTGTAGTAGCGCCGGATAAATTCGTTTAATTTCCGCAGTAATAATTGATAGTTGCTTTCCATGTTTTATATCTAATGTATAAAGGGGTGCAAAGATACGAAAAAAAGTTTGCTGTTTGTGTTGAAAACGGTTGTTTTCCTCACTCCACTTCCTCTACATACAAAAAATCATTATACGGAAACCGTTGTATATGAATCTGTTTCACTTCTTCGTAGAGCAGGTCTTTTAGTTCTTCCCAGTTCTCTTTTTGCTTGGCGGAGATGAAGATGGCGGGTTGGTTTATCTTTGCCATCCAGGTGTTTTTGAGTTGTTCTAAGGTGAAGTTTTTTTGTTCGATGGGAGCGAGGTCGTCTTCTTCTTTTTTGATGTAGGTGTAGGCGTCTATCTTGTTGAATATCATGATGATTTTCTTTCCGGCGACGCCGATTTCGGATAGTGTTTGGTTGACTACTTCAATTTGGTTTTCAAAACCGGCGTGGGCGATGTCCACCACGTGCAGGAGGATGTCGGATTCGCGTGTTTCGTCTAATGTTGATTTGAACGACTCTATCAGTCCGTGCGGCAGTTTTCGGATAAATCCGACGGTGTCGGAGAGCAGAAACGGCAGGTTTTTGATGACCACCTTGCGGACGGTAGTGTCTAAGGTGGCAAAGAGTTTGTCTTCGGCAAAGACTTCCGACTTGCTCAGTGCGTTCATCATGGTTGACTTTCCGACGTTGGTATATCCGACTAACGCCACCCTGACCATCTTGCCGCGATTGCTGCGCTGGATGATTTTCTGTTTGTCAATCTCTTTCAGTTTCTCTTTGAGCAGGGATATTTTGTCGCGGATGATGCGGCGGTCGGTCTCTATCTCTGTTTCGCCCGGTCCGCGCATTCCGATGCCGCCGCGTTGACGTTCAAGGTGCGTCCACATGCGGGTAAGTCGGGGCAGAAGATATTGATATTGAGCGAGTTCTACCTGAGTGCAGGCGTGCGCCGTGCGTGCCCGTTTGGCGAAGATGTCTAAGATGAGATTGGTGCGGTCTAAGATTTTGCAGGGGAAGATTTTTTCAAGGTTACGCAGTTGGGAGGCGCTGAGTTCGTCGTCGAAGACAACCATGTCAATGCTGTTTTCGCTGACATACTCTTGTATTTCAGCGAGTTTCCCCGAACCCACGTAAGTTCTGGAATCGAGTATGGGCAACTTTTGCACAAACCGTTTTTCGACGGTGCCGCCGGCAGTGTCAACCAAAAACGCCAATTCGTCTAAATGCTCCTGCGTCGTCTCCGACGATGTCTGTCCGGTGGTTGCGCCGACTAATGCGATTCGTTCTTTTATCATTTCCTGTGTTTTAAAACAACCCACGTCCCCAGCGCAATGCCTCCGAGAATCAAACATATTGCGATAATTCGCGCCTGGGTGAAGTAGGCGCCTGCGATGTCGTATTTGATGTTGACGCGGATGCCTTCGATGCTGTAACGTTCTATACCATTTAATATAAGGTATATTCCAAAAAGCAGTCCGTTGATTTTCAGAAATTTACGGGAAATCCATAATCCCACAAAAAAGATGGCACAGATGGAAAACTCGTACAGCGAGGTCGGAAAAACGGGGACGGGCAAGACATGGCAGTGCGAGCCGAAACAGTTTGCGATGGGAACGCCTTCATTGATAACGTTATGCGGATAGTCGTAAGCCCACATCCAGTCGGGCAGCCAAGTCAGCCATTCGGGTTTTGGGGCATCGTTGGGGATTCCCCAGCAGCCGTCGCCGGAGATGTGGCAGCCCAATCGCCCAACGGCATAAGCGATCATCATTGCCGGCGCCGCCGCGTCAATTAAGACGGGAATCGGGATTTTCTTACGGTACGCATAGACGATGGCAGCCGTTGAACCGCCGATTAGTCCGCCGTAAAACGTAAGTCCCGAAAAGGAGAAGAACGTCCCAATGGGGTCGGCGGCGAATTGGTCTAAATGTTCGATGACGTCGAAGACTTTTGCGCCCAGAAGTCCGAATATTATTGTGATAACCAAGATGTTACCCGACAGGTTGAACAGCGGAACGTCCATTTCTGTTTTGACGGGTTTGTCCAACTTTGCTTTTTTCTTGCTGTACCACGTATAGGTTGCCGAGGCGACGCCAGCCAACAATCCTGCCCACCAGTTACCGTGCCACGACAAGATAAATTCCTGTGTTTCAGTGGCAAACCGGTGATAATCGGTGATGGCTGCAACGCCTTTCCACGCCAGCAAAAACGCAAGGACACCGGATGTGAAAATCTCCCATGGCGTGGCGGGAAGACCTTTGGTAACGGTGGTTTTCAAGACAGGGACAAGTCCCTGTTTCTGTTTGCGTTTCAACTCAAGGTAGAGCAAAAAGGCAGCCAGCAGAAAGGCGATGGCAATCATGGCGCCGTAACTCTGTATCGGCAGCAAGATGTCTGTGCCGAAAATGTCATTAATCAAGTCGCTGAGTTTGGGGTACATCGGTTTATAGTCGTCTATTTTACATTTTTGGAGCGTTCTGTTTTACACTTTTAGAGCGTTTCACTTTACACTTTTGGAGTTGCAAAGGTACGATTTTTTTTAATATGAAAATCCGCACGGCGATTTTAACAGCAATCCCCCTCTTCTAAAATAACTTCTACTTCTTTGTTTATCAAACTCTTATCAAAAGCCGTAGCCACCTTGATATAATTTCGGGTAAATCCATACATATTGCCTTTCGAGTGTTCGGACTCGAACAGTACTTTTTCGGTGCGTCCGATGTTGCCGCGGATAAATTGCAGTTTTTTCTCGTCGGAGAGGCGGTGTAGTATTTTGCTGCGCTCTTTGCGTTGGGCGGGCGGGACTTGGTTGGGCATCACGGCGGCGGGCGTATTCGG
>WRLA01000066.1 GCA_009777825.1 Bacteroidales bacterium
CTCCCGATCTAATTCCGCCCTCCCCCTCCCCCCCCCCCCCCCCCCCCCCCCCCCCCAGTCGGAAATAACAGTACCGCTCAACAATCCCGCCGTCAAAATCATAGCGATGGAACTCTATGACCTTTTCGGCAAAAGAGTACATCAGCAAACGGTGAATCAATCTTACAGTACGCTCAAAATCACAGTTCAAACAAAAAAAAATCAAAAAGCCTTTTTTGTATCAAAAAAATATGTACCTTTGTCAGCATATATTTTAATACCATTTTAGTGATGAAAAAGATTATTATTCCGATGTTAGTTTTGACTGCTTGGGCTACATCGCTGTCCGCACAAGTTATGCGGGAACAAGCAGACGCCAACTACATGCGTTTCTACAACTTCAAAAAACAGTTGCAATTAGCCGACAGAAACTGGACACAGTTAGACGAAACGGAAATATCCTATCTCCAAACCATCACCGAAGCAACCAACGGCAGGTCGGCAAGCATGGCGCAAGGCGTTCTCTGTTTCTTCTTCGACATCTGCTACGAGGACAAGATAGAAGAAGGTGGCGAAGTCATTCCGCCAACGAAAAACATGACCACAGAGACGCAACTATCTGATAATCAAATACAAAATTTAAATTACGAACTATCTCTTTACCCCAACCCTACCTCCTCGGAGATAACTGTTACCCTCAACAACCCCGCCGTCAAAATCGTAGAGATGGCGGTATATGATATTTACGGGAAAAATGTATCTTTGCAAACTGTCAATCAATCATATAGTACACTTAAAATGAGCGAGTTAGCGCAAGGAATTTATATTTTGAAAGTGTGGCTGGATCAGGGAGATGTGGTGATGAGGAAGGTGGTGAAACAATAATATCATGATCCTGCACATTGCTCTCATACTTGCCTTTGCCTTTCAGTTGGCGGCTGCGGTGATAGCCGTGCAGTTGGTGCGGGAGACGAAATATAATGCCGCATGGTTTCTGCTTGCCTCGGGGTTGTTGTGTGCGGCGGCATTGCGTTTTTGGGATATTCTGTCGCGGGTTCTTTATGAGGAGCGTGTTTTTTCGGAGGCTTATGTTTGGTTGGGTGTGCTGTCGTCGTTCTGTTTTGCGGTGGGAGTGTTTTTTGTGCGGAAAATCCTGTTTCACATTCGTGACATCGAGGAAGAGCGCCGTCATTTGGAGAAAAAGTTCCGTACCGCCATCATCCAAACCGAAGAAAAAGAGCGTATGCACTTCGCCAAAGAGATACACGACGGCATCGGTCCGCTACTCTCCACAGCCAAACTCTCCGTCGGCGCGCTATATAATCTCTTTCCAAATTACACAGAGAACCACGGAGAAGACACAGCGTTACACAGAGATTCCCATCGCACACCTCCTCCTTCGGAGGGGCTTGGGGGGGCTATGATAAAAAACATCGAATCCATCCTCAACGAAGCGCTAAAAAGCGCCAAAGAGATATCGAACAACCTCACACCTCACGTATTGACCAACTTCGGCTTAGAAAAAGCCATCCACAACTTTATCAACAAGATTGACCGTAACTACCTGCTGCAAATCAGTTTTACGAGCAATATTCAGAATCTGCGTTTTAATCCGAATCTCGAAATATCACTCTATCGCATTGTGTGCGAATTGATTAACAACACCATCAAACATGCGTCGGCGTCGCGCGCTATGTTGGATATTCGCATGTCGCACCACGAGATACGGATGGTTTACACCGACGACGGATCCGGATTCGACGCAAAGAAAATCTTTGAAGAGTCGTCGGGAATCGGTTTCTCCAGCATATTTTCGCGAATTGACTCTTTCAAAGGAAAAATAGATATACAAAGCGCTCACAATGAAGGCGTTGTTATTGTAATAACCATCCCAATAGAAAAATTATGAAAAACGAAACGACAAAAATTGTATTAGTGGACGACCACAACCTTTTCAGAAACGGGCTGAAAACGCTTATTGACAGTTTCGGACATTACGAAGTAGTTGCCGAAGCCTCCAACGGCGTTGAATTTTTAGAACTCCTAGACCATATAACGCCCGACATCGTGTTTTTGGACATCTCCATGCCGGTCATGGACGGTCTGACGGCTATCTCGTTGGCATTGGAAAAACAGCCGAACCTGAAAATCATTGTCCTCAGCATGTATGGCGATGAGGAGTATTATCATAAAATGTCAAGCGCTGGCGCCAAAGGCTTTCTGTTGAAAGATTCTACCATTGACGAGGTGCAGGCTGCGTTGGAAGCAGTCTGGCAGGGCGGATTTTACTTCTCGCAAGAGTTGCTGATGAACATCGTCTCCACCCGGCAAACCGTCAATAATGAACTGATAAACATAGAGTTGTCGGAGCGTGAACAGGAAGTTTTGGTATTAATATCCCGCGGCATGTCGAACAGCGGCATCGCCGACGCACTCTTTATCAGCAAACGCACCGTAGAGAAACACCGCGCCCATCTGTTAGAAAAAACAGGATGCAATAACACCGCCACCTTGGTCATGTGGGCAATTCGCAATAAGGTGATAAAATTAACGTAAGATGTTAATTTTCAACTTATCAACCCCCAATTCCCGAAGACCCGACTTATTTTCTTCACCTGTCGGCGCAGGCGTTCATTTTGCGGGAGGGTGAGTGGGGCGTCTTCGTTCAGTATTTCGATGGCGATGCGTCGGGCGAGGGTTACTAAGGCTTCGTCTCTGACGATGCTGGCGATTTTCAGTTCCATCATGCCGCTTTGCTGGGTGCCGGTGATGTCGCCCGGACCGCGCAGTTTCAGGTCTGCCTCCGCTATCTCGAAGCCGTTGTTGGTTTTCACCATGATTTCCAAGCGGGAGCGTGCATCTTTGGAGAGTTTGTAACTCGACATCAAGATACAGTACGACTGTTCCGCTCCGCGTCCGACGCGCCCGCGCAACTGGTGCAACTGCGCCAACCCGAAACGCTCGGCATTCTCGATGATCATCACCGAAGCGTTGGGAACGTCAACGCCGACTTCTATCACCGTTGTCGCCACCAAGATATTGCTGATGCCATCCTTAAACCGTTGCATCTCATAGTCTTTCACATCCTGTTTCATCCGTCCGTGGACGATGCCGGTTTGATACTCCGGTAGCGGAAAATCTCTGACGATGCTTTCGTAGCCGTCCATCAGGTCTTTTAGGTCCAACGTTTCCGACTCTTCTATCAGCGGATAGACCACATAGATTTGTCCGCCCTGCCGGATTTGCTCGCGTATGAAGTTGAACACCATCAGACGTTTGGAGTCGTAATAGTGCAACGTCTTGACGGGCTTTCTGCCCGGCGGCATCTCGTCGAGGACGGAGACGTCCAAGTCGCCGTAAACCGTCATCGCCAGCGTGCGCGGGATGGGTGTGGCGGTCATCACTAAGATGTGGGGCGGGATGACGTTTTTCTTCCAAATCTCAGCGCGTTGCGCCACGCCGAAGCGGTGTTGTTCGTCAATGACGACGAAGCCCAAGTTCTTGAACTGCACCTTATTTTCAATCACGGCGTGGGTTCCTATCAGAATTTGCAGAGCGCCCGACTCCAACTGTTCGTGCAGCCGTTTGCGCTGGGCGCTCTTGGTGGAGCCGGTCAGCAATCCGACTTTGACTTCCATCGAACCCAGCATTTTCGAGATGGTATTGAAATGCTGTTGCGCCAGAATTTCCGTCGGAGCCATCATACACGACTGATAGCCGTTGTCAATGGCTATCAACATGCACAGCAACGCCACCAAAGTCTTCCCGCTGCCGACGTCGCCCTGTAACAGACGGTTCATCTGTGCGCCGGTGTTCATGTCGCGACGAATCTCCTTGACGACTCGTTTTTGAGCGTTTGTCAACTCAAAAGGAAGATGTTGAGTGTAAAAATTGTTGAAACAACTGCCGACGTCGGGAAAAATCAGCCCTTTTAACTTTTGAGAGCGGTGCAACTTGGTTTGCAAAAGACGTAGTTGCAGAAACAGCAACTCTTCGAACTTCAAACGGTATTCTGCCTGTCGTTGCGCCTCTTCGTCGGCGGGGAAGTGGATGTTGCGGATGGCGGTAGCGCGGGGCGTCAGTTGCAATTTTTCGAGGAGATGGTCGGGTAGCGTTTCGTGGAGATGTCCTTCCGTCGTTTTCAGCGCTGTCTGCATGATTTTGGCGATGCCGCGACTGTCGAGACCTTTCTGTTTCAGTTTTTCGGTGGAGTAATAGACGGGGACGGTGCCTTCGCTCAGCCGTTCGGAAAACTGCTGCACCGTTTCCACTTCGGGATGCGCCATGTTGTAATGACCGCCGAAAAGCGCCGGCTTGCCGAAGACGACAAACTCCTGTCCACCGACAATTTTCTCTTTTACCCACTTAATTCCCTGAAACCAAACGAGTTCCAAACTCCCGCTTCCATCTCTTAAAACGGCGGTGAGACGGCTTGACCGTCCTTGTCCCTGAGTGTTGATGGAGGTGATTCGTCCGCGCACCAGCGCAAATGCCATGTCGGCATTGACCTTGGCGATGGGGATGATTTCCTGACGGTCGTAATAGCGGAAAGGGTAGTAGTTGAGCAAATCCTCAAAGGTGAGTATCTGTAGTTCGGACTTCAGGATTTCAGCCCGCGCCGGTCCCACTCCTTTTAAATATTCGATGGCGGTGTCTGTCTTGTTCGGTTTATCATTCATATCCAAAAGCGTTTAAATCCCTTGTGTTGGCACGCCAGTTTTTGCGAACCTTGACAAAAGTCTCCAAAAATACTTTTTTCCCTATAAAATCTTCCATATCTTGTCGGGCGGTCGTTCCCACTTTTTTCAATCCTTTTCCTTGATGTCCGATGATGATAGCCTTTTGGGTGTCGCGTTCAACGAAAATGATGGCGGAAATGCGCACCAACGCCTCCTCTTCCTTATAACTGTCTATCACAACCTGCACGGCGTAAGGTATCTCTTTCTGGTAAAACAGGAAAATCTTTTCACGGATGATTTCCGACACAAAAAAACGCATGGACTTGTCCGTAAGTTCGTCTTTGGGGAAATAGGGCGGTGATTCGGGCAGCAGTTCCGTCAGCCGTTGAATGAGATAGTCCACATTCGTCCGGCGCAGGGCGGAGACAGGGATGATTTCCGCCTTCGGAAACTTTTCTTTCCAAAAGGCGGTGTCTGTTTCTACAGTATCAAACAAGTCTATTTTATTGATAATCACGATAGTAGAAATCTTGCTGTTTTGGATTTTTTCAATGTATGCTTCCATCGCCTCGTGGTTTCCCGCCTCGCAGACATAGAGGATGACGTCCGCATCCTGAATCGCCGTATCGGCAAAATGCATCATCCGTTCCTGCAACTTATACGCGGGATTGAGCAAGCCCGGCGTGTCGGAATAGACAATCTGGAACTCTTCGCCGTTGACAATTCCCAAAATCCGATGGCGCGTCGTCTGCGCCTTCGAGGTGATGATGGAGAGTTTTTCCCCCACCAAGGCGTTCATCAGAGTTGATTTTCCCACGTTTGGGTTGCCCAAAATATTGACAAATCCTGCTTTATGTGCCATAAAAAAATTTTTTTTGCAAAGATAAAAAAAAGTTGTACCTTTGCACCCACGAAAAATTGCGGGATGGAGCAGAGGTAGCTCGTTGGGCTCATAACCCAAAGGTCGTCGGTTCGAATCCGGCTCCCGCTACAAGGCAAATGCTAATCAACTTATTTTCAAGTGGTTAGCATTTTTTTCTTCTTGAAAATCCCCTGAAAATCCCCACTTATTTTTAAATTATTAATGAAGCTAAAAATTATTCCTTTTCCCTTTGCCATCTCATTTTTTATTACGTACTTTGCAGTCGTGAAAAATCTAAGCCGTTTTTAAAGAAAGAATAATATTTACAAAATCTATATATTTATGCTTAAAATAACAAAACTTTATTTCGGATGCCTGTTGCTGTGCAGCGTGTTTGGCTTTTACACGGCATCGGCGCAGGAGGTTCTTCCGCCGGATTCTTTGGATTTCCGTCCGGAGGCGATGGCGTCGAACGTGGTCATTTTATCCGATGCCGATCTTGAAGAAGGCGGCGACTCACAGGACATCTCGACGCTGCTTTCGGCTTCGGGCGATGTCTTCACGTCGCTGACGGGTTACAACCTGGGGACGTTCCGGTTTCGACCGCGCGGCTACGATTCGGACAATGTCAATGTGTTTATCAACGGTTTCGGGGTGAACGACCTTGAGACCGGAGAGGTGTACTGGTCGAACTGGGGCGGGCTGAACGACGCCATGCGCAACCAAAGCGACATCAACGGCATCGGCTTTTCCGACTTCGGCTTCGGCGGCTTCGGCGGGGCGACCAACATCCAGACGCGGGCGTCGTCGTATGGACGACAGGTGAAAGCCGTCTATTCGTCAACAAACGGCAACTGGCGCAACAGAATCATGGCGACGGCAGCGACCGGAAAGTTGAACAACGGACTCTCCGTCGCCGCCTCCGTCTCAAAGCGCTGGGCGTTAGAAGGATACGTGGACGGCACCTTTTACGACGCCTACGGCTATTTCTTCTCCATCGAACAGAGATTAGCGCCCAAACATTCGCTCGGCTTGATTGCTGTCGGAGCGCCATCGAGCAGAGGACGTGCCGGATGGAACACACAAGAAGTCGTTGACCTGACCGGAAACCCCTACTACAACACCTACTGGGGCTATCAGAACGGGAAAAAGCGCAATTCCAACATCGCCACCTATCACCAGCCGCGTTTCATCCTGAGTTACTATTGGGATATTAACGAAAAGTCGAACTTTCAGACAAACCTCTCCTACTTAACAGGAAAAGGAGGAACAACCGCCCTGAACTGGGCTTACGGCAACGACCCGCGCCCCGACTATTACCGCAATCTGCCATCCTACTACGACCCCAGCGACCCGCTCTACGAACACTTTTATAATATATGGACGAGTAACGATGATGCCGACAGACAGTTGAATTGGGACTATTTCTACCTTTCCAATAAAAACAAACTCTACACGCAGGAAAACGCCAACGGCATTCAGGGCAACAACATCACGGGAAATTTCTCGAAATACATTCTCGAAGAACGACGCACCGACATCAACCAATTCGGAGGTAACATGCTCTATCACAACGCTTTCACCAAAAGAATAGATTTCACGGCAGGCGTGGATGTGTACGTTCATCGCAGCGAGAATTTCAAAGTTGTCAACGACCTCTTGGGCGGCGACTATTGGCTCGATATTGACAAATTTGCAGAGCAAGACCCCGCCGACGATGGCAGTTATTATCAAAACGACATGAACATTCCCAATCACGTGGTCGGCGAGGGCGACATTTTCGGTTATTACTATCTGTCGCGGCTCAATAAGGTCAGCGCCTTCGCTCAGGCGAAGTATGAGGGCGGAAAAACCGAAGCCTACCTGTCGGGAAAAGTCGGAACTACCCAGTTTTGGCGCGACGGCTTGATGAGAAAAGGTTCATTTCCAACCTCTTCCTACGGAGAATCGGAAAAAAGCGACTTCCTGGATTACGCCGTCAAAATCGGCGGACTTTATAAAATAACCGGACGCCACTACTTAGACCTCAACCTGATGACGGCAACCAACGCACCGGCGTTTCGCAACTCTTTCGTCTCGCCAAGAACAAGAAACGACCTCTTGAATGACCTGCGAAGCGAGAAAATCAACGGTTTCGAGGCAAATTACCATCTGCGCTATCCAAAAGTGAAGATGAGGCTCGGATATTATCTGACCAATTTCGCAGACGGGACGTGGACACGCAGTTTTTATCACGACGACCTCAACACTTTCGTCAACTATGCCATGGTGGGCGTCGGACATCTGAATCAGGGCATTGAGTTGGGCATTGAAGCAGAAATTGTTCGGGGGCTGTCGGCAAAGGTCGCCGGAGCGCACGGCTCTTACGTTTACAACAGCGCCGCCGACGCCACCATCAGCCGCGATAACGACGCCACCACCCTGAGCAACCGCAAAGTCTATTTGGAAGGCTACCACGTGGGCGGAATGCCCGAAACAGCCGGAACCTTCGGCTTGGAATACCGCGGAAAACAGTATTACTGGATTGGATTGAATGTCAATGCTTTCGGCAACTTCTACGAAGAACTAAACCCCGACCGTCATACCGCCGAAGCCATCGGCAGTTTCGACCCGACAGACCCCCGCCGCGAACTCCTCTTAGACCAAAAGAAACTCAACAATGGATGGACATTGAACGCCAGCATCGGCAAGTCGTTCAGGATCAACTATAAATACTTCATTGTTCTCAACCTGAGCGTGGACAACATCCTCAACAAAAAAGACATCGCCATCGGCTCCTACGAACAGTTGCGCTACGACGTAACCGACATAGAAAAATTCCCGCCAAGATACTCCTACCTCTATGGAATACAGTACTTTATGAATGTTAGTTTTAGATTTTAAATATTTTAGTTTTTCAAAAACTTATTTAAAAATATAGGGTACTTCTAAAAAACCTCATAATTTTCCATATCCCTTAACCATAAAAAACCGAATTGTAATGTGCGTGCAAATTCACGAAATTATTTCGATTTTCCGTGAATGATGGTTGTTTTTACGTATTGATTCACGCTTTTTTACCGCAAAGAACGCAAAAAAAACGCAAAGTGCGCTTGCGCACCTTGCGTTTAATTTTTTTCGTCTTCGAAAAATGGTGGGTTTTTATTTCCCTGCGCTATCTTTTCTCCATTTTCCGTCAACTTTCACGTACTTGTTGGACTGTTCGTCCGTCGAGCCGTCGCCGTAGGTTAATGCAACGTCAACTGTTGCGGACTCTCCGTCTTCGCTGATGGTTTCTTTCACGATGTTAAACTCCTTCAGTCCGCCTTTTTCTTCCATGGAAGTTTTCATTTTTTCTGCGAACATCGTGGTCATGGCTTTCATTTGGTCTTTGGTTTCGCCGTCCACGGAGATGTCAGCCCAATATTTGATGGCTTTTTCATAATCTCCCTTTTGCACGTATGTCCAAAGGTTTTTTTCCATGTCGGCAGGAGTTGATCCGCCGCCACCACAAGAAACTAACGACAAACTGATTGTCATTGCTAAAAGTACTAAAATTACTGATACTTTCTTCATAAATTTAAAAAATTTAGGGGTTAATAAATAAAAAAATTAAAATTCATATACTATTGTAAGGTATTCATTTTGAAATATATCCGAAGGGAAGATGTAGGTTCCCGAAAAGACGGGGAAACCCTCTATCACGCTTCGTTTTCGATTGGTTATATCCCTGCCCGCTTGCAGATACGCCCGCCACACCATTTCCGAGCAATACATCTTGGTGGAGTCGTCGAGGTTATAATCGTGATCGAATAAAATCTCTTTTTCAAAGAACGTTTTGGCGCAGTGCGCCGCCTTTTCCGAACATTCCGACGAGTCGGCAAAGTGCAAAATGGCGCCTTTTTTGGCTTTGTCGCGGGCAAAAAACTCTTCCAGACGTTCCATTTTTATCTTGTCCACCGTCTCTTCCGGCGTGCGTTCTCCCGGCGTAACATGCACCACCATAAAGCCCGAACCCTCTTTGACGATGATGCCGACATGACTGTACAGTCCCTCTTTATCGGCATACAACACCGCATGAGACTTGGCGCCGCTTCCTCTCCGGAAAGCGAGGTCGCCCTCAGACAGTCCGTCGGTCGGAATCATAACTTGTTCAGAACGAGTGCATCCAACAATTTGGATTAAGGCAAACAGAGTAAAAAATAGTGTTAGTCGTTGCTGTTTCACAGTAAAAAAAAATCTGCTGCAAAGATACATGAAATTTTTGAATTACACGCAAATGAACATTCGGCGGGTTATGATGACACATTGCATTTTCGTTCTTATCTTCAACACGAAGGCATGAAGACATGAAGACACGAAGTTTGTCTTTATGCTTTGCGTCCTTTGCGAAAAATCTTTGCGCCCTTGCGTTTTTTTTTTACCGCAAAGGCGCAAAGGATAACCGCAAAGGTCGCAAAATAAGACTTCGTGTCTTCGTGTTTATATTACTTTTTTTATTACCTTTGCAGCGGTTTTTGTGTTGGTGGATTTTCGTAAAATTGATGGTGTAATGTGTTCGTTCTTTATTGTAAAATCGGTTGTAGCGCGGTGGTAACAACACAAACTAAACTAAAATTTTTTAAATGATGTACAAAAATAGATTAAATTTGAGGAGTGTGGTTGTGATAGCAATCTGCCTTGCAGGAATGACAGTGTTTTCGGGTTGTAACAAAGAAAACGACAAAGGCAATGGAAACGGAATTTCAGGTGGAACTGGCGTGTATGTGGCAGGATCTGCAGGTTCTCCATTTCGTGCAGTACTTTGGAAAAACGGAAATGCTCACTATATTTCCGATGAAAATTATACGGTAGCTAGTTCTGTTTTCGTATCAGGAAATGATGTGTATGTAGCTGGAAGAGAGTCAGCGCAAGCCATATTATGGAAAAACGGAATAAGACAGAACCTCACAGACGGGACAAAACATGCTTATGTCCATTCTGTTTTCGTATCAGGTAGCAATGTGTATGTGGTAGGAAATGAAAGTAACGAACAAGGTTATAATGTTGCCGTATTATGGAAAAATAGTGAGAAACAAAATCTCACAGATGGTACCGAACATGCCTACGCCAATTCTGTTTTCGTGGCAGGCAATGATATATATGTGGCAGGGCGGGATGATAAAACAAAACCTCAAGGGAGTGCCATATTGTGGAAAAATGGGGTTTCTCAACGACTATCAGGAGAGGTTTCCCATGCTAATTCTGTTTATGTAGCTGGCAACGATGTTTATGTAGCTGGATTTTCAATTGTTCCGAAAATTGGTATCTGGGGCTATTATACATATGCGACATTATGGAAAAATGGTGTGCCACAATATCTCACAGACGGAATGAGCGAATTAACGGATGCTTACTCTGTTTTCGTATCAGGCAATGATGTTTATGTTGCGGGAGAACTTGATAAACAAGCTATATTGTGGAAAAATGGAGAAAAACAAAATCTTACTAATGGGACCAACGAATCGTCAGCCAACTCTGTTTTCGTATCAGGAAACAATGTGTATATAACAGGGAGTGAGTGCAATGCACAAGGAACGTATGTTGCCAAACTATGGAAAAATGGAATATTACAAAGTCTTGCAGATGAAAATAATAATTCGTATGTCAATTCTGTTTTTGTAGTAGAATAAGTCGTATGTCAGATAAAACAATTAATATTAAATACTTAATTCATTTTTTATGCTTAAACAAAAATTAAATTTAAGGAATGTGGTTGCAATAGCAATCTGCCTTGCAGGTGTAACAATTTTTTCAAGTTGCAAAAAGGATAATGACAACAAAGAAGGAGGAAATAATGAAACTTCTTGCGGATGTGAAACTTCTAACATTGTTCTTGGAACTGTGAGTTTTATGAGCGATCAAACATGGACTATCGGAAACCAAATTTGGTCAGCGCCCGTGGTTATTTCATATTGTGATAAAGATACTTACTACGGGGGAGAAAAAACTGACTATGGGAATTATAAATCAGACGGCAGAAATAATAGTCGTCAGGGTTATAGTCAGTTATTTTCTTGGTGTTTAGTTAAACAATATGCCAGCCAAATAGCTAAAGATGGTTGGCGTATTCCTACTCAAGAAGACTTTAAAACTTTATACTATGCTGTTGGCTGCTCTGACAATGCAGTGTCGCATGAAGATGGTTTGAAAGAACAAAGAGCTAATGTTCAAAAGATTAATTCTGCTTGGTCACCATACTATAGCGGTATGCTTTGGTTTAATCAAGAGCCTACAGAACAAGGACGATATGACGTGTGTTGGAGCATCGATGAAGGCTCTGACAAATATTCCGCCATCACAATGGAAGTTTGCCCTGACGGTGGTTATAGCGTAGTGGGAGTGAGTTGGAGGCAGGAACATTATAAAGCTAATGCTGCCTCTTTAAGATTAGTGAGAAATAAATAAATGCCAGCCGATAATACCTAAGTTTTCGTTTCGTGCCACGCCCGCGCAATGAAAACGCAGTTGAACGAAACCGGTGTGCAGATTGACGGTTTTGCTTATTATGGGGATTGCGATGGAGGCGGAGTGGTTTTTGATGTTTTTTTTCGTTGGTCGGACTGCCACCCTATGAAAATATTCACAACAAATTTCGTCAATTCAAAATAAAAGTGTAGTTTTGCATT
>WRLA01000067.1 GCA_009777825.1 Bacteroidales bacterium
ACTGCGCTGAAAATGAAAGAAGCTCCCTTCGTAAGAAAAAAATCTGTAGTGCGCGAAATTGAAAACAAAAAAGATAATAAACTTGATTATAAGATAGATACGGGGTAAAGGCTGCAATGTGGGTTAACAAAAAAAAACGTCGAAGTCGGGAAAAATTTCGTCCCATTTTGACTTTTGCCTTTACCGCCTCCATTCTATCGGATAACTATTTTTTGTTTTGGAATTTCCGATAGCCAACGTAGATGGCTTACATCAAAGACAATCTGTCAACATTCTATCTCCGCACTCATTCACCTCTCCCACAATCTTCTGCGCCAGCGCCAGCGCCCGTTTTTCGTTGGCGCTTTCGGCATAGATGCGGATGATGGGTTCGGTGTTGGATTTTCGGAGGTGCACCCACTCTTTCTCTTTGTCAAAATCTATTTTTAAGCCGTCAATCGTTGAATGTGGCGTGTGGCGGTACTTCTCTTCCATTTTTTTCAGGACGGCATCCACGTCGGCGCCGGGATGCAGTTCGATTTTGTTTTTCGAGATAAAATATAAAGGGTAGGTAGTTTTCAGTTGCGATATTTTCTGTTTTGTCTTCGCCAGATAACTCAGGATGAGTGCGATACCGACGAGCGCATCCCGTCCGTAGTGCAGGTCGGGATAGATGACGCCTCCGTTGCCTTCGCCGCCGATGACGGCGTGATGTTCTTTCATCATGGCAACTACGTTGACCTCTCCGACGGCGGAGGCGAAATACGACCCGCCGGCTTTCTCGGTGATGTCGCGCAATGCCCGCGACGACGACATGTTGGAGACGGTATTCCCTCTCCGGTGTTGCAGTACGTAATCCGCAACGGCGACCAAGGTATATTCTTCGCCGAACATCGAACCGTCGTCGGCGATGGTGGCGAGGCGGTCAACGTCGGGGTCAACGGCGAAGCCGATGTCTGCGCCCGTTTTTCGTGTCAGTGCGGCTATCTCGGTAAGGTTTTCGGGCAACGGCTCCGGATTGTGCGCAAACATCCCGTTGGGCGTGCAGTTCAGTGGAAGGATTGTTTTGACGCCGAGCGCTTGTAACAGTTCCAACACGGCGATACCGCCCGTCGAGTTGACGGCGTCCACAGCGACAGAGAAATCAGCCGTTTCAATCGCCTGTTTATCCACCAAGTTGAGTTTAAGGATGGCTTCGATATGGTCGCGGATAGCATGGTCGTACCGAGAGTACATACCTATATTTAATACGTCGGCATATTCTATCTGCTGTTCGGAGCGTTCTAACACCTTTTTCCCTTCGACGTCGCTGATAAACTCGCCTTCGTGGTTCATCAACTTCAATGCGTTCCATTGGATAGGATTATGGCTTGCCGTGATCATGATGCCGGCGTCGGCGTGCAGGTTTGGTATTGCCATTGCTATGGTTGGCGTGGTGGTCAGTCCGACGTCAACGACGTCGCAGCCGACGGATTGCAGCGCTCCGCAGACAATCTGAGAGACCATGTTGCCCGAAATTCGCGCATCCCGTCCTACGACGAAAGTAGCGCGTAAACTCTTTTTTTGCTGTTTCACCAATTCGGCAAAAGCCGTCGTGAATTTTACAACGTCAATCGGCGTGAGGTTCTCTCCGCTTGCGCCGCCTATTGTGCCTCTGATTCCTGAGATAGATTTTATTAATGCCATATTCTTGATTTTAATCACTCTGCAAAAGTACAAATATTTTCAATACAGCAATCCGAACATCCACAATGGAATACGGTTTCCCCATCCTATTTCTGTTTCGTCCACGGCGAGGTACGAATGGGGAGTGTCAGCGATTTGTGAAAACGTTTTGCTGCTTCCGCCAACTTCAAAAATGTATTGGTCGTTTACCGTAAAATCGCCTTTCATGGCGCTTGTTACTTTGGCAATGACGCGCAACTGGTTGTAAAAGAACGTCTCGCGCAGGTTGCCCGTGTTAGGATTGTCGTAGCCGAGCGCATACGCTAAGTTGGGATTGTCTAAATAGATTTTTGACGGTTTGCTCAGGTTGTTTAAATTCTTACCGCTTTCGCGCAGCAAACCTACTAATCTCGACTTTTCAAGAAGTCCGAGACTCCTTGGCAAATTACTCCGCTGAATATCAACAAGATTACCCAACCTTGCCATATTGGGAACAAACGGCGCCATTCCGGCAATAATGCCTAATAATCGTTTGAGTTTCTGCACGGAAACATACTCTATTTTTTCTACAGCGGGCAAATCTGTTTCCAAAATGGCGTTAACCGTGTTCAGTAAGCGGCGATTGTAAATGTGTATGCCCTCTTTATAATATGGAAAATAACCGTTCTGCAAATATTTACGGAAAAGCGGAACAATTTTTATCCCTCGCGTTATCTCTGCGGCGATTTCCACATGTTTTTCCAACAAATCTTCCAACGAAACAGCAGGCACATTTACAGTGCCCTCAAAGGCCAAAAATTCACGAAACGACATTCCAAACAATTCATAATCAATGGCTCTACGGCTTAAATCGGCATTCCCTTTATAAATATTCAATATGGATGAACCGGAAAACGCCACGTGCAATTCGGGATAAGAATCGTAGATATTTTTCAACTCTTGCGCCCAAGTGTCGTAGGGATATTTGTGTACTTCATCTATGAAAAAGTGTGTTACACCCTCTTGCCACAGTTTTCGCACAACATCCACCAACCTGTTGGTCGAAAAATAAAGGTCGTCCAAACTCATATAAAAGGCTTTGCCCATATCAAGATTCTGCTTGATATACTGCAACATAAGCGTAGTTTTTCCTGTACCTCTCGAACCGACAATGGCATAAAGCCGGTCTGTCCAATAAACGTCTTTCATGAGGTATCTCACAAAGTTGCTATCGGTCCTTTCCAAACGATTTTTGTAAGTGTTAATCAACGTATTCATAATTCCGTATATTTTAGGGTGCAAAGGTACGAATAAAATGTATATTGAAATATATCACTCCCCCTCTTTCCACATCCGTAACACATACGTTGGCGTAATGATTTTCAGCAGAAACGCCCAGAGCAGCGATGTGGTGATGGCTATTCCGAAGTTCACGAATGGATTGAGCGGCAATAGTTTAGAGCCGTAGCAGATCAGGACGGCACCGACAATAAACGAGAGAAGGCGTATGGTGATGTTCCAGCCGACGTTCATCTTAAAAATATGCCGGACGACAAACAACTGCACGATCACCGTTGCCAACTGTGTCGTCAAACTTGCAAACGCCGAGCCGACAGCCATCATTCGCGGAATGAGCAGGAAGTTGACAAGCAGATTGACGGTTATTCCAACTAAAGCGATGATATTCAGCGATTTCAAGTTTCCGTTGGCGGTGAGCAGTGTTCCGAAGACGTAGGAGGTGGAGATGGGAACAAAGCCCCATATCAGGATTTGAAACACGCGGGTGGATTCCACCGTGTTGTCGAGATACATCAGATCCATCAACTCCTTTGCATAAAAAGAACATGCCGAAGCGGCGATAACCGAGGCGGTTATCAATATCGAAAATGCCAAAGTGATGACATCTTTCAGGTTTTGTTTGAGTTGGATGTAGCGGGCAAAAAGCGGCAGCAGGAAAAAACTCATCAGGTAGGAAAACGACGAAAGGACATCTAACAGCCTGTATCCCATCGCATAAACGCCTGCCTCATGCACTCCGATATTTTCGGGAAGTATCTCTTTCATCAACATAGGATCTATTCGGTAATAAAACGACATGAGCAGCGACAGCAATGCATACGGGAAGGTCTTTTTGACGAGGGATAGCAGGAGTGCGCGGTTCCATGTGAGTTTAATCCGTTTTGTCTTGCCGAAGACAACGATGGAGGCGATGATTGCCGTAATGAGATAGGAGGCGGTTTGAGAATAGGCAAACCATTCTATCTTAAAAGGTTGCCGGATGAATCCTCCATACAATAATAAGGTACAGAAGATAATCATCAGCAGTTTGTCTAAGATAGACATGACGCTGTCGGTCTTAAACAGCAGCATTCCGGTAATGTTGGAGCGCATGTAAAGCACGTAGGACGCTAAAATCTGGTTGACGCCCAGAACAAGCAGAAAATGGAACTCGCGCCCGTCGTATCTCAAAATCAGGGCAACTAACAACAGTATCAGCGCATATCCCAACGAAAGCAGGATTTTCAAAGAGAGGATGCCGGAAAGAAATTTGGGCAGTAACTGTGGATGTTGCGAGATGGTACGTTGGTTGAAATTGGTGAGTCCGAAGTCGAGTATGATGTTGAAAATGAGCGAAAAACTGAAAATGATGAAGTAAAAACCAAACTCCGACGCCCCCACCACGTTTTGCACCGTGCGTTCTATCCCAAGCACCCATACGGGTTTGATGATAAAATTCAGCAGTACAATCAAGCCGACGCCCGTTAAAAAATTCTTCTTCATGGAGCAAATTTTTCGCTATATTTTTGCAAAGATAAGTTTTTTATCGCAAACGGTGATGACGGGAATTTTTTAGTACTTTTGCAAAAAAATAAAATTGACAAATAAATAGCGATAAACCTTCATGGGAACCATTCAGAAAAGCGGATTTTGGACTACCGTTGTCAACTACACGGGGGCTGTGCTCGGCTTTATTTGTGTCAGCATCCTCTTCCCGAAGTTTCTGGAACCCGACCAGGTCGGACTTACCAATATTCTAAAAATCGTTGCCGCGCTATTCGCACAATTCAGTTGCATGGGTTGCGGCAACGTCGTATTGCGGTTTTTCCCTTTTTTCCGAAGCGGTGAAAAGGAGTTCAACGGCATTTTCACCCTTACCTTCCTGATTTCGTTGGCGGGGATTATTATCTCCATTTTTCTGTTTTTTGCTTTCAAGCCGGCGATCATCAGTTACCACGAAGAGCAATCGTTGCTCTTTGTTCAGTACGCCATGCTGGTAATTCCCATGTTCATTTTCATTGTGTTTCATACGCTGTTCAGCGCCTGGCTGCGCAGTTTGATGAAAATTATCATTCCCGCCATATTTTTCGAAATCATACTCCGTTTACTCTTTATCGCTATCGTTTTCATCTATGTTTGGTTTGACCTCACATTTGATATTTTCATTAAACTTTACGCCTTGTGTTATGCTGCGCCGGCTGTCGGGCTATTCATCTATTCATGGAAAAACGGCTTTCTCTCTTTTCGGATAAAAATCACACCACAAATCAAAGAATACTTTAAGCCTGCCGTCAAATATGGACTTTTCTGTCTTTTTGCCAGCATAGGCACCATGTTGGTAGGATATATTGACACTATCATGTTAAGCGGGATGATAGGATTGGCAAGCGTTGCCGTATATACCATCGCAAACAATTTTATCAGCGTGTTGATGATGCCTTACCGCTCTTTTTCCGGCATATCTTCTCCCTTGGTTGCCGAATATTGGCAAAAAAACGACATGAAAAGCATGCAAACCATCTACCAAAAATTTACACTGAACATCGTGATCGTTTCATCGCTTCTGTTCCTGCTGATTTGGCTCAATCTCGATTCGTATTACCTGAATATGCCCGAAATCTATGCCGCCGGAAAATGGGTTTTCCTCATTTTGTTTATCGGAAAACTGTTCGACATCGCAACCGGACTCAATAGCATCATCCTCAACACCAGCAAAAAATATGTGTGGGATCTCTATTTTGCCATTTTTCTGATAATAACATCGGTGATAACCAACCTGTTACTAATTCCTATCTGGGGCGTCAACGGAGCGGCGTTGGCTACGACTATCTGCGTTATCACTATAAGCCTGCTCAGGGTTTTGGCTGTGAAAAAGTTCTTTCACATTCAACCTTTTACCAATAAAGTATGGGTGGTCATTCTTCTCGGAGCGGCGGCTTGTATTCTTATCACGTTCATTCCCAAATTCTTACACTGGACGCTCGACATCGTCATGCGAAGCGGCTTGGTAGTGATTCTCTTTCTGTTGCCGGTGTATCTGTTCAAAATCTCCAGCGAGATTAATGGGAACATCAACAGAGTGTTGAAAATGTTTTTCCCGAAACTGAAAATCCGATAGTCTATGAGCGCCTCAACCATCACTTTCCTGAAAAACAAAGAGATAGACCGTGAAAAATGGGATTACCGCATCGAAAATTCCTGCAACGGAACGCTCTACGCCATGTCGTGGTACTTGGACGCCGTAGCCGAACATTGGGATGCGCTGGTGACAGGAGATTATGAAACAGTTTTCCCCATTACATACGTTAAAAAATTGGGAATGAATATCTTATATACGCCGGACTGTGTTCAGCAATTAGGCATTTTTTCTCAACAACAACCATCCGACGAGACAGTAACAGCATTTTTAAAAGCCATTCCCAAAAGATTTCTCTTCGGAAAACTTCAACTTAATTCGGGAAATGTATTGACGCAACTTGGTGATTTTCAGATAAAAAACCGTGTTAACATCGAGTTAGACATCCGCTCCTCCATTGACATTTTACGAAAGAACTACGGACGAAATATCACCGAAAATCTACGAAAAGCCCGCAAAAACAAAGTCTATGTTCGGGAAAGCGACAATTTTCGCAATACCATAGAGACCTACCGCGCTCACAAAGGGAAAGAACGCTATTATACCGGAGAAAAATACTACAAGTCGGCATACAAACTCATGGAAACACTGACGGCAAAACGACTTCTTGTCATCCACGAAGCCTGCAACGCCGAAGGGGATTTTATTGCCGGCATCATCGCCGCCCCGTTTAAAAATAAAATCGTGCTGATGCAACTTGGCTGCAACGCCGAAGGATACCGCACCGGCGCCACAAGTCTGCTCGTGGATTCTATCCTTGCACGCTTCGCCGAAAAGAAAGAGATATGCGACTTTGAAGGTTCTAACACCGAATCGGTCGCCTATTTCTACGCAGGGTTCGGCGGACACATTGTCCCTTACCCCGAAGTTACCATCGAAAATATCCCGAAAACCATCATCAAAATGATGTTGAAGGTGAAAAAACATTTACTCCTCGTTTTAACGAGGAGTAGCGGATTCTAATTGCTGAATAATTAGTCGTTCCTTAAAATATCATAAGTTATTAACACCACATTTCCCTGATCCCCTCGCACTTTAAAAGATCATTCTTGGGTCGGCAAAGTTGTTGCAGTTTGATTTTTTGAAGAGGTTTATCTTATAGGTGAGTGTAAATCCGATGAAGCCGTACCAGTCGTTGTATTCGGAGGTTCCGCGTTGCATGCCGGGTTGGTGGTTCATGGTGGGGTCTGATGCTAATGGTGCGGTTCCGGAAAAGTCGGTGGTTTGGCTATCTAAGTAGTAAACGGTGCTGCAGTCGTCTAAGTAGTCGGTAAAGGTTTTTCTCAGTCCCCATTCGATGCCTGCGCAGAAGTAGTCCCAGAAACTGATGCGAACGCCGATTCCGAAAGGGATACATAGTTGGGTGAGGTTGTAGGGTTCTCTGTCGGGGTGATTGCCGGAGAGTTGTCCTTCGGTGCCTAATTCGCGGAGTGTTACTTTTTCGCCGTTGACTATTGCGGTGGGGTTCATGGTGAAGATGCCTACGCCGCCGAAGATGTATGAGGTGAAGAATTGTCGTTTATTTCCGGTGGCGTATGGTAGGAAGTTGACTTCTGCCTGCGCGGATACTTCGAAGATGGAGGATTCGAAGTTGAGATTTCTGTTTTCGACGGCTTGTGTTTTGAGGTCGTCGCCGGATACTGTTCCGAACATGAAGTTGAGTCGTCCGACCCATCGTGTGGTGAAGTTGCATCGCATGATGCCGCCGTAGGCGGGTGACATCATGTGGAAGTGTTTACCCGGGTTCAGGTCGCCGAGGTAGTATGTGCCGCCCATGTATGTACCGAACTCAAGGTATTGTCCGTATGTTAGCCCTGAAAGTAGCACCAATATAATAAATGAGAGTCGTTTTATCATAATTTATGATAGATAACTCATTTGCGGCTGTTTTATTATAAATCGGGGCTTTTTAATGTCCTTTTACTCTGTATCCGGTTTTAGCGCCGCTTCCGTATTTTTTGACTAAACCTTTGTCTTGCAGGTCGGTTACCGCTCTTCTGACGCACAGGTTGGAGACGGATAGTTTTTGGGCAACCTCTTTCAGTGTAATATTCGGATTATCCTGAATGACAGCCATCACGGTTTGTTTTCGTTGTGTGAGCAGTTTTTCTTCGCGTTCTTGTTTAAATTGGTGCATGAACTTTGCTTGAACGCTTTTCAGTGCTTTTATGTAGAACGCGACCCAGTCGGTTATATTTTCGTTGGGTCGTTGGGTTTGGCAGTTTCTGAGGACGATGTAATATTCGCTTTGCCGTGTTTCGATTTCGTGTTCGAGGTTGACGTACTGCATCCATTTGTAACCGTTTTTCAGCAGCAGGAGCGTTGATAGTAAACGGCTTAGGTGTCCGTTTCCTTCTTGGAAGGGGTGTATATTCAGAAATTCGTAGAGGAAGATTGCGTTTTTGATGATCGGATGTGTTTCTTGTTCGCGGTTATACCATTCGAGAAGTCGTTTCATGGCGTTTTCGGTTGCGGTTCCTGCTTCTGCTGTTCGGAAGATGACCTCTTTGTTTCCGCTGGGGAAGACGACTGCTGCGGCGTTGCGTTTGGTTTTATAACATCCTTTACACTGTTCGTCTGCCGGCGAGTATCTGGTCAGGGCGAGGTGAAGCGTTTTGATGCTGTTTTCCGTGATTAGGATTTTGTCGAACGATTTGGTGATCATCTCTAACGTCTCGAAGTAGCCTGTGGCTTCTTGATAATCTTTACCGTTTGCTTGTGTGGTGTCTTTGTTTGTTAGCAGGTCATCGGTTTGTTCGTCGGTCAACTTTGAGCCTTCTATCCGTATGGAAGCGCCGATGCACTGAATGGTAACTGCGCTTTTTAATTGACTTAACACTTTCTGGTTCTGACCTTTTTTTCGCCCAATGATTATCCATTGCTCGTTTAAGCGGTCTATCTCGCTGATGATGTTCATCAACTTTTCGTCAATATGTAGTTTAAAATCGTATATGTTCTTCATCTAATAATTTTAAAATTATTATTGCTTCACTACTTTGCGTGTTGTAACAGTTCCGTTTTTGTGTGTTATTTGCAGTAAATAAGTTCCTTTCGGGCAATCGGAGAGGTCGAGTGTTGTTTCTTTGTTCATCGGTTGTTCTTTTATCAGGCGTCCGTCCATGGTGAGCGCTTTGATGGTGGCGTTGCCGTCGGTGGTGATGGTGAAGATGCCGGTGGAGGAGGGGTTGGGGTAGATTTTGGTTGTTTGTTGGTCAACATTTGAGATGGAGACATTTTGGGATTTCAGTCCGATGTCGTCGAGTTCCCAAATGCAAGATTCGTTGTTGGTCGAGGTGTATTTGAAAGCGACACAGCATTTTAATCCACTATAAGCGGACAATGAGATGTTTCCGGAACTGATCCATTCGTAATTATTATTGCCGGGTGAAAGGGTGCAATTCAGTTTAGTCCAATCAGTTGTTGCTACATCACCGGTATAGTTACCGGAAAAATAGACTTCTAACGCAGGACCGGCATGCCAGCTTCTAGCGCTATAAAATGTGAGGATGGCGTTATTGTCCGATTCCAATGCAAATTCGGGGGACAGGAGCCAGTCTTCGTTTTCTATGGAATTAGAACCGTCGTGTCCGCTCATACGAATACATGGAGAGTCGCCAATGCCGTATTTATCTAAGATAGTCCATTTTTGACCGTCGCCTTTTTTACTGACTTCCGACCATCCTTTCCTGTTCATGTCGTTCCAGTTTTGGAAGAAGATATAATCGCCCGGTGCTTCGATAACGATGTAATCTGCTTTAATTTCTTCATCGCTGGTTGATTCGTCGGATACGACGAGTTTCACGTCATAAGATCCTGCTTTTGTGAATGTGAAAGAGGGGTTTTGCTTGTCGGAGGTGAATGTTTCGGGACCTTCGACTGTCCAGTCCCATGCGAGAGGATTGCCTGTTGAGAGGTCGGTGAAGTAGATGGTGGCGCCTGTCTCGGCGGTTGTTTTGTCGGCTTTGAAGTTGGCTTTGAGGGTAATATCGCCGCCGCCGGTTACTTCTACGTCGTCAATTTGGAGGTGGTCTTTGTCGGCTTCGGTGTTTCTTACCAGGATGATAAACTCCGCATTGCCGGCTGTAACGGGCGCTGTAACGGAGAATGTTTGTTGCGCCCACGTATCGGAGTTGACGTTGATAACCTGCGGGTCATAGATATAATTGTCGCCGTTGGTTCCTTGTCCATCCCATAATCCTGCGCGGCAATCGCCATGTCCACGCACCCAAAATTTAATGGTATATTCTTGTCCGTTGACAACGCTTACTGCTTTGGATGTGAGCCGTCCGTTGCCATCAGAGGCATTACGTATCAATTGACAGGCTGACGAGCCGCCGTGAACATCTGCCGTATATTGCACTACATTCGCGGCTGGCAGGTTTGTCCGTTCGCCGAACCACCCATCCGGTTTGCCGTCTGTCCAGTTTTCAAATCCGGGGTTTGTTACCATGTTTTGTGCGACGCTTGCGAAATTAAAACAGAAAGTCGCAATAATTGCCATCAAAAGAGGCATCATTTTCTTTGTAAAAGTGTTCATAATCAATATTTTTTATTATTAAACGTATTTTATTTTTTATTGCGGCAAAGGTACGAAAAAAATAGAACACGGAAAGCGTCCGGATGGCAATAATTAGCATCCAAAAACATTCACTGTTTTTCCATCTATCTTTTCCTCTCTTCTATAGATTTTCGCGCTCCACGATTTTTTCGGATTGCGGTCGAAAACCACCAGCCAGCCTTCGGAGCAGCCGAGCGTATCCATGTAACGCAGTGTTTGCTCGATGCCTTTCTCTATGGATTGTTTGCCGCGGTTGATTTTCAACTCGATGGGGTATTTCTTGCCTTTATATTCGATACACAGGTCCAACCGCTCTCTGCCGGTTGCCATCTCCCGGTACACGTTGCCGCCACCGTTGAAGACGCGTTGCAGAAACGCCTGTAAAATCAGATGCGGCGCCGCCTCTTTATATTGGAAACGCTCTTGCCATATCTTGGAATTTTCGCGCCAAAATTGTTGAAAGTCCTGCAATATCAGGTTCATGTCAACAGTGTTGTTTTTGTAGTATTTGGGCATGTTGTATTCGGAGAAGCGCTCATTGCTTTCCAGTGACATCTGCTCACTATAATTTAATGTACGAACGATTACTTCTCCGTAAATCGGATTGCCGGGAACAACGGCTTTGTCTTGCAGGCGTATCAACCCCAAATCCTTCACATAATTAAAATCATCCGAGATATGTTCCATTTGTGCATCTTCGCCCATGATCATCTGCTCGATAACTTTCTGCACGCGTTTTTCTTTCAACTTGTCCAAGAGTTGGTCAATATGGACGTCGCGGCGCAGGATGATGGTCTGTATTGCTTTGGAGACCATGTCGGCGGTGATGTTGATGGAATAATCCTTTTTGAGTTGTTCCATAACAACTTCGCGGGCGATTGCATTGACCAGCCATGGTTGTCCTTGTGTCTGCTCGAAGGCGAGTTCCATAGCATTTTCTTCAAAAATCTGTCCTGTCTCTTCTGTATGCTGCTGATACAAAAAGTTTACTTCTTCTTTGGAAAAGTTGCGTAACGACAGAGATTTAGTTATGACATTAAACGGGCTTGCCGTTCCGAGCGTTGCCTGATTTTCGCGGATTTGCGCCTTGTAGTCGCGGATATTGCGCATTCCGACCAATGCAACCGACGTCGGAAATGGGGCAATAGCGCGGTTCACATAGCCGTTGCGCAGTTGTCTTAAAAATGACAATAAGGGGTTTTCGCTTAAACAGTCGGCTTCGTCAAAAAAGATTA
>WRLA01000068.1 GCA_009777825.1 Bacteroidales bacterium
CAGGGCTTTGTCATGTTCACCATCAAATTGAAAGAGGGACTCGCCGACGATGTCGTCGTGGCGAACAAGGCGACGATCATCTTCGACCACAACGCTCCCATCGTTACGCCGGAGTGGGTCAACGAAAAAGATGTCGTCCCGCCGACAAGTACCATGCTCAGACCCACCAATACCACCGGCGAAATAGAACTGAAATGGCAAGGAACAGACAATCAAGACGGTTCGGGCGTCTATTGCTACGACATCTATCTGAAACAAGACGACGGTGATTATGAGCGTATTATAGCAAGAACGACCGCCACCTCCATGCCGTTTACGGTGGTGGATGGCGTAACATATTCGCTCTACTCCATCGCCACCGACAACGCCGGCAACCGCGAAAGCGACAAGACCCAACCCGACATTAGAATCCCCGAAGACAGATTGCCCTTCGACGACTACGCCGTTACCAAATGGAACAACACCTTCATGCTCAACCTCCGCAAACTATCCGATGACGGCTACTCCGTAGCCTCCTGCCGGTGGTTTAAAGACGGCAAACTCATCGGCAAAGGATTCACCTACTCGGCAGGTCCGACACTCGACGACCAATTGGAAACGGGCGCCATCTATTACTTCCAAATCACCACCGACGACGGCGACGAACGCTACTCCACCAACAAGATCATTGGTAGTCAACATAGTAACAAGTTGTACGTCTATCCCAATCCTGTTCCGCAGGGGAGCCGTCTCACCGTCGAGGGCGTTGAGCCGGGCAACTTAGTGGAGGTGTACAACTACATGGGCGTCTGCGTCAGCCGCACCGTCGCCACCGGCAACATCATCGAAATGATGCTTGCGGCGCCGGCAGGGGTGTATGTGGTGCGGGCGAATGGAGAGGCGGTGAAGGTCGTTATTAAATAACCATTTAAAGATTTAAGAATTTAAAGATAGATAAAATGTAAAATCCTCTGTGAACCTCTGTGGTCTTTGTGCCTCTGTGCTGAAAATAATTATAATTCAACACAGAGACACAGAGGACACAGAGTTACACAGAGAAAAAAATAAAAAGTTATGAAGAAAGTAATCATCATCATCATCGCTGCAACATGCAGCCTGAGTGCATCGGCGCAGCCCGTGCACGAGTTCTCCATCAATGGCGGGGGCGGCTTGTCCGCGCTGAATTATAAACTCTCGTCGGGCGGGAAGAAACTCGGTGGCGGCGGCGAGTTCGGCGTCGGATATACCTGTCTCTTCACTGAACAGATAGGGCTTCACGTCGGCGCCGGCATCGGTCTCTATAACGCCAAAGCAGACCTCGACGGCGCAGGTGTCGTTACCGCCGGTCTCACCGACGACGAAGGCGACCGCTTCAACATGCACACCACGCTCCACGGATACCAGGAGACGCAAAACGCCACCTTCCTGAACATTCCGGTGATGGCGCACTTCCAAACGGGACTCGTCCACAAGTTCTACGCGATGGGCGGCGTCAAGGTAGGTCTTCCGGTAAGTTGCAAGTACGACCTGTCGGGCGCCACGCTCACCAACGAAGCCTACTATCCGGAGTACGACAACGTGCTCAAAGAGCCAACGTTTGCCGGTTACGGCGACTTCGACAACATCAGTTCCAGCGGAAAAACAAAGTACAAGATCTCCGCCGCACTCGCCTTGGAAGCAGGGATGAAGTGGAACATCGGCAGTTTGCTCGCCGTCTATACCGGCGCCTATTTCGACTACGGACTGACCAACATCGCCAAAGAGACATCCTTTGTGAACTACAACAACGCCGAACCCGCCAACTTTACCATCAACAGCGCGGTGGCGTCCGCCAACAAAATCAACGTGATGGCGGTAGGGGTGAAGGTGCGGTTAGCGTTATCTCCCAACGGCATGGAGAAGAGTTCCGGCAAAGAAAAGACATCAAAAGTGAAAGCCGAAAAGCCTCCTAAGACGAAAAAACCGAAAAGTAAAGCGACATCCGAAACCATCGAGCCTCCGACAGCAGATCTCCCTGTTGAAGAGATAGAAGAAACGCCTGTTGAGGTCGCATTAACGGATGCCGTAGAGTTTACATTAGGACGTCCCGGACGTGAAGGATTCCCTGCCACGGCAATGGGGATTACGTGGGTTTCCAATATTGACGGGCAAACAGCCAAGTTCACCACCGCATCCGACGCACTCGTCATCTTACCCGACCAGACAGCGTATAACGCCATCACAACGCAAGAAAGCCTCAAAGAAGCATTCGACGCCGGCAACAAATCCAAAGAATTTACCGCAAAAGCCGGCACAAGTTTCAAATCACTCTACCTCATCGTACAAGACGGCGAGACGTTGTATCTCATAGAGATGACGAGCCTCCAGTTTAAGGCGGGAGAAAGTAAGGCTTACTTTAGAGTTAAGAGGTGAGAGTTGAGAGTTGAGGGTTGAGAGTTGAGGGTTGAGAGTTGAGAGTTATTTTCAGCACAGAGACAGCCCCTTTTGCCTCCGGCATTTTCCCCAAAAGAGGAAAAGAAAAGGAAGATTCTTTTTGGAGGACACGGAGTTTCACAGAGAAAGTCTTGTGTCTAATAGTCTCACATCTCACTCAGTTATTCAGTTATTCAGTTATTGAAAAAGTCGTATCTTTGCACAAAAATAATTTAAAGATTTAAGAATTTAAAGATTTAATTATGAAAGAGGTAAAAATCCGCAGCATGATTTCTTTTGATTGGGCGATGAAACGCTTACTCCGACAAAAAGCAAACTTCGAGGTGTTGGAGGGCTTTCTGAGCGAGTTGCTTCGTCGCAAAGTCATCATCAAGCACATTGGCGATAGCGAAACCAATCAGGAAGAAAAAGACGACAAATACAACCGCGTGGACATCTTAGTTGAGATTGACAACAAAGAGTTGGTAATCATCGAAATGCAGTTTTACAGTGAGGACGACTACTTCAAACGCATGCTCTATGGTGTGAGCAAGACCATCGCCGAACATATCTATCTGGGCGACGACTACGACAAAGTTCGCAAAGTCTATTCCATCAACATCGTCTATTTCGACCTTGGCGTAGGCGACGACTATGTTTATCACGGCATCACCAACTTCACCGGACTCCACACCCACCAAGAACTGCTATTGGACAAGAAACAGCGCACCGTTTACGAAAAAGAGTTTGTCGGCGACTTGTACCCCGAATACTACATCTTGAAAGTTAACAACTTCAACGACGTTGCCAACGACACCTTGGACGAGTGGATCTACTACCTGAAAAACAACAAGATACGGGACGACTTCACAGCGCAAGGCATAGAGCAAGCCCGTAAAAAGTTGGCGTTCGACAACCTCAGCGAGCGAGAGAAAAGGCAGTACGAGCGTGAGATAAAAGACAGGGTCATCCGCGACAGCGAGACAAGGACTGCTTTCAGGGAAGGACGCGAAAAAGGCGAAGCCATCGGCATCAAAAAAGGCGAAGCCATCGGCATCAAAAAAGGCGAAGCCATCGGTGAGCAGAAAAAAGCCATTGTCATCGCTAAAAAACTTTTGAAGAGCGGTATGGCGAAAGAGGACGTGATGGACGCAACAGGGCTAACAGTAGAACAGATTGAGCAAATAATAATAAAATCATAAAATTCATAAACTTAATACCTTTTTATATGCCCCCTCCCTTTATGGGTAATTCAAAAATTTCATGTACATTTGCAGCCAAATATCAATAAGGAATATAATAACTTAATTTAGTATAGATATGAGCAATTCTTTTTCATTAAATCCGAATCCGTTGGTGCAGTTTTTGCAGAAGCCGACGAAAGAGTTTACCAAAGCCGACATCATCAAATTTGTTGTTGAGAATGATGTTGAGATGATTAACTTCCGTTATCCGGGCAGCGACGGACGTTTGAAGACGTTGAACTTCGTCATCAACGACCTTGACTATCTTGACAGCATCCTCAGTTCGGGCGAGCGCGTTGACGGGTCGAGCCTGCTTCCGTTCCTTGACGCCGGTTCGAGCGATCTGTACGTCATTCCGCGTTTCCGCACGGCGTTTGTCAATCCTTTTTCCGACGTTCCCGCGTTGGATATTCTGTGCAGTTATTACACCAAAGACGGCGAACCGTTGGAAAGTTCACCCGAATACACCATGCGCAAAGCGCACGAAGCCCTCAAAAAAGTTACAGGGATGGAGTTCGAGGTGATGGGCGAGTTGGAGTATTACGCCATCTCTGAGCGTGAGGATCTGTTTTTAGCCACCGACCAGCGCGGCTATCACGAATCGTCGCCGTTCAACAAGTTCGACGACTTCCGCTGCGAAGCGCTACGGATGATCGCCCAAACCGGCGGACTGATAAAATACGGACACTCGGAAGTCGGCAATTTCACCCTCGACAACCTGATGTACGAACAAAACGAGATAGAGTTTCTCCCCACCGCCATGGAAGATGCCGCTGACCAACTGATGATCGCCAAATGGATCATGCGCACGCTGGCTTACGATTACGGCATCTCCATCACCTTTGCACCCAAAATCACTACCGGAAAAGCAGGCAGCGGCATGCACGTACACACCCGCATGAGGAAAGATGGGAAAAACATGTACGTCGCCAACGGCGAACTCACCGAGACCGCCCATAAAGCCATCGCCGGATTTCTGGAATTAGCGCCCTCGCTGACGGCATTCGGAAACACCAATCCCACCTCTTACCTCCGTTTGGTTCCGCATCAGGAAGCGCCGACCAACATCTGCTGGGGCGACCGCAACCGCTCCGTCTTGGTGCGCGTTCCCTTGGGATGGACCACCAAAGGCAACAACATGCTGTGCGACGCCAATCCGTTAGAGGCAAATGAAACGATGGACTATAACCTCAAACAAACCATCGAGTTTAGATGTCCCGACGGCTCTGCCGACGTCTATCTGTTGATGGCAGGCTTGGCAGTAGCCGCCCGTCATGGCTTCGAAATGGAAAACGCGGTGCAATATGCCAAAGATCGCTACGTCAACGTCAACATCTTCCACGATGAACACAAAGCGATACAGGAACGGTTAGAACATCTGCCTTCCTCCTGTTTCGAGTCAGCCGGACGATTAGACCGACAACGCGACATCTACGAAAAATACGGCGTTTTCGCACCCCGCCTCATTGACGGTCTGATTGCCAAACTGAAACAACACAACGACCATGATCTGCGCAACCAGATTAAAGATAATCCTGCAAAGATTATGGAGTTGGTTAATACGTTCTTCCATTGCGGGTAAGGTGTGTGAGGATAAGTCGTGAGTAGTTTTTTTTCAACACGTTTTCAATTCTCAATTTTTAATCACTTTCCGCACCACCACGCCACTAGCGGTCGTGAGGTGTAGGAAATAGATTCTGCTGGATACGTCCGCTCCGATTTGCAAGCGGTGCGTTCCGTCGGGGGAAGGTTGGAACGCGGGGGACGATTGGATGGGTTTGCCCATGATGTCGAAGATGACAACGTCGCATATCGCATATCGTCAATTCCCCGCCCGTCGGGTTGGGATAGACCCGTAGAGACGAATAATTATCCGGCATCTGCGATGCCGACCCATTACTCAAAACCAATGACAATGAAAGACTCAAAAGAAGATTAAACAAAATACGAAAAGAAATGGAAAAAATTAAGAACGACTTTTGGAACAGCCTCATACAACATCGCAAATCCCACATCGCACATCTCACTAATGTGTGATATTCTTTATCTTAATCCAGAAAACCTCAACTTTCAATGTGCCGATAATGGTTTCTGTCGTATTATTAGCATAGACCACTTCCATTTTAATCTCATATACGCCGGTCTCAAACTCTTTGCTCCAGTCCAACATATCTTGCGCGGCAGTTTCCTCGACGCCGTCAATATACCATTTCAGGCTGCCCGCATCGGGACTTAATCCCTCTATCTCGGCGTGGAAGTCCACATTTTTGGCGCAAAAGATGGTATCTTTCAAGTTTTCATGGAGGATGTCGTTGGCGTAAAATTCTGCGGTATTGGGGATTTCCGGTGCAAAGTGGGCAACCAACGTGCGGTCTTCGGATGCGGTAAACGAGTATGTTTCAGTGGCGCCGGGTATCTCCACGCCGCCTTCCGTCCAGTAGAGAAAGACAAATCCGGGGTTGGGCGTAGCGACTACATCAACCGGATCGCCCACCTTATAACAGCCGTCTCCCGTTGTGGTTCCGCTTCCTGCCGGCAATTCGGATGTTGAGATGATGGCGCCGATGTTAAAAACAGTTACGAGGGTCGTTGTATCGTTATCGGTAAAGAGCACGCCCATTTTAATTTCGTACTCGCCGGGTGCGAAGGTCTTACTCCATTCCAATTCATCCCGCGCGGCGATTTCTTCAACGCCGTCAATATACCATTTCAGGCTGCCCGGCTTTGGGTTTAGTTCGGTTATTTCGGCGTGGAAGTCCACGTCTTGTTCACAGAACACCGGGGGTAATTCCGTGTAATAGACGTCGTTGACATTGAATGAGGCTTTCAGGTTGCGCATGGCGGAAAAGCCGAGGTAGTAATAGGATTCGTTGTTCCCAACGCCGTAACACCAGATAATAATTCCGTCGTCATTGGTAAAGTGGTAGGATGCGGTAGGGTTTGTCATCGGCACGGTATAGAACGACATGCCTGCGGTGAGATTATCTCTCCATGTTCCGCCACTCACAACCATAGGCGGCGCTCCGCCAATAGAGACCATCGTATTGTTTTTGGTGGCAGTAGGAGTAACCAACAAGGCATAATGCGAATTTATTTGAGTACTGCCATTAGGTACAAAAGGCGCAATCAGCGCTTCGGTAACGGTCTGTTCTATTGCCGGAACCCAACTTTGGGAAGGGTCGGAAGTTCCGACGCCATTATATTGCGATCCGGTGAGATACGCACAGACACCTATCGGAGCGTCGGATTGAATATAGCAGCCGTCATTGGCTAAAAGCGCTTCTAATTCAATATATTCACCGTCGTTTATAGTATAAGTGGGGCCCGTTTGTCCTCCCGGAGCAGATATGTGTACCCCATTTGTTTGTGTAACGGTGGTACCGTTTTGCGCTGCGACGATACGCACTCTATCTTTGGTAAGATGTGACACCGGAACAAAAAACGTTTGTCCCCAAGTGTTGACGGGAGCCAACTGTTGCATTAAACAGTCGGGCCAATCCTTTTCAAACGGAATCCGAACGCCTTGACTAACCGCAAAAAATGCAACCGGCTTATCAGTTGTTATATGAGCGCCGGTCATATCGGTGGCATTGGTTTTGTAATAAACTTCTCCTGCATCAAGTGTGGTCTCTAAAGTTCCATTATGATAGACATTGGTATTGTTTTCTGTGCCAATAACGGCATACGCATCTAAATAAGTAGAAGGAGAATAGGGTATATGTGATATTTGATAATAGTTATTACCCAAAGCTTTTACCGGCATAACATTGGTGGCATCCGTTGAGACCGACGCTTGATTCAGAGCATAAACCGTAATCGTTGCATCGCTGGTGATATGAATAGTGCGATCGCTTTTTCCCATCGAAGTATTATATACAGCCGGTTTTTCTATGGGGCTAAGGCTGTAAGTATAAACCTCTTGTGCGCCAATACTAAAATTAATTGTAGCCGTCGGTCCCAACTGGGTGAAATAGATTTCCCCTTTGGCAGGATTCTCTCCACTGACAATGCGAATCTGCAATTCAACCGAAGTGAAAGGATGATGGCGGTTATCTCCAAAAGTCAGCCAAAAATCTGTCCCGCCGGTACTCTGCGCCCAAACAGATGAGGCGCTCAACAAAAATGCTATTGTTACGTAAAATACTTTTTTCATAATTTAGGTATTAATTATTTTTTGCAAAGATACATCTTTTTCAATAACTGAATAACTGAATAACTGAATTTTTAACGCAAAGGCGCAAAGATTTTTCGCAAAGTACGCAATAATTTGTGGTAAAAAACTCTGTGAAACTCTGTGTCCTCTGCGCCTCTGTGCTGAATAACTCAAAGTCTCACATCGCAAATCGCACATCGCACATCGCAAATCGCAAATCCCCCTAATGCGTAATATTCTTCATCTTAATCCAGAAAACCTCAACTTTCAGCGTGCCGGTTATCGTTGCCGTTGTATTATTCGCATAGACCACTTCCATTTTAATTTCATATACGCCGGTTTCAAACTCTTTGCTCCAGTCCAACATATCCTGCGCATTGGTTTCCTCGACGCCGTCAATAAACCATTTCAGACTGCCCGCATCGGGGCTTAATCCCTCTATCTCGGCGTGGAAGTCCACATGTTTGGCGCAAAAGATGGTATCCTTTAATGTCGAATGGTGGACGTCGTTGGCGTAAAACTCTGCCGCCGTTCCACAGGAGATAATCTTCAGCGTGCCGGTTTTGGATAGCGTTTCATCATTCTCAAAATAGACCAACATCTTGATTTCATATTCGCCGATAGCGAAAGTCTTACTCCATGTCTCTTGATTGTGTGCCGGAAGATATTCTACGCCGTCAATATACCACTCCAAACTAACTACTTCCACGCCCATATTCTCTGTTTCTGCCCGAAACTCAACTAAATTCTCACAGAAAGGCTGCTCTTCCAAATCCTGATAGTGGATGTCGTTGGCGTAGAACGCCGCTTGCAGGTCGCGCATGGCGGAATAGGCGAGGTAGTAATAGGACGAAGGAGCGAAATCATCGGCGACTCCATACCCCAAGACAATAAGCCCTTTTTGATTTAAAAAAACGTATGATGCAGTAGTTTCGGTTAGCAGCATACTATAGAACGACATCTTCGCAGCGTCATTATCATACCAGTTGCCGCCGCTCAGGGGCGTTGGCGCTGCACCTGCAATAGAAACCATGGTGTTATCTTTCGTGGCTGTCGGAGTAAAAATTAAGGCGTAGTGTTTTTTTATATACGTTACAACATTAGGTATAAAAGGCGCCATCAGCGCATTGGGAGTAGTTTGCTCTATCCCCGGTATCCAGCATTGCGATGGGTATGAGTTATACAAGCCATTACCGTTATAGTGATACTCCGTAATGTAAGAACAAACGCCTACCGGCTTATTGGCTTGAATATAGCAACCTTTATTTGCCAAGGTAATATCCAATTCAACAAATTGCCCGGCTTGTAAACCGGTAAGGGTCGTTTGTGCATCCGGTACGTCGGTTCGTATGACGCCGCCTGTTTGTTCTATATTGGTACCATCTTGCGATACAACTATACGCACAATCTCTTTTTCACATACTGTAACCGGTACAAAAAAGGTGTTACTCAAAGTGTTTACAGGAGCCACCTGTTGCATTAAAGGAGATGCAGGTGCTATACTTGGCCACTCGGCAGGAATAACAGATCCTTCTGCCATCGCAAAGAGAGCAACAGGTTTATTGGAAGTAATATGAACGCCGGTCATATCAGTGGTAGAAGGTCTGTAATACACCTCCCCTGCATCAAGCGCTGCTACCTCGATTCCATTATGATAGAGAAGCGTATTGTTTTGGGTTGCCACTACGGCGTATGCATCCGGCATGCTGGTATAATAAACTGTATATGATATTTGGTAATATTCCGTACCGAGCGCTGTTACAGGTAATACATTGGTAACCTCAGGCCAATTAGCACGGTGAATAAATGAAAAAACGGTAACAGGAGCCGAAGTAGTGATGCGAACGCTGTAATCGGTAATGCCCATCTCGGTATTATACACTGCTGCCATTTCGGTATTATCTAAACCATAGTCATATATTCCGTATGGATCAATTTCAAAATCAATAGAGGTGTCCAAATTCGTGAATTTGATGACGCCTGTGGTTGTTTGACTTCCTCCTACAACACGAATCTGCATATAAAGTTGATGAACTTGACTATGTGGGACTGCTCTATGTTTTCCAAAAGTTGCCCAAAATTCAGTGCCTTCTACGGTTTGGGCTTGAATGGAAAAAACGCTCTGCAGCAAGAGGAAAGCGGCTATCAAATAATGTTTTATTTTCATATTTGTATTATTTTATAATTTTTTGCAAAAGTAGTGATTTTTTTCTAACAGCATTTGAAAAAAGAGTATCTTTGCAAAAAATAAATTTATAGGATTAATTATTAATAAAAAATTTGTACATTATGAGAAAGTTATTGCTTTTTATGGCTCTTTTTATGAGTTTTGTTTTGACCGCACAAGCAGGTTATGTAATACGCAGTATAAACATTACTGCTGATTTGGAGTATTTCCACAATTTTACGCTCACTATTAATGGCGCCAATGAACCCATCTCAGCCGGTTCCATGGTTTTACCTGCTACAGAAGAAAACGGTATTGTAATCATTCAGACAGATTCTAATGAGCCTGCATACTTTTTTCCTGTTTTATTAAATGAGGGCAATCTATTTATACAAGTGCGTGATTTTCATTATGTTGATAATTCGGGAAGCGGTTATTATGTGCTTTGCGGATCTCGTGGGGAGGGATCGAATGCACGTGCTTTTGTTGCTACTGTGGACGTAAGTCTTTCGTGGATGGATTTTTACGAATATGCGGATGCTAACGTATTTTATTCTATTTGGGCTGAAAATCTTCTGCCTCCATATCCTGCAGTGGATGATTATTATGTTTGTGGCGCAAAAGATAGTTTTGGGGTTATTGCTTCTATAGACCGGGCTTCTATGCAATTTACGGATTTTCGCTCTACAATAACAGGTATAGGATGGGAGTGCCACAAAATTATTCTCAAAAAAAACACGGATCATACGTTGCTTTTTGTTGTTTCAGGAAGAAATCCTGATCGCCCCCAAATAGGAGTTACTACATTTACTCCACCATTTAACACACTTGTTAGTTACGCATGGTATCAATATACAGAACCTGATTCTCACTGTGTTGTCAGCGCTGATCTTTTGACAGACAATAGTGTAATTTTGGCATCCTCACATCAAGATAAGGTAACCTTGAATCCTATTACCTTTCCTCCTCTTTCAATAGATGTATATCAATTTGATTTTCCCAATCCAACGAATACGTATCTTATTCAAGATATTGAGACGTGTATTTCAGTAGGCGGCGCTGTTAGCCCTTTGCTTTCTGTAGCAGGTTATACAGAGAGTCCCCCCCCCTGTTCAGAATAGCGCTTGGTATGGCTCTATAATTAGATTCCCCAGTGTCATTGCCATGGCAAATAATTATTATGTCGGAACAGACGATGACCAGTATAAACACTATAAAATAAAATATAATATCTATGGAACAGTATATACAGGAGGATATGTTCAAGATAATAATTCAACGGGGGCATTGTTTGGTACTCCTTTTAAAAATTCGTCTTGTGATAACCATGATACGACTTTGGTGCCCAAAATTACAACTATCCCTTGCTTCACATTTGACTTTTCGCAACCTTCTTACTCGGATCCTGCTGATTATTTTAGTTTTTATGCCCCATATCCAATGTCTCATTACGAATGTTACCCATTCAAAAAAGGCGAAGCCCCCGAATATGCCATGCCGTCGCCCGAAGACGAAAGCGACATCATCGTTTTTCAAGACCGTATTTTCCTAAAAGACGTTCCATCGAACACCAACTATCAGATATATTCCGTCATCGGGCAGTTGATGCAAACCGGAACCACCACTTCCGAC
>WRLA01000069.1 GCA_009777825.1 Bacteroidales bacterium
TTCTTTGTGCGATAGAACGATAGCTCCTTTTCTAAAAAGACTATCCGCTCTTCCTGCTTTGCTATCTTAGCCATAAGAAGCAAAATCTGATGCTGTAATTCTATTATCTGGGCCTGCTCTTGCATCAAAACTTAGTATTTTGGGCAAAAGTAATCCTTTCCCAAATGAAAAAAGTATGGTAGACTATGTTTTTTTCAACAGACAAAAGTTGAAAACTGAATAGTTACAAAATTTTTTGCATTTGTATTAAAAAATACCGTACCTTTGCGCCAATAAAAAAATTAATATCATGCAGATAGCGAACCCAATATACGACACGGTTTTCAAATATTTGATGAGCGACAGCAGAGTGGCTAAGGCGCTTTTGTCGGCAATCATAGGCGAACAAATCGAAGAATTAGACTTTACGCCACACGAATATACGTTAAAAACAGGTGTGGACACAAGCAAAATAGACCGTCCATTAGAACAAATAACGATTCTTCGGATAGACTTCGGCGCAAAAATAAAGACAGACGACGGCTACAAAACAGTGTTGATAGAACTTCAAAAAGCAAAATTAGCAACAGATGTCATGCGTTTCCGGCGATATTTAGGCGAGATGTATGAAAATCCTGAAAACAGTTACGACGAAAAGAGAGAAAAAGCACGTCAGATATACTGTGTATATTTTTTGAATTATGAAATAGGCGTATCGGACAGTCCGATAATAAAAGTAGATTATAAAGTAAGCGACCTGACAACAGGAGAAGAATTTAAGAAAAAGAACGAATTTATAGCAAGTTTAAACCACAAGTCTTGGATAATACAGGTCAGGCGGTTAAAAGCAAAAAGAAGAAACGAATTGGAAAACCTGTTAAGTATTTTTGACCAGGACAACATAACAGACAACAAACACATATTAAGCATAGACGAAAGCCAATTCCCCGAAGAATACAGATTTATCATAAGGAAATTACGAGAAGCATACGAATCGAAACAAATGAGAGAAGAGATGCGAATAGAAGACGATTTTTTTAGCGAATTGTTGGATTTGCAAAGATCTAATGAAAATTTAGCAATGGAACTGACAAAGAAAGACGAACAACTGACAAAGAAAGACGAACAACTGACAATGAAAGACGAACAACTGACAAAGAAAGACGAACAACTAACAAAGAAAGACGAAGAATTAGAAAGAGAAAAAGAAGAAAACAAAAGGCTAAAAGAACAATTAAAAAAATACACCAATTAGATTAAAATATTTTTATGCCCACCATAGAGCAATTATACAGGGAATGGCGCACGTTGCAACCCCTCAAGCCGGAGTTGCAGCACCGTATGGATCAGCAATTCATGTTTGATTTCAACTACAACTCCAACCACTTGGAGGGCAATACGCTGACATACGGACAGACGAAACTATTGCTGCTTTTTGGCGACACAATCGGCAATGCCAGTATGCAGGACTATGAGGAGATGAAAGCCCACAATGTTGGCTTGGAATTGATGAAAATGTCGGCAATAGACAGAGACCGAACACTTTCGGAAACGTTTATCCGTGAACTGAACAAGACGATATTGGTGCGTGATTTTTACAAAACAAGTCGCGACGGAGAATACCGCTACAAAATTCATGTAGGCGTTTATAAAACACGCCCTAACTCGGTAATTACGCCAACAGGGGAGATATTCAATTACGCCTCGTTTGAAGAAACGCCCGCTCTGATGTGCGATTTAGTCAAGTGGTACAACGAAGAAGAACAAAAAGGAATCTTATCGCCTGTTGAATTGGCGGCGCTATTTCATTACCGGTATATCCGCATTCATCCGTTTGAAGATGGAAATGGCAGAATTGCACGACTGTTGATGAATTACATTTTGCTACGACACGACTACCCGATGATTGTGGTTCGGACAGACGACCGAGCCAATTACCTCAAAATCTTACACCAATGCGATTTGCTTACCGGTAAAATACCCACCGACGGCGCTTATGCAACATCCAAGCAAGCAAAACCACTCATTGATTATATTACCGCTATTGCGGAGAAGAAACTGATGGCAGTAGTACAACTTGCAAAGGGGGAAGTTACGGAAATCATAGAGTCGGCAGAAGAGAGTATTTCCGCAGAAAGTGGTCAGAAAAGTGGTCAGAAAAGTGGTCAGAAAAGGTGGTCGGAAGTTCTAAGTTTAATAGAAGAAAATCCGTCTATCTCCCGTAGAGAACTTTCCGAAAAATTGAATATCAATCCTTCTGCCGTCCAAAGGCATATACAAAGATTAAAATCGGAAAGCGTCATCCGGCGCATCGGCGGCGACCGCGGCGGGCATTGGGAAGTGATTAAGAAAGGAAAAGGATAATACAAATGCAAGATTATTTTTCCGTTCCAACTATTCTAAAAAATGTATATCTTTGCACAATGTTTAGAAAGTGTCTTTTTATTCTGTATGCTGCTGTTTTTCTGTTAGTTAGCGGATGCAGCAAGCATCACAAATTGCTAAAAAGCAGCGACAACGATTTGAAATATGAGTCGGCGATAGTCTATTTTAACAAAAAAGACTATTATCGGGCGTTGCAACTTTTCGACCAGTTGGCGTCAATGTATCGCGGTACGGCGCGTGGCGAGCGCATCAATTACTACCAAGCCTACTGTTATTATCAGCAGTCGGATTACTTGATGGCAGGGGCTTATTTTCAACGACTTGCCAAAAGTTATCCGAACAGCAAAGATGCGGAGGAGGCGCTCTACATGTCGGCGTTCTGCAAATACCGGCTGTCGCCCCGTTACTCGTTAGACCAAACCAACACCTACGACGCCCTGACGGAGTTTCAAACTTTTCTCAACCGCTATCCAAGCACGTCGCGCAAAAACGAATGTAACAACTACATTGACATCCTGCGGGCAAAATTGGCAAAAAAAGACTTTGAGATAGCCAAACTCTATTATAAAATGGACGAATTTGAGGCAGCGGTGGTCTGTTTCAACAACATCATCAAAGAGTATCCTAACAGCAATTACGTGGAAGAGGCATCTTATTATATTGTGCGGTCGTACTATCGCTTTGCCGTCAACAGCGTGCATGATAAAAAGTTGGAACGCTTTCAAAAAGCGTTAGACTCTTACAACGACTTCATGTCCTATTTCCCTGACAGTCAGTATAAAAAGGAAATTGACAAGATGAACGTCTCCACTCTCGAAAATATTGAGAAATTAAAAGATAAAAATTAAAAATTAAAAGATACCAAATTAATATACGTATAAAATGGATTACAAAAAAGTTAAAGCGGACGACACAGCCATAACGCGCAAAATAAGAGATTTCAACAGAGGGACGAACAATCTCTACGAAACGGTTGCCATCCTTTCCAAAAGAGCCGACCAAATCGAAACTGACTTGAAGGTTGAATTGGACGAAAAGGTGCAGGAGTTCTACTCCCCGACCGACACTTTGGACGAAGTTTTTGAAAATCGCGAACAAATCGAAATAGCGCGTTTTTACGAAAAAGTGCCAAAACCTTCCCTGTTGGCTACGTGGGAATATATGAACGACAGAATCTATTTCCGCAATCCGATAACTACCGACAACTTCTAAAACCCCTTAACATGCTGAAAGGGAAAAAGATACTCATCGGCATCACCGGCAGCATCGCCGCCTATAAAATGCCCTACTTGGTGCGCTTACTGAAAAAAGAAGGCGCCGAAGTAACTGTCATCTTAACCCCCACGGCATTCGACTTTGTAACGCCGCTCACCCTCTCCACGCTGTCGGAGAACCCGGTTTTGAGCGCACCCTACAAAAAAGAAAACGGCGAGTGGACGAACCACGTTACACTGGGCATCACCTCCGACCTCTTCCTGATTGCTCCGGCATCGGCGTCCACGCTGGCGAAGTTAGCCAACGGCATCGCCGACAACTTGCTGATTACGACATATTTAGCCGCCCGCTGTCCCGTTTTTATCGCTCCGGCGATGGATGTGGATATGTTTCGACATCCTGCCACTCAGAACAATATTGACACATTGCGCCAACGCGGACATCTCATCATTGACCCCGCCGAAGGCGACTTAGCCAGCGGACTAAAAGGCGCAGGACGGTTGGAAGAACCGGAAAATATCTTTAAAATCATCCAAGATTTTTTTTTGACCAAGCAAAACCTGAACGGTAAAAAAGTCTTGGTAACAGCCGGCTCAACCTGCGAACCCATTGACCCTGTACGTTTTATCGGCAACCACTCATCAGGAAAGATGGGCGTGGCAATCGCCGAAGAAGCCGCCTCGATGGGCGCTACGGTAACGCTCATCTGCGGAAAGATGACGAACATCCACGAAAGCAAATGGATCCGCGTCATCAAAACGGAAACAGCCCAAGAGATGCTGAACGCCTGCTTGGAACATGCGCCCGACAACGACGTCATCATCAAAGCCGCCGCCGTCGCCGACTTCACCCCGCAACAGGTCTCCTCAGAAAAAATCAAAAAAGACGGCAATGCACTGAAAACCATCGAACTGAAACCAACCGTTGACATCCTCGCAGCACTTGGAAAACAGAAGCGCAAAGACCAAATCCTCGTCGGCTTCGCCTTAGAGACCGAAAATGTGATAGCCAATGCAACCCGAAAGTTACACGACAAAAACTTAGACCTGATTGTAGTAAACGACGCCACCCAAGAAGGCGCCGGCTTCCACTGCAATACCAACATCATCACCCTGCTCTTCCCCGACGGAACCACGAGCGCCTTTGAAAAGAAACCGAAACGTTTGGTTGCTCGCGATATTTTGTCGGCGGTATGTGCTATCATTCCGTAAAAAACACTACCTTTGCCAAAAAATTTGTTATGCAGATAGCCAATCCGATATACGATACAGTATTTAAGTACATGATGAGCGACAGTAAAGTGGCAAAGTCGCTTTTGTCGGCAATCATCGGAGAAAAGATAGTGAAGTTGGAGTTTACTTCCACCGAATACACTTTAAAGGTAGATGTTGACAAACGTCAGATAAACAGGACGTTAGAACAAATCGTTGTCTGCCGTTTTGATTTTGCGGCGAAGATACGAACAGACACCGGAGCCTATAAAACCGTCATCATAGAACTCCAAAAAGCAAAATTTGCCACAGACATCATGCGCTTTCGGCGATATTTGGGCACGATGTACCAAAGCGCCGAGAACACTTATGACAAAAAACGAGTAAAAGCACGACAAATTTATTGTATCTACTTGTTAAACTACGAGATAGGCTTGTCCGACAGTCCGATAATAAAAGTAGATTACGTCGTAAGAGACTTGACAACAGGCGAGGAACTGAATAAAAAGAACGAATTTATAGAGAGTTTAAACCATAAATCGTGGATTGTACAAGTTCGGAAATTAAAAGAAAAGCGCAGAAACGAATTAGAGAATCTCTTAAGCATCTTCGACCAGAATAACATCACCGCCGACCAGCATATTCTGAATATAGACGAAAGTCAATTCCCGAAAGAATATCAGCACATCATCCGAAAATTGCGTGAAGCATGTGAATCGAAGCAAGTGAGAGAAGAGATGCAGATGGAAGACGATTATATAAACGAATTACTAATGAAAGATGAAATAATCGCCGAACAAGAGAAAGAACTCGAAGAAAAAGATAAAACCATTGAAGAAAAAGACAAAACCATTGAAGAAAAAGATAAAACCATTGAAGAAAACAAGAAAACAATGGAAAGCATGCAAAAAGAGATAGAACGATTAAAAGCACAATCATGATTATAGTGAAAACTAAATAATATAGCAACAATGAAGAAACTCCTTATTATCGTATTCATCTTATTGAATATCACGTCATTATCGAATGCTCAAGACGTCATAGCGAGCATCAGTGTCTCATCCCGCAGCGTCGAAGGCACCGACAGAGCCATCTACGACGAGATGCAGAAGTCTTTGAACGACATGGTCAACAGTCGCTCATGGACGCCCTACGAACTGAAACAGTACGAACGGTTTAGAATCCGCTTCATGATCAATGTTACGGAACGCCGCTCCGATACGGAATTTGACGCGGAGATGAACATTGCCATGAGCCGTATTGTCTTCAGCACCAACTACGAGTCGCCCATCCTCAATTTTCAGGACAAGCGGGTGCATTTTTACTACAACCAGTTCGAGCCGATGGAATTTATCGAAAACTCCTACACCAACAACCTCGTCTCGGTGGTGGCATACTATATATATTATGCACTGGGGTTACAGTTCGACACGTTTCAACCATCTGGCGGACAGGAGTTTTTCTCCAAAGCGAGCAACATCGTCCAAGTGGCACAGTCGTCGAGAGAATCGGGCTGGAACTCGCAAGATGGCGACAGAAGCCGTTTCTGGCTGACCGAATACATCCTGAGTCCGACCTATCGGGGATTGCGCACGTTCATGTACCAGTATCACCGTCAAGGACTTGACGCGATGGCAGACAATGTGGAAGGCGGACGCACTTTCGTCATGCGCGCCATCGAAGAACTGAAAAAAGTCTATGAAGAACGCCCCGGCATGTATGTAACACAGATGATCCTTGACACCAAACGAGACGAAATCGTCAGCATCTTCCGCGGCGCCTCCGAAAGCGAAAAAAGAACGGTGATAGACATCATGAAACAGATAGACCCCGCTAACTCCAACAAATACGACGGCATCAACACCGCTGCGCCCTCCTCCGGCTTTCCGTCATCACCGTATGACAATACGTCCTATCCGCCGGGCGGAGGGAGACCGGAGCCGGGCGGTGGAGGCGGAAATAATCCGAGATGGTAAGTTAGATAACTTTTTAATCGTGCTAATTTTTTTATTCGTTTGTGTGTAATCCAAAAAAATCATCTACCTTTGCAAAAAATAAAATTATGAACTACTCCATAAGTATTCAGAAAAATAAGAATGGTTGGCTAACAGGTCAATGTGAACAAATTCCTGAAGCAATTACAGAGGGAAAAGATATAGACGACCTTATGCACAATATGCATAATGCCATCAATGAAGCATTAGAGATACGCAAAGAAGATTTTTTAGAAAAACATAAAGGCGAAATTAGTACTCGCAGAATTTTATACCTACCTGATGAAAAGAAACGTGTTGCTAAAACATTTAAAAGAGAACGGTTGCACGCTTAAAAGGGAAGGGAGCAGTCATTCTTGGTACACCAATACTGAAAATGGAAGCTTGTCGGCTGTTCCCAGACATGCTGATATTAATGAAATTACAGTGATGAAAATTTGCAAGCAGTTGAGTATTTCAAATGTTTGAGAGATAATAATTTGTTTACACCCTATCGAAAAAGCATGGTTTCCAGAAAAATCGTATCTTTGCACGCAAATTTTTTACCCCATGAAGATAAACGAAAAATTTGTTGGCGAGGGACTTACATACGATGACGTATTGTTGGTACCGGCACGCTCGAACGTATTACCGCGTGAGACGGACACCACGACCAAGTTCTCACGCAATATTGAGATGAAAATCCCTGTCGTTTCGGCAGCGATGGATACCGTAACCGAACACAAGATGGCTATTGCCCTGGCACGCGAAGGCGGCATCGGCATGATTCACAAGAACATGAGCATCGAACGACAGGCAAACGAGGTGTATAAGGTGAAACGGGCAGAGAGCGGCATGATCGTTGACCCCGTTACCGTGAACAAACAGGCAACCGTCAACGACGCCCTCAGCATCATGCGCGACTACAAAATCGGCGGCATCCCCGTTATTGACGACGAAGGCACCTTGGTGGGCATCATCACCAACCGCGACCTGCGCTTTGAACGCAATCTGAACAAGTCCATCGCGGAGGCGATGACATCCAAAGTCGTTACCACCACAGAGTTTACAGACTTTGAAAAAGCCATGGATATCCTGCAAAAACACCGTATCGAAAAACTTCCCGTCGTGAACAAAGAGTACAAACTCGTCGGATTGATTACCTATAAGGATATCTTAAAGTTGAAAGAGTATCCGACAGCCTGCAAAGACGACAAAGGACGGCTGCGCGTAGCCGCCGCCGTAGGCATCGCAGGCGATACGATAGAGCGCGTGCAGGCGCTCATCAACGCCGGCGTGGACGCCATCAGCATTGACACCGCACACGGACACTCCGAAGGGGTGATGAAGATGGTCCAAGAGGTGAAAAAACACTTTCCGCATGTCGAATTAGTTGTCGGAAACATCGCCACCGCCGAGGCAGCACGCGACTTGGCACAACTCGGCGTTGACGCCATCAAGGTCGGCATCGGACCGGGCTCTATCTGCACTACGCGCATCATTGCAGGCATTGGCGTACCACAACTTACCGCCGTCATGGACGTGGCAACGGCGCTGAAAGGCAGCGGCATCGCAGTTATCGCCGACGGCGGCATCCGCTATACCGGCGACATCGTAAAAGCCATCGCGGCGGGCGCCGACTCCATCATGGCAGGCTCGCTCTTCGCCGGCGTGGACGAATCGCCCGGCGAAACCATCATCTTCGAAGGACGAAAATACAAAACCTACCGCGGCATGGGCTCCATTGACGCCATGCAACAAGGCTCGAAAGACCGCTACTTCCAAGATGCGGAAGACGATATTAAAAAGTTGGTCCCCGAAGGAATCGTCGGACGGATGGCTTACAAAGGAACGCTGAACGAAGTCGTCTATCAGATGGTCGGCGGACTGCGTGCCGGAATGGGCTACACCGGCTCCAAAACCATCACCGACCTGCACAACGCGAAATTTATGAAAATCACCACCGCCGGCATGAACGAAAGCCATCCGCACGACGTGATTATCTCACAGGAAGCGCCGAATTATTCAAGATAAAAACGGAACCATATATCTGAAATTTCCCTATCTTTGCAGTGTAAAAATTTTTAAAACGGGTAGAAGATGGAACATGCACAAAATCAGACCCCTACATTTGAAACAGTATGGGCGGCGTTACAGGAAACCGATCGGATGCTGGAACAATCCAACGCCGAATTTGAAAGTATTTTAAAATTTATTAAATAAGATAACGATGTTAAAAAGAATTGTATTTTGTTCGCTGATTTTCAGCGCAGCGGGGTTGTTCGCTCAGGACAATCCGTATTTGAATGATGAGCGCGTGTTGATGACCGTAGGCGATACGCCCGTTACGGTGTCGGAATTTATGTCCATCTACATAAAAAACAACCGCGACGACGTCTTAGACAAAAAGACGGTAGAAGAGTACGTAGAGATGTACGCCAACTTCAAAGCCAAGGTAAACGAAGCCCGGGCGCAACAGTTAGACACGGCGGGATCGTTTCGCAAAGAACTGTCCGGCTACCGCAAAGACCTGGCGAAGCCGTACTTTGTTGAGGAACAGGTCATTGACCGACTTGTTGACGAAGCCTATCAAAGGATGCAGGAAGACATCCGAGCGAGCCACATCCTGATTTTCTGCAACGAGAACGCCACCCCCAAAGACACGCTCGCCGCCTACCGGAAAATCGAAAACATCCGCAAACGGATTTTGAAAGGCGAAGATTTCGGCGCTGTCGCCGCAGAGACTTCCGACGACCCCTCCGCCAAAGACCAACCGGCGCCAAACAACCAATCCGTACTGAAAGGCAACAGAGGCGACTTGGGCTATTTCACCGCCCTCAACATGGTCTATCCCTTCGAGACGGCGGCATACGCTGCTCAGGCAAATTCCGTGTCGCCTATTTTCCGCACATCTTTCGGATATCATATCCTCAAGACGACCGACCGCCAACCAGCGCTGGGAAGCGTTCAGGTGGCGCATATCTTTTTCCAGTCAAAACCCGAATACACCGAAGAACAAAACGACAGCCTGCTGCGTTTGGCGAACAGCGTGTATGAAAAACTGCAAAACGACGGTCAATGGGAATCCTTAGTGCGTCAATACTCCAACGACAAGGCGACGATCTCCTATAACGGCGTGCTGCCCTGGTTCACCTGCAACCGCATGGATCCGAACTTCATCGCCACCGTCCGGAAACTGAAAAACAAAGGCGACATCGCACCGCCCGTCAAAACCGACTTCGGCTATCACATCGTCCGTTTGGAAGATACCAAACCTGTTCCGCCGTTTGAAGAACTCAAAGGCGACATCCGCTCCAAAGTGCTGCGCGACTCCCGCTCGGAACTCAGCGCCGAAACCATTATCGAAAAGATTAAAAAAGAATATACCTATACCGTTTACCCCGAAAACCTGAAAAAGTTCCAAACCCAGTGCGACGCCTCGTTACTGTCGGGAGAATGGGATTCGGAATCGGTAATGAAACTCGGACTTCCGCTCTTTAAACTCGGCGACACCATCCTCACCACCAACGACTTCATCGAATACATCGAAACGAAACTGTCCGGAAAACAGGAAGAGTCGCCCTTAGCATCCACCGAAACGGTAGAAACGGTGTCGGCAAAACATTTTAAAACATGGAGCGACAACATCTGCCTCGCCTACGAAGACAACCGCTTAGAACAAAAATACCCCAACTTCCGCATCACCCTCGACGAATACCACAACGGCATCCTGCTCTACGAAGTCATCGAAAAAGAGATATGGGGACGCTCCACCACCGATACCATCGGCTTGGAAACGTTCTTCGAGAGCAACCGCGACAAGTACGTCTGGGGCGAACGCCGCGACTTCACCGTGCTGCACGCCCTCTCGTTTAACTCGGCAAAAGAAGCCGAAAAGGCAAAATCGTCCATCGTGAAGATGCTCAACAAAGGAAAATCCGACGACGAGATACAAGCCGCCTTCAGCAAAAATGACCCGCCCGTCGTCTTTAAGATAGTCCACGGGAAAGCCGAAAAAGGCGTCAACCAGGAGATAGACGCAGCATGGAACACTCCCGCGCCTCACACCGTTTCGCAGGTATTACCGGACAATGGCATCGAAATACTCCGTATCAACAAAACCGTCACTCCGGAACGCAAACAACTCAACGAAACACGCGGATTGGCAATCATTGACTATCAGGAGTATTTAGAAAAAACGTGGTTGGAGATGCTGAGCAAAAAGTATCCGATTAAGGTGAATCAGGAGGTTCTGGAGAGTATAAAGTAAGATGTGCGATGTGAGATTTGAGACTTTTAGACACAAGACTTTTAGACACAAGACTGTGAGAGAAGATATTAGAAATCTCTGTGTAACTCTGTGACCTCTGCGGCTCTGTGCTGAAAAAAATAAAAACAAGAAAATTGTACGAAAATGAAAAACGTCTATACAACAAATAACAGTCTCGCATCGCAAATCGCAAATCGCAAATCGCACATCCCCCCCTTCGGGGGGGCTTGGGGGGGCTTTCTCCTCCTCCTCTTCCTCACGCTATCCTCGTGCGATTTCATCCATTTCGACAAGGGTGTCAAGCCCGAAGCGCCGTATGCCGCCAGGGTGTATGACAAATACCTCTACCTGTCGGAGTTGCAAAGCCAGTTGCCAAGCGGCATGTCCGCAGAAGACAGCGTCTATTGGACGCGGAACTACATCAACCTCTGGGTGCAGGAACAACTTTTCCTC
>WRLA01000070.1 GCA_009777825.1 Bacteroidales bacterium
TTATGGTCTTGGCTATGTTCAGAACTTTATCTACGCTCAACTTGATACCGTTTAATTTTAAAAGCCGTTCGACTGTAAGATTTGGTCAGCCTTTTTACACCTTTTTCTCGATTATGAACATCTTTTTTTGCACGATTTTCAGAATATCCGACTATCAACCGTGATTTGGGCAGTTTTCCGAGTTCATAAAAACAACCGTCTTGCTTTTTTCCACTACGACTATACTGGTGCTGCCTGACCTATTCTTCTTTTTGCGTACAAACATAGCGCAAAAAGAAGAATTTCTCGCCGATTCACCCTTTTTGGGTAAATCGAAACTCGTAAAATGCTGATATTAAATGAAATAAAAAATTAACTTCCAGAAAGTGTCGAAGTCAGGAAGAGGAAAGAAATATAAATATCTGTTATCTGCGAAAATCCGTGCCATCTGCGTCATCTGCGTGCTTCCACCTCACGTCCTTATCTTGTTCGACACAAACATGATCACGCCCAGAATCACAAACAGGAAGATGCTGCCAAAAAGCAAGGCGAAGTCTTCAATCTGCAAGATGATATACAGGAAAGTGTAAAGTATGAGCATGACACAGGCGAGGATGACAGTAACAAGTCTTTGTTTTATCAGCGAGTAGAAATAGACTGTTGTCATCAAGATGGTTGCGGCGCTTGCCGACAGATATGCCCAACTGAAGCCGATTTGTTCCGACAGCGAAAGCAACAGACTGTAAAACAGTATCAACGCGATGCCAACCAGAACATACTGGAAGACCTGTATCCATTTTTTTGTAAAGATTTCAGCGAAAAAGAAGACGATGAACGTCAACACAATAAACATCAGTGCGTATTTTGCCGAGCGCATATTTTGCTGGTAGTGGTCAACGGTCTCGATGAGATTTACGCCAAAGGAGTTGTCGCCCAGATTGGGAATATTGTTGTCCGACCACGTCTCCGGAATTTCGCGGTTGAAACTTAAAATATTCCAAGAGGCGCTAAACTGCTCTTTACCAACGTTTGACTCCGGCGAGAAACTGCCGATGAACGAGGGCGAGCGCCATTGTCCATCAATCGTAACAGCGGTATGTTGTCCGATAGGAATAAAACGGATGGCGCTGCTGCCGTTGAGTTGCATGGTGCAGTCAAAATGCAGCGTGTCCGTCAAATTAATCTCTTTCAGGCTCACAATCAACGTTTTGCCGGCAACGTTGGTGGAGTAAGAATACGATCCGTATTTATCTTCCACAACAACGTCATCGTAAACCGAAAACAGTTTTACCATCCCGACGGTTGTTTCGAGCGTTTTGTCGCCAATTTTGAAATCGGGATTTTGCGTTACGCCTCTCAGATCGGTTATTCCGATGGCTAATTGGGCTTTGTCGAATTGAAGTCCGTTGTTGTCGGTTTGCAGGGCGGCGAGTCCCGAAAAATTGCCTTCAAAATGGATGTTGCTCTTGTAGAGGATAGCCTTGTAGATGCCGTAATGCCGTTCTTCGGGAGTTAGCGAGGTGTTGATTTTCAGTTCTTTGGGTGTGATGTAGAAGGTGTGTTCTTCGTAATAGGGATTTTTGTCGTCGTCTAACTTGATGACGGTGTACGGGACAAGCAGCAACGGCGCACACAGCGTTTGCGAGCGGCTCCACTTGTCGTTGATTTTTTGAATGGTCTCGCGACTTCTGTCTTGTCGCTCCTCTATCAGACTCCGGATCATCGCGCCCGGAATAAGCAGAAGTAGAATCAAAGCAGCAATCATCATACCCTTAAATGTGGGCGATTGCGTGAATTTTCTTTTAGGTGTGTCCATATATTTTTATTTTTATGATGTTATATTTCCATTTCTAAAAATTCTTTCAGATTCAAGCATTGCACGCCTTTATAATTATTCCCAAGGTGCATATCATTTAGCGTAACAATGTATTTTGCATAATTATCTTGAATGAGCAGTAAACTGCCAAATTCACGTTCCTGTGTTTTTTCATTCATCATTGTCAACGAGACTTGAACATAAACTTTTATTCCATCTTTTTCGCCGACAAAATCAATCTCTTTATCTCCGATTTTCCCCACAAAAACTTTATATCCACACTGCATAAGGTGCAAATACACAGCGTTTTCTAATATCTTTGCAATATCTTTTGCAGCATTAAAACCGCTTATGACATTTCGCAATCCTAAATCTTCGAAGTAATATTTTTCTCCAATTTCAAAAATTTTCATTCCTGCCACATCGGAACGGACGACTTTGTGTACAAAAAACGAATTTGCCAACGTGCGTAAGTAGTTAATTACGACTTGTGTTGAAATATCAACTTGCTGACTTTTAAGGTATTTACTGATATTTAATGCCGAAAACAAACTGCCAACATTATCAGCAAGATAGGCGACCAAATTTTCTAAAAAGGCAACATTACGGATTTTTTCACGAGCAACGACATCTTTTAATAATATAGCAGAATATACATTTCTCAAATATTCAAACGATTGATTTTCAGAAAGTTCCAAGTTTCTCAAAAAAGGAAGTCCGCCAAAAGTAAGATATTTTTCAAGCGTTTGTTGAGAGTTTTCCAAATGATGAAACAGTTGAAACTCCCTGTAACTCAGCGAGTGAATCTCAAAATTCACATATCTGCCCGAAAGCGAAGTTGCCAACTCGCCTGACAATAAATTTGCATTACTTCCTGTGATAAAAATATCACATTTCTGCTCGGCGAGCAAACTGCGAACCGTATTTTGAAAATCTGCAATCTCTTGAATTTCATCTATAAAAAGATAATTCAACACATTGTTTTCTACAAGTTTACCGCTTACATATTCATATAAATCTTTTGAGGTTCTCAAGTAGCGAAATGCTTCCAATTCAAGATTGATATAAATGATATTTGCCCCAACAACCGATTTTTTAATTTCGTCTATCAGTTGTAGCAAAATGTAACTTTTCCCCACGCGACGTTGTCCGGTAAGAACTTTTATCACGTTTTTACCAATAAATGCCCTTATCCGTTCAACGTATTTTTCCCTTGCAATAAATTTTTCAATCATAAAGACCATAAATTTAATTTGTAATTGAAATTTCCGGCAAAGATACAGAAAATTTCAATCATAAGAGAAGTTTTATCCCATCAGCAGCCTCAATATCTGCATCGCGCACTCCGAAATCACCGATCCGGGTCCGAAGATAGCAGCCGCGCCCGGAATAAGCAGAAGTAGAATCAAAGCGACAATCATCATCCCCTTAAATGTGGGCGATTGCGTGAATTTTCTTTTGGGGGTCTCCATATATTTTTATTTGAGGTTATTTTTCAGTTCTATTTTCAACATTTCGTAAATTTCTTGCCATGGTTTTTGGAAAAGTTGATTTGAAGTATTTGCGAGTTTTGAAAATGTATTTGACGAGAAAAACATATCTGTTGCGGTATCTTCGTCAAGACAGGAATCAGTTACAAGTCTTTCAACAATCGGCTCGCCAATACGTGATAATAAGGACACTTGTTTTCTATCTATGCGCCTCAACGTCAACAACGATTTAACCGTACAAAAACAAATCTGGTGTGTATCTTCATGCCATTTCAGTTCTTCCAAAAAATCAGGTTTGCTAATCAAGCCGTTCAAAAAATCATCTATTCTGTTTTGCACCTTATCGTTAGCAACGGGTCCTTCTATTATATCGTAATCGTGGGTTTTTCCCAGTGGATTACGATTTTCAACTACAAAATCCAACCATTCTTCATTATAAGCATCAAAATGTTTGACCTTGCAAAGTCGCTCTGTAAATTCAGTATCATAAAAGATGAATTCCGTTACAAATCCTTCTGTTTTGTGTCTTCTGCCAATGATCTTTGCCCAACTGTCAGCATGTTTGCGGAACTTTGTTACATAAAAACCCTTTCCAAAATCTTTATTGGGAATTGATTTTGAAAGGTCTATTTCTTCGATTTTTGTATAACTTCCATGATATACATTCATTTTAGACCTCCATTTTCGTAACATATTTCATATAAATCGTCAAGAGCGTAAAGCACATTATCGGTATGCAATGCCCACCAATGTTCGTTGATAAAATCCCAAGCGCCATATTTTTTCAGATAAAAATATGCATCCTGAACATTCATTTTATAAGCGTCGGCAAATGCCGGTACGATGTATGTCATAAAACTTATTTTATCACTCGTTTCTTTATTTAATGCCTTGTCCATAATTTATATTTATTATTATTCCTATTTCCCAGATTTTTTTTCTCATTCCCCCATCAGCAGTCTCAATATCTGCATCGCGCAGTCGGAGATGACCGAGCCGGGACCGAAGATAGCAGCCGCGCCCGCCTCGTAGAGGAAGTGGTAATCCTGCGGCGGGATGACGCCGCCCACGATGACCATGATGTCTTCGCGACCCAATTTCTTCAGTTCGGCGACGACTTGCGGCACCAGCGTCTTGTGTCCGGCGGCTAAGGAGGAGACGCCTAAGACGTGTACGTCGTTCTCGACGGCTTGTTTGGCGGCTTCTTCCGGTGTTTGGAAGAGGGCGCCGACGTCCACGTCGAAGCCGAGGTCGGCATAGCCGGTTGCTACTACTTTTTGTCCGCGGTCGTGTCCGTCCTGTCCCATCTTGGCGACCATGATGCGTGGACGGCGACCGAATCTCTCCGCAAATGCGTCAGCCATGGCGGCGGCGGTGCGGAAACTTTCCGAGTCTTTGGTTGCTTGTGAATACACGCCTGATATACTTCTTATTACTGCTTTATAACGTCCTGTGATTTTTTCTATTGCGTCGGAGATTTCGCCTAAGGAAGCGCGTCGCTTGGCGGCTTCTACGGATAGTTCCAAAAGATTGCCCTTGCCCGTCTCGACGGCTTGGGTGATGGCTGACAGCGCCTGTTGCACCTCCGTCTCGTTGCGTTCGGAGCGCAGTTTTTGCAAACGCCGGATTTGCGCTTCGCGCACAGCCGTATTGTCCACCTCCAACGTCTCTATCGGGTCTTCTTTCGCCAAACGGTATTTGTTGACGCCCACGATGACCTGTTCGCTGCAATCTATCTTTGCTTGTGTACGTGCGGCGGCTTCTTCGATGCGCATCTTCGGGATGCCGGTCTCTATCGCTTTTGCCATGCCGCCCAACGATTCTATCTCCTGAATATGCTGCCACGCCCTTTCGGCGATAGCCTGTGTGAGCGATTCTACGTAATAAGAGCCTGCCCACGGATCTACCGAGCGGCAGATGTCGGTCTCTTCCTGCAGATAGAGTTGGGTATTACGGGCGATACGTGCTGAAAAGTCGGTCGGCAGGGCGATGGCTTCGTCCAAGGCGTTGGTATGCAGCGACTGGGTATGTCCTAATGCGGCGCCCATCGCTTCCACGCAGGTACGGGCGATGTTGTTAAACGGATCCTGTTCGGTCAAACTCCATCCGGAGGTCTGCGAGTGGGTACGCAATGCCATAGACTTCGGGTTTTTCGGATTGAACTGCGCCACCAACTTCGCCCAGAGCATCCGCGCCGCCCGCATCTTGGCAATCTCCATGAAATGGTTCATGCCGACGCCCCAGAAAAACGACAGTCGCGGCGCAAAAGTGTCAATGTTCATCCCCGCCTGCACGCCTGCACGCAGGTATTCCACGCCGTCGCACAGCGTATAAGCCAGTTCGATGTCGGCGGTAGCGCCCGCCTCCTGCATGTGGTAGCCCGAAATGGAGATGGAGTTGAACTTGGGCATGTTTTGGGAGGTGTATTCGAAAATGTCGGCGATGATGCGCATCGAGGGCAAGGGCGGATAGATGTAGGTGTTCCGCACCATGAACTCTTTGAGGATGTCGTTTTGGATGGTTCCCGACAGTTCTTCCAACTTGGCGCCCTGTTCCAATCCGGCTACGATGTAAAATGCCAGCACCGGCAAGACAGCGCCGTTCATGGTCATGGAGACCGACATCTTGTTCAACGGAATCTGGTCGAACAGGATCTTCATGTCCAAGATGGAATCCACGGCGACACCGGCTTTTCCCACGTCGCCCACCACGCGCGGATGGTCGGAGTCGTAGCCGCGATGCGTCGCTAAGTCGAAAGCGACCGACAGTCCCATCTGTCCGGCGGCTAAGTTCCTGCGGTAGAAGGCGTTGGATTCCTCCGCCGTCGAAAAGCCGGCATACTGGCGCACCGTCCACGGACGCTGTACGTACATGCTGGCATACGGTCCGCGCAGAAAGGGCGCAACGCCCGCCGCATAGTGCAGGTGCTCCATCGCCTCAAGGTCGTCTTTGAAATAAGCCGGCTTCACCGGAATCTGCTCCGGCGTGAGCCACTCGGAACAATCTTTCGCTGCCGCTACCGGATTCTTCTCCGGCGCGGTCTTTCTAAAATCAATGGTTTTGAAATTTGGTTTCATTTTATTATATTATTATTCGTTGTTTTTTTCTTTTTCTGCTGCCAAGTCAAATTTTATTGGCATGTTGTATTGACATCTCACCATTTTCCCTCTTTGCTGAGCCGGTTCCCAATTCGGCATCATTAATACGACGCGAACGGCTTCCGTATCGCATCCGCCGCCGATACCTCTTAAAAGTCTAACCTGTCCGATGCTACCATCTTTTTCAACAGCAAAACCCACATAAACCGTCCCTTGTATTCCATTGTCTTTTGCCTCTTGAGGATATATTAAGTTCTCTTGGATAAATTTTAAACGAGCCTCATCACCTCCGGGATATTTAGGCACTTGTTCTACTACCATAATAAGTTCTTCCTCAATTAATTCGTCGGATTCTCCTCTTTCCTCAAGCATGGGAAATTCTATTGACATGATATAAGGTCGTTGTACTTCTTTTTCCTCTCGTTTTCCGGGATACCATTTCGGCATCATTGTTACGACGCGGATGGCTTCTTCATCGCACCCGCCGCCGATACCTCTTAGCACTTTTACATCCGAAAGGCTTCCATCTTTTCCAACAATAAATTCCACATAAACCGTTCCCTGTATTCCTTTTTCTTTTGCTTCTTGGGGATATACTAAATTTTCCCGTAAAAATTCTAAACGGGCTTTATCACCGCCAATATATCGCGGCGGCTGTTCTAACTCCGCAAGCGACTTACTATTCGGTACATTTTTTGCAACACCAGACGTTGACGCTTTTTTATTGTTCTTTTTCTGTTTTTTCTTCTCTTGTTTTGCTTTCATGCGTTCTTTTTCTTTCTCTGCTGCCAGGTCGAATTTTATTGGCATCGTATAACGCACATTTACTTCTTTTCCTCGATTGCTTCCGGGACTCCATTTCGGCATCATTGATACGATGCGAGCGGCTTCTTTATCGCAGTCGCCGCTGATACCTTTTAAAAGATGAATTTGTTCAATGCTGCCATCCTTTTCAACAACAAATCCTATATAAACCGTTCCTTGTATTCCTTTTTCTCTTGCTTCTTGAGGATATACCAAGTTTGTTTGTATAAATTTCAAACGGGCTTCCTCGCCACCGAGATATTTAGGAGGCTGTTCGGTTCTCATAAAAATTTCTTCCTCAATGGGGTCGTCCGGATTAGGCAAAGGGAACTTTATCGGCATGATATAAGACCGTTGTATTTCTTTTTCTCCCCGTTTTCCCGGCTGCCATCTCGGCATCATTTTTGCGACGCGGACGGCTTCTTCATCACACCCGCCGCCGATACCTCTTAAAAGTTCCACTTGCTCCACATTGCCATCCTCGTTAACGATAAAAAACACATACACCGTCCCCGTTATTCCTTCATCTTGAGCCTCTTGGGGATAGACTAAATTACTTTTAAGAAATCTCAAACGGGCTTCTTCACCACCGATATATCGAGGTGGAAATATAGTATCCTCTTGCTGTGCCTTTGCGGTGTTCATGGTTGCTACGCCAATAAAAACAAAAACTAAAATCTGTACTGCTGTTTTCATTTTATCCATCTTTATCTATTTATCTATTTTTTTACCTTTTATCCTATAACTCGCCCCGACAGAATAATGAATTACCGTATGTTTCAATTCGCCTGAAGAATTCAAACCACGAAGTTTAGTATCTTCTTCATTCGGATTAATTGTCCACGCAAGATTAACGCCAATGCGGAGAACGGCTTTCAAATTCCCTTTTCCGAAACGACCAAATACCATAGGCTCTGCATGAAAAACATCAAACTTAGTGTGATATAAAGATTCCTCGTATAAACCATGAGCATAAAGATTGGCAGTATAGTCAAACTTAGAGTATGCAAAGCGTAGTGAAACTCCCGCCTCAACAACCCGATGTTTTATTCCGAAGTTTCCCTGTCCGAAGAAAGAGTAATAATCCGATTTATAACGATTATCATTGTTAAATTGATCAATGTCTGTTGCTCTTCCCATTCCTGCTCCGCCAAACATTTCCAATTTCCATAGAAAGGCGGTCAGCATATTAATTCTCCCAAAACTGATTTCTCCATAACGATGTGCGAATTTACCTCTTGTATCCGGACCTGGACCAAGATAACCGCCGCCGGAAGGAGGGGATGCATCTTTATGGGTAAACACATCGTAACGGTTCGTGAAATTCCGGTACGACAGATTCCCGTTTACGGAAATGGCGACGTCTTTGGTAAAGGCATAACTGCCATTAACATAAACGCTATTGGTGCTGACGCCGGCTTCTCCCTGAAACTCGCCTTTTTCTTCGAGAAACGGAATGCTTCTGACCGCCGGAATGTACATTGACGAGCAGGCTGGTAACAGCGCTGGTATGGCTAACAACAGAATTAGTCGGATGTATGACGAATTGCGAAAAGAAAAAGACGACATTAATGATAATGCTTTGAGGATGAGATTTCTCGCTTCACTCGAAATGACGATGTGCGCCTTGGGAGGAGAGGGCGGAAGCAGCGGCGGCGTAGCCGCCGCTGCTTCCGCCCTCTTGCTCACACGAACCGCTGTCATTCCGAATGGAACGTAGTGGAATGAGGAATCTCTATTCAAAATGCAATTTGTCATACATTCCATTTTTTTATTATTTGCAAATGTACATAATTAATTGAAAATTAACATAGCAGCAATTCATTAAACCTTTTCAGCGTCTCCAAGATATTAGACCGCGCATGTATAAAATGTTCTATCCCTTTGGCTTTCAGCGCTTCGAGGCAGTCAACGGGGTTGCCGGCGATGACCAAAATGGTTTTCCCCGCGATTTTGTCAAACGCTTCCGGCGCTAAGGTGGCGTATTCCTCGTCGGAGGAGCAGAGGACGACGATGTCGGCTTTTTTCTCGGCGGCGGCGTTGAGACCTTCTTCGATGGTGTTAAATCCGTTATTGTCAACGATTTCGTAGCCGGCGCAGGCGAAGAAGTTGGTGGCGAACTGTGCGCGTGCCTTACGCATGGTCAGGTTGCCGATGGTCAGCATGAAGACGGTCGGACGTTTGTGGTTTTTGGAAAAGTCGTCGGTTTGCAGGCGCAGGGTTTCAAACTCAAACGCCATGCGGAACGGTTTAATGGTCTCTATTTCAGCGCCTTCTACTGTCATGTCCCAAATCTGTTTGGCACATTCGCAGACGGTGGACTCGGCTTTCTCCAAAGAATTGGGGAACTGGTTGGTTCCTAAGACGGTCTCTTTCCGCGTGGAGACATTTTGCAGACGTGTTTTTTGCATCTCGCTCACCATCGTCTGGATAATTCCCTTTTGCAGCGCCTGGACATATCCGCCGGCAGCCTCTATCTCCAAAAAGATATTCCATGCGCTTTCGGCTATCGCATTGGTCAGGTTTTCAATGAAATACGAACCTGCCGCCGCGTCGGCGACTTTGTTGAAGTGGGCTTCCTCTTTCAGGATGATTTGCTGATTGCGGGCGATGCGTTCCGAGAAGTCGGAGGAGGCTCGGAAGGCGGCGTCGAACGGTTTTACCGTGATGGCGTCTGCGCCGCCCAATGCTGCCGACATGGCTTCGGTGGTCGTCCGCAGCATGTTCACGTAGGGGTCGTAGATGGTCATGTTCCAAAACGAAGTCTCGGCGTGCAGTTTCATCCGCGCACAGGCGTCGCATCCGTCGGGATACGCCTTCACGATGTTTGCCCAGAGCATCCGCGCAGCGCGGAACTTGGCAATTTCGGGGAAATAACTCGCCGTTATCCCAAAGTTGAACGCCATCTTTTTGGCGATGTCGCCCGTTTTCAACCCTTTGTCGGTCAGCCGATGCAGATATTCCACGCCGGCGGCGAGCGCAAAGGCGACTTCCTGCGTGATGGAAGCACCCGCATTCTTGAAAATCATGCCGTTGGCGCCAATGACCCGAAACGACGGATACGCCGCAAACTGCTCAATCAACGTCTTAGCGCTGTTAAAACTCTCTTCGGCGGTTCCGTAGAACGTTCCGCGCGTCGCATAATACCGCAACGGGTCGTAGTCGAGGGAGCCTTTCAACATTTCGGGTTCTATCCGATTGTCTTTCAGGTATTGCAGCAAGGAGGCGGCAAATGTTTCCACATCCTTTCCGACGTTGAAATGGACGGCAACAGACTTTAAATCAATGCCTTGCAAGAGCGATTTAGCGCAGTTGCGGTCTATCTCGTCGGAAAAGATGAAAGTAATGCCTTGCGCGCCCCACGCAACCGCCTCGACGGCTTTGCGGTTGGCTTCCGCCACATCCTGAATCACTACGCTCTGGCGAATCTCCCAGTCGTTGCAGGGATTGCCGCCCCGCGTGTAGGGGAATGCGCCCGGTGCAGATTCCAAATACTGCAATCCGTTCAAGTCCTCTTCCCGGTAAAACGGCAACAGGTTGAACTTGTCTAAACTCTTCCAAACCAATTTCTTATCAAAATCGGCGCCTTTTAACTCTTCGGTGATCACCTTCATCCACTCCTCCGTAGGCACGGGAGGAAACTCGGTGAAAAGTCGTTTATCTTTTGAATCCATGAGACCTATTTTTATTCCTATTTAATATAATATGTAAAAACGGGGCAAAGGTACGACTTTTTTGCGATGTGAGATTTTGCGATGTGCGATGTGCGACGTGAGATTTGCGATTTGAGATGTGAGATTTTGAAAAAACCTTATTTTTTCGTAAAGGTAGGGAGATAATATTGGTAGAAAACGAGTTAAAACTCTTGATACAGCGTGCCGTTAGGTACGCAATATTAAAAAATGCCGACATATTGCGTACCCAACGGCACGCTTTTTGCGGAGCACGTCATTTTTCTACCAATATTTAGTCGTTCCTTAAAAAACAATTTCAAGCGGCGAGGTAATATAACTTTTGCGGGCAAAATCGGCGAAAAATAAATTGCAAAAAATTTTCTTTCAATTCTTCCATCAATTTTTTCAAATTCCATGCGGTCGCAGCCATGAAAGCGTTGATGTGTA
>WRLA01000071.1 GCA_009777825.1 Bacteroidales bacterium
CCGCAGGTTAGAAACCGAAGGCTACGCCGTAACCGGCTGTCAGTGGTACAAAAACGGCGACGAAGAGACAGAGACACGCACCATCAACGAGTTCAGTTACTCCGCCGGTCCCGCCATCACCGACCTCTTGGAGACGGCGCCGACATGGTACATGTTCCGGTTGATCACCGAAAACTACGGCGAACTCTGTTCCACCCATAAGACAATCACCGGCTACACTTCGCCACCCGAAACGGACGAAAAGTTGGTCATCTATCCAAACCCGGTAATATCGGGCAACTCGTTCACCGTCGAAGGCGTCTCCGACGGATGTACTGTGCTGGTTTTCAACCAGTACGGCATCTGCGTGCGCAGCGTCGTCGCTACTCAAAATCCTTTCACCATCACACTTGACAACGTGCAACCGGGCTCGTATCTGATACGGGCTGATGGAAAACAGGGGAAAGTAGTAATTATTAATTAGTTGAAAATTGAAAGTTGAAAGTTGAAAATTCATATTACGGTCTTCCTCTGTGAACCTCTGTGATCTTTGTGTCTCTGTGTTGAAAAAATACTCAGCACAGAGGCGCAGAGTACACAGTGTTTCACAGAGAAAGTCTTGTGTCTCAAAGTCTTGTGTCTAACAGTCTCACATCCTTATTTAATGTTTTTACAAGCCCCATCTTCCAAAAGCATCGCCCAGCGTGCCATCGCTGCCGCCTTGCTGTCCGACGGAACAAGCGTCATAGAGAATGTTACCGACTGTAACGACACGGCGGCTGCTCTGCGCTTGGCGCAAGAGCTGGGAGCGAAGGTAATAAGAGAAGATGGTATTTTGCGTGTTGAGACTGTAAGACCGGTTTTGGATTTTGGATTCAGCACAGAGACGCAGAGTACACAGAGTTTCACAGAGCGTCATTGCGAACGGAGTGAAGCAATCCAGAAGAATAACGTCGTCAATACTTCCCTCAACGCCGGAGAATCCGCCCTCTCCCTGCGCATGTTCGCGCCCATCGCGGCGTTGAGTGGGAAAGAGGTTACGCTGTCGGGAGAGGGGTCTTTGTTAAACCGTCCCATCGAAATGATTGTCAACGCTTTAAGTCAAGGCGGCGTACACTGCACCACCAACAACGGACGGCTGCCGTTGACTTTGTCGGGAAGGTTGAAAAGCGGTCATTTTCATATTGACGGTTCCGTTACATCTCAGGTCTTGACCGGACTGCTCATGGCGTTGCCCGTCGTGGAGGGAGATAGCGTGGTGGTGGTCGAAAATCTGAAAAGTAAACCGTATATTGACATCACGTTGGACGTGTTAAAATCCTTCGGGATTGAGATTGAAAACATTGATTATCACACGTTTAAAATTCGCGGTAATCAACGATACACACCTTGCCGCTACGTCGTGGAGGGGGATTGGAGTAGCGCCGCCTTCTGGATGGTGGCGGGAGCCATCTACAACGACGTCTCCGTCAGCGGTTTAAATCCGAACTCGAAACAAGCCGACCGCGCCATCTTAGACGCTCTGAAAAAGGCAAACTGCACGGTCGAATACCGTCATGGCGTCTTTACATCAAGGAAATCGGAAGTTGCGCCGTTCACTTTCGACGCATCCGACTGTCCCGACCTGATACCGGTTTTAACCCTCTTGGCGGCTTGTGCCACAGGCGTTTCAAGAATCTACGGCGCAGACCGGTTGGCGCACAAAGAGAGCGACCGCGCCGCCGTCCTCATCCAACAATTCGTCAAAGTGGGCATCGTCATCACGCAATACGACGACATTTTGGAAATCACCGGCGGCGCCATCCGCGGCTGTGTCATTGACCCGCACAACGACCATCGTATCGCCATGACCTTCACCATCGCCTCCTTAGTGGCGACCTCGGAGATGGTGGTGGAACATACGGAGTGTATCAATAAATCATATCCGGGTTTTTTTAGAGATTTTGATAGATTGGAGCGGTATTGAAAAAAGTCGTATCTTTGCAACCTATCTACAATACCGAACCCATGAAGAATTACAAAGAACTATTAAGTAAGATAACAACGTTTATCTTTGACTACGACGGCGTTTTGTCGGATGGCGGGGTCATCGTCATCGAAAACGGCGAGGCGTTGCGGCGCACAAGTGTGAAAGACGGTTACGCCTTGCAGTTGGCGTCCAAACTCGGTTACAAAATCGTGGTCATCTCCGGAGGTAGGGGAGAGGGGGTGAGACGACGGTTAGAGATGTTTACGACCGACATCTTTCTGGGCGTGAACAACAAAATAGAGGTTTTGGAAGCGTTTTTGGAAGAAAACAAAATCTCCCCCGACGAATGTCTCTACATGGGCGACGACATCCCCGATTATTTCCCGATGAAGCACGTGGCGTTGGCGTGTTGTCCTGCCGACGCAGCGATTGAGATACAGGAGATTTCACACTACATCTCCCACAAAAAGGGCGGCGACGGATGCGTGCGCGACGTCATCGAACAGGTTTTAAAATCACAGAACAGGTGGATGAGCGACGGGGAGGCGCATTTGTGGTGAGGCTGTTATCCGGTTATTCAAAAATTCCGTACCTTTGCATCCTGATTTTTTTGATTTTATAACGAATAATTAATAAAAAAGTAGAACATGAAAAAGTATGTAATCTATGTAATGACAGCCGCTTTTGCGCTGTCCGCAGTGTTTACTGCATGTAAGAAAGACAAGGATGACAAAGGAAGCGACGACGTCATCCTCGTAACCGGCGTAACGCTTAACAAAGAAACGCTTACGCTCGGAGTTGGCGATACGGACACACTAATAGCCACTATTCAGCCCGACAACGCCACCATCAAAACCGTGAGTTGGGAAAGCAGCAATCCTGCCGTAGCAACGGTAATAGGAAATGGTCTTGTAACTGCAATTTCTAAAGGAAGTGTTACCATTGCAGTTACTACACAGGATGGCAGCAAATCAGCCGGTTGTATTGTTACGGTAGGTGAAGTTCCCGTAACCGGCGTAACGCTTAACAAAGACACGCTCGTACTCGATATTGAGGAAACAGAAACGCTTATAGCCACTGTATTGCCCGAAAATGCCACTATCCAAGAAGTGTATTGGACAATTAGCAACCCTGCCGTTGCTACGATATTTAATGGATTAGTAACCCCGCATAGTTTGGGAAAGGCTACCATTACCGTTACTACACTTGACGGCAATAAAACAGCAAAGTGCGACTTGGAAGTAACAAAAAGGGTACCTGTAACCGGCGTAACGCTAAACAAAAATAGTTTAAACTTAGGAGTTGGTACCTCAGAACAGTTAGAAGCAATCATATCCCCATATAGTGCAACCAATAAAAATGTAACATGGAGCAGTAGTAATCTTTTAGTCGCTACGGTAGATAATGATGGTTTAGTTACTGCAAAAGATGAAGGAACAGCAGATATTACCGTTACAACAGAAGATGGCAACTTCACGGAAACTTGCGAAGTGAAATGTATGAATTATACACTTCCTTCTCTTACAACATTAGTTCCAACTATTATTGACATCGGTCCTTTTCAAGTTATAGTAAAATTAAGTGGAAACATTACAGATATTGGTAATCCGCCTTATATAGAAAGAGGATTCATTTATACGATAGCTCCGTATGACCCACTTAATCCTGGTCCGGGACCCGGTACAACTACGATTAGAGTTTCTGGTAATGGAATCGGTATTTTTGAAGCTGAAAAAGAATTTTATAAAGATTTAAACTGGAATGTCCGTGCGTATGCAAAAGCAGTTTTTGGAACTACTTATGGGGATATAGTAACATTGTCATTCTAGTCTATGAAATTTGAAGTTTAAAATTATGGAACATCATATTACATCAATGGAATTGAATTATGGATTCTTTTTTAAGTTGTAACAACATCACCAAACAGTACACCGGACACCGTGCGCTGGACGACGTCAGCATTGCCGTTCCGAAAGGCTGCATTTACGGATTGTTAGGTCCGAACGGAGCCGGGAAGACCTCACTGATTCGCATCATCAACCAGATTACCAAACCCGATTCGGGCGTGGTCTTGTTCAACGGCGAGCCGTTGGGACAGAAACACATCAAAAACGTTGGCTATCTGCCCGAAGAGCGCGGCTTGTACAAAAAGATGAAAGTCGGCGATCAGGCTGTGTACTTCGCCCGTCTGCGCGGGATGGGCAAAGCCGAAGCCGGGAAAAAACTCTTACAGTGGTTTCGGAAGTTTGAGATTGAGACGTGGTGGAACAAAAAGGTCGAAGAACTCTCGAAAGGGATGCAGCAGAAGATACAGTTTATCGTAACCATCGTCCATGAGCCCGAACTGCTGATTTTCGACGAGCCTTTCAGCGGGTTCGACCCCATCAACGTTGACCTGCTGAAAAACGAGATTCTGCACCTGAAAGAAAAAGGAACGACTATCATCTTTTCGACCCATAACATGTCGTCGGTGGAGGAACTGTGCGATTATATCTGTTTGATTGACAACGGTAAAAACATACTCTCCGGCGAAATCCACGAAGTCAGAAACCAGTTTAAGGACTCTTTGATGGAGATTCGGATTGACAGACCGCTGGATAATCTGTCGTCCATCTTACCCGCAGGCGTTGTGGTTTTGGAGCAGAAACAGAACAACATCTTTAACCAAATCAACGTGCAAACGCCCTCGGAGATGGTTACTAATGAAATCATTGAGGCGATAGTTCCCCATGCGCGTATTATCTCATTCAGTGAATCATTGCCCTCGATGCACGATATTTTTGTACAGGAAGTTAAAAAGAATAAGCCATGAACCCTATCAGAATCATTATAGAAAGAGAATATTTGACGCGCGTCAAGAAAAAGTCGTTCATCGTGATGACCATCTTAGCGCCGCTTTTGATTGTTGCAGCTTACAGTTTGATCATCTATTTGATGGTGAGCGACGCCACCGCCTCAAAGAAGAATATCACCGTTTGGGATGAGTCGGGACTGTTCTACAAAGCCTTCTCCGACAACGACCAATACACCTTCGCCTACATCGAACCGCGCGACTTGGACGCCGCCAAAGAGATATTCCAACAATCCAACAGTCATTCTTTGCTGTATATCCCTAAAACACAGAGCGTTATACCCGAAACTGCCAACATCTTTTCCAAATCCCAAACCGGCATGAGCATGAAGAGCTACATCAAAAACGTCATGCAGAAAGAGATAGAGCGGATAAAATTGAAATCATCGGGCGTGGACGACGAGACTTTGACCTCCATCAAATCCGGCAATGTCGTCGTCAACGCCATCCGCCTCACCGAAGACGGCAAAAAAGAGGAACGCAGTTATCCCGAAATACGGATGATACTCTCCATGGTTTTCGGTTTTTTGGTCTATTTTGTCATTTTCATCTTTGGGGCGCAGGTGATGAACGGCGTGATGCAGGAGAAGACCAACCGCGTGGTCGAGGTGATGGTCTCCACCGTGAAACCGGTACAACTGATGGCTGGAAAAATCATCGGCATCGCCTTAGTCGGACTGACGCAGTTTGTGCTGTGGATTGTTTTTACGTTGATAATCATGGGCGTGTCGAGCGTTTTCCTCAGCGGATTTTTGCAGGGCGCCGACGTCTCACAGATAGCGGCGTCGCAACCGGCAATGGGCGTTAATATTGATGCACTGACGACGGACATGAGCCAAGCGCAAGGCGAAAATATCCAATACATCATGGAGTCAGTCTTGTCGGTCAACTATGGGACGATGCTGTTCGCCTTTTTCATCTTTTTCATCTTTGGCTACCTGCTGTACGCCTCTCTGTTTGCGGCTGTCGGGGCGATTGTTGATAATGAAAGCGATACGCAGCAATTCGTCTTGCCCATTACAGTCCCAATGATTATCGCATTGGTAACGGCGTTTCGCGTGCCGGACAATCCCGACGGCGCGATGGCGGTAGCGCTTTCGATGATTCCGTTCACCTCGCCAATCACCATGATGGCGCGCCTGCCCTTTGGCGTCCCGTGGTGGCAACTGTTGACTTCCATAGTGTTATTAGTCGCAACCGTCTGGCTCATCACGTGGTTTTCCGCCAAGATATACCGCACAGGGATTTTGATGTACGGGAAAAAGGCGAGTTTGAAGGAGTTGTGGAAGTGGGTGCGGTGATATAACCATCCGTGTCAACGGCATTACTCTTTATTCTTCTTCTTTTCTTCGCGTGCTTTTCGGCGGTCGGAGTTGTCGAACATCTCTAAGATGCGGTTGAAACTTCTGCTGTAACTTGCGCCGACGCCGTAGGTGTAGCCGTATTCGTTGTCTTTGGAGATGTCGTTGGCGTTGGAGCGGTTGAAGGCTTTGAGGCGCCAGCGTCCGTCTTGGGTGATGAGGATTTCCACGGAGGCGTCAATGGCGGCTGTTGACGATTGGGCGTTATCACCGGTAACGCTTGTTGTTCTGCCCACGTTGGCGTCAATGACGACGCGGTCGTTGAAGATGCCTTTTCGGACGAAGACGTCGAAGTCGTCGCCTGTTACCTGGTCGCCGCCGCGGTAGTTTACGCCGATGTCCACCCCTTTGACCATGTGTGAGAGCCAGTTGTTGATTTGACCGGTCAACATGCTGATGGAAGAAGATGCGACCATCGAGCCTGCCGAGCCGCCGTATTCGTCGGAGGTGAACGTTCCGAAGAGCAGCAGCGAGAAGGCTTGGCGGGTCATCTCGGCGTGGTTGGTGGTGTCTATCTTGGTGTAAATGACGGATTTAAGGTCTTCGTCGTGCAGTGTCGGGAATTCGATGGAGAAGTGGATTTCGGGGTCGGACAGTTTTTCCCGCATGTGGATGACGCAGTTAACGGGGATACGTTTCCGTGTTTGAGACGAGTCTAACGGCAGGCTTAGATTTTCGAGCGACGATTGTACGGCGTAGGTTGCCGACACGTTCATGGTCGCATCCGTAGGGTCTCCGTTGAATTGGATGTAGGAGCCTTTGTTGAGCGTGAGCATCTTATTGATGAGCGTGACATTGAATTGTTGCAGAGTCAGGTTGAAATCGCCTTTTTGGATGGTGTAGGTGCCGTAGAGTTTGAAGTCGTTGTTGGCGTCTAAGCGCATGAGCATATTGCCGAACCCTGTTGCGGAGATTTTTCCGGCGTCGCTCGGCAGGTAGATGTGGATGATTCCGTCGGGGGTAACTTCTACGTTGAGGTGCAGATTCAGTCCCGACGAGGATGCGATGGCAGGCGGCGGCGCATCCAACCGGGAACTGTCAACCGGCTTGGTGAAGATGACGAAACTGCTGGTCTCCACGCCTGCCGCCGTGTTGAGCGGGATGACGATTTCGGTGCCTTTGTCTGTGGAGACGCCGGCGTTGATTTTAATATCGTCGAAAGGACCTGTTACGCTGACGTTGCCTGTGGTTTTGATGGCGCCGTAAAAAATATCGCTGTTTACATCTTTGACATTGAACAGGGTAAACGTTTTGGGTTTCAGCGAGAGGTCTAAATAGAAATCCTGAAACCCTTTATGCCGGATGCCGCCTTCCAAGAAAGCCTGATTCGCCAGAGAGTCGTTTATCGAAAAGTCTTGAAAGGTGAACGATTGGTTGTCGGCTACGATATTTCCGCCCATTGTGTATAAAACGCCGGTGTAGAGGACGCGTGCCATGCCGCGTTGAACGGTAAAGACACCGTTGATGTGAGGGTCGTTTTGTGTTCCGGTGGCGGTCAATTCGCCTGATATATAACCTTTTATATTGCTCACGTAATCGCTCAGATAGGGCGTTAAGGCGTTGAGACCGATATTTTCCAATTTGATTTTCAGGTCGAAGTTTTTATCGGGATTTTCGGGGTAATAGTGTCCGTTGATGGCAATCGGATAAACGTCGCCCCGTGTTTGAGAAAGCACCGTGTTGAGGTCAATAAAGATGGACGGTTCTTTGGAATCCCATTCCACGTGCGCGGTGGCGTCTCCCAACTCGTTATCATTGACTTTCCAGTCGTCAATAGCCAAATCGGCGGAGACAAACAGGTTATTATAGGGGTCTTTAAGGAAAATATCGCCCGACAGCAAACCGTAGGTGTGGATGCCGGAGAGGTTGAGTATTTTGTTCAACGCCGACATGTCGCCCTGACTTAATTTCACTGATAATGAGGAAGATGCAGTTTTGTTCACAGTCCCGTTAAAGATAAGGTAGGGATGGTCGGAGTAAAATTTCAGGTGATGGACGGATATTCCGGTGGAGTCGAAAACGACGCTGTTGCCGGGTTCGACGTGCCAGGCACGCTCGCCGTCCTGGATGATGATAGACATGTCAAGAAAAGAGAGGGTGATGTCGGGATAGTTCGCAAAATTGACATTTCCGTCCAAGTAAGAGATGTCCACCTCTTTGCCCGGCAGCCTGTCCCACGAGATGGCGTATCTGATGGAATCATCTCTCACTAAGGCATTGATGTTGAAATCTTCCATGCCCCAAACCGTTGAGTCGCCCTTTTCGACGATGGATATTTTAGAAAATCCCAAGTCGCTCGTTGTTCCGTAGGGGTGGGTTGCGGCATCCAAGTAAAAGCCTGTTCCGCGTATTCCGTTATAGATGATGGTGGGGGCGTTGCAGGTGGTGTTCATGGTATTTTCCTCAAAGTCAATCTTTTGCGTAACTGTGAATCCGTCGGGAATTTGCAGTTCTGGGATGAAAAAGCGTGTGATGGGCGAGAAATTTTTCACTTGGATGTCGCACAGCATGTTATAGGAGAGGTCGAAAGTGTTGGTGGAAGCGCTGTCAGCCGCATGGATGGAGGCAACGTAATTGCCGAGAAACTGTGCAAAGGCTTTATCCATATTTGAAAACTGGAAATTGCCGCTGATGTTGGCGTCCAATATGTCTGAGCGGACTTTGATGTTTCTTTCGTTGGTGATGGTGTCGGTGTAGGTGATAACGTTTAACTCGTTGAATGTGTAGGTGGAATCGGATTCGACCATCGTGAAATCTTTGACGACGATACGTCCGCGAATGTTGTCGGCGGAGTATCCGGTGGCGCCGATTTGTATTTTCGACGACAGGTGAAAATCTTCCGCTCTATCCGGCAGCAGGTGCAACCGCGCCAGATAGACATCTTGGAAAGTGGCATTGAAGTCGAAACGGGGAAGCGGGCTTTTGAAGTTCACGATGCCTTCAAAGTCAAACTTGATGTTTTTGTCGTCAATGCGTGCCATGCCGTCGAACTGTTTATCAAAAAGCGCTCCATCAATTTGGATGTTTTTATAGGAATAGTTCATCACATTCAACGAATCCATGGTCAGCCGCATGTTGACATTGGCATTTTTGAGCGACAGTCCGCTACCGTCGAACCCCACATTGAACGAACATTTTCCCAAAACGCTTGACGGAATAGCAGCGAGAGAGCCGACATGAAGATTGTTCCCGTCAATGACGCCGTAATATTGATAGTCGTGCAGTCGTTCCGAATACTCCATGTTGAGTTGTGCGGTTACGGTTCCGATTTCCGTTTTAACGAGCGCCTCCGTTTCAAATTGGTCAACCGTTCCTTCAAAAGAGGCAGACACCGAAACAGGGCGTTGCAGAAAAGGCGTCAGCGAGGCGGTATTTACGGGGATGTTGAAATTTTTAATATCTGATAATGAGGTAGTTAAGTCGTGAAGCGCAATTTCCATATAAGCGGTTTCGGGTTCTAAGATTCCTTGCAGGCGTGCGTCCATGCTGATGTTCGTGGTTGTTCCGGCGCGGAGTTTAAAATTGTTCAGCGAGAAGTCGTGCAGCGTGCCGTTAAACTTTGTCTCCACATCGGCTACGACAGGATAATCTTTCAACGACTTAGAAAAGTAAGCGATGTCGCTGACAGCCAATATCGAAGGTCGCAAATCGGCTACAATGTTGATGCTGTCCACAAAGTCGCCGATGTGGTCGAAACTGCTGTATCCGAATTTGAGGTCGAAATCCAGCGTTGACTTCGGCGTGAGCATGAATGTGTTGTCGAAATACCATCCGTCGTCGGCAAAGCGCATGACGGTGGTGAATTTGTCAATCTGAAACCCCGAAACGTCGGAGACCTTGATATTTTTAAAGTCAACGCTTATCTTGTCATCGTTCACGGAAAGTCTGCGTGCCTCGACTTTGTGCAGGCTGAGGTACATGTTGTTCCAGTCGAAACCGTCGCGCGGCGGTCGGTTTTCGTTGATCATGTTGAAGTAGCAGTTGGTCAGTTTGGCGTTTCGGCAATAGAGTTCGAAACCGAGTTCGGCGCTCTTTTCTTTCAACGTATCCGGTTTTCCGATGAGGTCGGTATAGTTGAAAAAGCGCTCACCCGCGTATTTCCGCATGGTAAATCCGCCTTCGACCATCTCTACTTCGCTCAGACGGAAGACCTTTTCCGACAACTGTGCGCTGTTCAGACGGGCGTAGAAGTATTTGATGGTAATCATCGGATTTTGGTGCGCATCGTCAATCTTGACCTCTTTCAGCAGGACGTCCAGCATCAACGTTACCCGCACCTTCTCTATCTCGATACGGATGCCAAGTTCTTTCGACAGATAACCGGACAACTGACGGGCAAGATACGACTGCACCGCCTCCGTCTGCAAAAACGTGTTGAGCGTGATAAAAAAGAGAAACACCGCCACCAACGCTTTCCCAAGAAAGCGCCCCAAACGATACCATGCTATTTGACGATGTTGCTGGCGAGAGGTCATTATTTGATATAAAATTACCACTGCAAAGATACATCTTTTTTGAGATATGCGTTTGCCCTGAGTCAAAAGGGGCTTTCTCTGCTTTGGATAATACTAGCACAAATAGGCTCCGCGTGCGACGCAATTGTGCGTATTGTGGCTTCACTAGACAATACTAACATCACGCAATTGGAAGGCGGCTCTATAAGATACGGGGTGCCGGACGCCCAAACGAGCCTTACCGGTTTAATGGCAGGACAATTTGTTGAGTTAGATGTTCATTTAATTGATAACGGTTGCTATATTAAAGCCGACCGACCTATAGAAGTTTGTTCTTACATTACTTCACCGGAATATCACCCCGGATGGGGCTTATTAGGAGGTCCCGCTCAATGTTGGATTCCGGCAATTGAGCAGTCGGTTGCCAAAATTCTGACCTCACCCGACTTAAACAGCAGCGAGGGTATCTTTATGTTGGATCACAATACATTATTGGTAACGCCTACCTCCACAAAAAACAATACCAACGTATCTGTTACCCCACATTGCAGCCGCCCACTCCGTATCTCACTGAAATTTTAGCGAAATCGGGGTATTTTCAGCGAAAAAGTGCTGTTTTTTTGAGGTGTAAATTCATAAAGTATTGATACTGA
>WRLA01000072.1 GCA_009777825.1 Bacteroidales bacterium
CTTCGACAAAACTCCGCTTAGAGAACTCCTTACCGAATTTCAAGTCAATCAAAATGTCAAAGAACAATTATATTTATTTAATGATAATTTTTAACGCATCAGTAGTACATTAAATCATACAAATATTGGCATAAAGTGGTTTTACCGCTTCCTGCCGCACCCAAAATTAACATTCGCTTATTTACTGATATTATCTTTTCTCCTGTAAATAAGTCTCCTGCTTCACTTTTAATTGTTTGTTGTATATATGTATAATTATTCATATCTAATTATTTTGCTGCGCTGTCCGCCAAATTGCACACAACGACATCCTACGGGGGGAGGGGAGCCAACCCACCGGAATTTCGCAAAGCCGGTGATGAACAAAACCTTCGGTAGCTTCCACATCCCGTTTATCTTCATCATTGTCATTATTTTATTTATTTTGCAAAAATAGTAAAAAGTTAGATATATGTAGGCAGTGCATTTTTTTAGTCAATCTCATTTTTTACTGATTCTACTTGAGTGTTTAAAACTTTCAGCATCATAACAAGAGTAAATTTCACTCCTTCTTCTTCGCATATAATATCTTTCAAATAAATTTTCTCATTGTCGTATTTTTCGGGGAAATTAATTGAAACGTATGTAAATCCTTTTTGAAGATTTTCTTTAAATCTATACTTTATCTTTGTCTTTCCGCAAAATTTCTTGAGAAATTTGTCAATGCTTTGATTCGGTCGCTTCCAATTTACTAACTCCTGACTAATCCATATTTCATTCCAATTGTCAAAAAATGGGAAATGCACTAAAATATTACGAATAAACTTAAAAAGTTGTCCAGATATTTCTGCCTCCATCGGCGGACGATATTTTTCTAACCATTTAAAAACTCCCTCAAAAGGCTCGTAATTTAGTATCTCACTATAAATTGAGAATGCTTGAGATATTTTAGTAAGTCTATAATACGGGGCTTTTCCCCAAAAATCTTTCGTGTAAACTTCGGAAAAAATGTCATAAAATTTATTGTAACTTAAATTCAGAAAAAGATCCTCTGCCGTTGAGATAGGTATAACATCTTTTTGAAAATCTTGTTCGATTTCACAAATTAATTGAAGAATTTGTTTTTTGATTTGAATGAAGTTTTCGTCTGTATAATCTTGGTCATTAATATTTTTTTCAATTGATTTTTTGATAATATCAAGCCCAATTAAGTCGTGTGATTTTAGACAAAAACAGGCTTTAGTAAGTTGCTGAGAAAACGGACTTTTCTCTAAGCAATCTAATGTCCCATTAAGATTTTCAACAAACGAAATCAACAAATCAACTTTTTCTTGCATCACTTTTCTTGTTTTATATTATTCTTGTAATTTTATGTTCGTTGTCTTTCTCCACCGCGCTGTCCGCGCATTGCCTACAACCCATAAATATACGCCACTTTTCCGCCTAATCGGCTTCCAAAAATTCCCCGTATATTCGCCTTATATATCATTATCTATCAATTGTTTATATTTTCTTTACTCCATCATTTTCTCACATCTCACATCTCACATCCCACATCCTACATCGCCCATCGCCGATTGATAATGCCGCACAATCTGAGCCGCCGAGTTTTCCCATTTCAGGTTATCCACCTCTTCTTTGCCGTATTTTTTGAAAATTTGTGGTAGTGATTCGTAGTGCAGCAGTCCGTAGATGGCGTTAGCCATGGCGTCCACATCCCAGAAGTCCACTTTGATGGCGTATTTCAGCACTTCCGCCACGCCCGACTGTTTGGAGATGATGACGGGGACTTCGGAGCGCATCGCCTCCAACGGCACGATGCCGAAGGGTTCGGAGACGGAGGGCATCACGAAGACGTCGCTCAGCGCCAGCATCTTATCCACCTCGGCGCCTTTCAGGAATCCGGTAAAATGGAAGTTCGTGCCTATCTTCAACTGTGCGACGCGCCGGATGGAACGGTTCAGCAAATCGCCCGACCCTGCCATGACAAAACGTACATTTTTATCATGTTTCAACACCTTTGCCGCCGCCTCGATAAAATATTCGGGACCTTTTTGGAAGGTGATACGTCCCAGAAAGGTTACCACTTTTTCTTTGAAATGGCGTTTTTGTCTCTCAAAGACTTTGGTTGTCGGCTCGACGGCGTTGTGTACCGTTACCACCTTTTCGGGCGGGATGCCGTATTTGTCAATGACGGTTTGGCGGGTCAGGTTGCTGACGGCGATGACCAAGTCAGCCGCCTGCATCCCGCGTTTTTCGTATTCGTAGATGATGGTGTTGACATTTTGTCCTGTTCTGTCGAACTCGGTGGCGTGGATGTGGCAAATCAGTGGCTTGCCGGTGGCTTCTTTGGCGGCTATTCCGGCGGAGTAGGTCAGCCAGTCGTGGGCGTGGATGACGTCGAAGTCGTTACGTTTTGCAATCGCGCCGCCCAGCAAGCCGTACATGTTGACCTCTTCAAAAAGCGAAGCGCCGTAAGCCCCTGAAAATGTGAACTTTCCGTGAAACTTCTCCCGCAAGTAGGTATGCCGGTGTTTCTGTTCCATCTGCATGGCTTCTTCGTACTCCTCCGGCGTGATGTATGGAATCAGGTTGGAATGAGCCTCCATATATTGTATTTTGCTCCAAACCTCGTCCACAAACTCTTCATTGACAAATATTTCGGTGTCTTCGGCATTTACAATCCGCACCGCCTGCTGGTCTTCGTCGCCAAAGGCTTTCGGGACGACAAAGATGATTTCGACGCCGTGTTTTGCCAATCCTTTTGTAAGCCCGTAGCAAGCCGTGCCTAAACCTCCCGATATGTGTGGGGGAAACTCCCATCCGAACATTAATACTTTCATGGCTTATATTTTTTCGTAACGGTCAATAAATTCTTTCATCCGCAAGAGGGCAGCCACGCTGGTAGCCTGCGTGATGGCGCCTCCGGCGGCGTAGGGCGGGTCGGGTTCAAACATCTCGGAGATGGTCGCCAAACCGTGATTTTTCAGTTCCGGTTCCATTCCGTAGTAGATTCTTTTGATAAACGAAAGCCCGCTTTTGCCGTAAATGCGCAGATAGGCTTCGGTAAAGTTTTCCAATAAAAACGGGAACGCTATCCCGTTGTGATACGCCTGGTCGCGCACGAACTGATTGCCTTTGAAGGTGTTACAATAGCGTGCATCGGTGGGCGAGAGGGTGCGAATGCCATAGGGCGTCAGCAGTTCCTGTTTCACTTTTTCGACCACTTTCATCCGTTTTTCTTCGTCAATGGGCGAATGAGGCAACGAGGCTGCAAAAATCATATTAGGACGAATGCTCCAATCCTGAACGCCATCTTTCACACAATCAGCGAGATAGCCTTTTTCCTCGTTCCAGAAGGTAGTTTCAAAAGCCTTTGGGATGGCGTCGGCGACGGGTTGCCAGCGTTGTTCAAACTCTTTCTCTCCGTGTTCCTGTGCGCCATGGATGGCGAAGATGACGGCGTTGTACCATAAAGCGTTGACTTCCACCGGTAAACCGTCGCGTTGCGTTACCGGTTTTCCGTCAATTACGGCGTTCATCCATGTCAACGCCCAGCCCTCTTCGCCGGCGTAAATTAAGCCGTCGTCCTGCATCTTAATATTAAAGCGCGTTCCTGTGCGGTAGGTTTCGAGGATGTGTTTCACCACTGTGCCGAACTTTTTCCATGCCGCAGCGCGGTCGTCGCAGGCGCGGTAATATTTCTGGAAAGCGCGGATGAAGAGCAACGGCACGTCCACAGCGTTGTAGTCGGTGTAGCGGTTGCCCGGAAAGACGGGGAAAAGTCCGGATTCCATCGTCTCAACCATTGCCTCCAAGAGTTCGCGGCATAGCGCGTGATTGTTATTGTTGCTCAGCGTAAGCCCGGGAAGCGCCAAAAAGGTATCGCGGCTTTTCACGCCAAAATAATGATAGCCGGAGACTAAGGTGGTTTTTCCGTCGCGCCGTTTGAAAAACTGTTCCGCCGCATTCTCCAAGCAATGCTCGAAGGAATCGCGGGGCGTTCGTTTTTCGGTTTGTTTTTGGTAGAGGGCGGCGAGTTGCTCCGGTTGCTGCTTTTGGGTGCTTGCCGAGAAATAGATGCTCTCGCCCTGTTTCATGGTAACGGAAAAATCTCCCGACGCCAACAGGTCTTCCTGTGCGGTGTATCCGCGCTCGACCTCTTTCAGGTATTCGATGTCGTAATACCAGTCGGGATGGTGCTGATAATCAGTCTCTTTGGAAAACTGCATGTACAAAGGCGTGTAACCTTGATACAAACACATACAAATTCCCTGTTCGACGGGCGAGAAAGAGGTGTCAGCCTGCCGGTTGGCGCGGGTCAGAAAATGGACATTGCGGAACGCCAAAAAGGGCGTGAACATCAACTTTACCGGTTCCGGCGCAGATTTGACGGTGTATTTTACGATGACCGTATCTTCGTTATCCAACAGGACGGATTCCCGCGTGATGAAGATATTTCCGAAGCGATAGGTAAGAATCGGCACCCGATCCATGTCGAAAGCACGCATGTATTTGTGTCCTTTCGGCTGAAAGACGCCGTCTTTGTAACGCCACATTCCCAGATTGAAACGTTTCCCTTCCTGTTCGACCGACACGTCCAATGACGAGATAAGCACGTGCAGGTCGTCGTCCACAGCCGGTTCCGGCGCTATTAAAAGCCCGTGATACTTCCTTGTATGGCAGTTTAGCACCGTCGAAGAGGAGTAGGAACCGCTCCGGTTGGTACGGATAATCTCGCGCGCTAGCGAAAATTCCAAGTTCGGAAGTTGTAATTTGTCAAATGATATGTAGTTCATTGTTAATTCATGTTTTTACAAATGGATTAATTAAGGCGCAAAGGTACGATTTTTTGTTGAGATGTGAGATGTGAGACTGTGAGACACAAGACTGTGAGACTTCCCGTTATTGCGAACGGAGTGAAGCAATCCGGAGAATTAGAAACCACCGGATTGCTTCGCTACGCTCGCAATGACGGCAACCATTGTGTCCCTTTGTGTGTACTTTGTGCTCTTTGTGGTTAAAAAAAAACTTTTTCTTTCTATTCTCAATTTATTTCCTATCTTTGCACCATGCAAAAATGATGTTAATTTTAAATGAAATAGTTATGAAGAAGATTTTTTACGCAGCATTGATAAACGTGTTGATTGCCTTATTGGGCATCCCCGCACTGCAGGCGCAGACGACCGACGGAACAGACTTTTGGCTGACTTTCGGGGTAAATAACTCGCAAACTTACTCAGCCGCAACTTTGCAAATACGTGTCGTGAGCAGGGATAAACCGACAGTAGTGCAAATTAATTTCACCCAATTGGGAACAACGGTTACTTATCCTTTAGCGCCTTGGGAGGTAAAAACACATACGCTTTCCTCTCAAGAAAAACAGGCTGTGTATAATACGGCTACCGGTAAGAGTAATAAAAGCATTTACATTCACAGCGATTATGCGATTACGGCTTATGCCATCAATCAATGCCAAACGTCCACCGACGCCACCAATATTTTTCCGGAGCCGGCGCTGGACATCGAATATTATCACATATCCTACACTCGAGCGGATTCCTATCAAGACGCATACGCGGTGATTGCAACCGAAAATAATACCAACGTCTATCATGAAGGAACGTTGCTACCGAACATGCCGCTGAATAGAGGCGATGTATATTTCAGACGGGATGTTCCGGATATGACCGGCTCACATATTCTTGCCGATAAGCCCGTTGCCTTTTTTGCCATGAACGAGCGGGTGATGATTCCCACAAATTATGAAGCCCGCGACCATTTATTTCAACAATTAGCGCCTGTGAACACGTGGGGTAAAAACTTTTTTGTCCCCGTTACACACATCGGAACAGACAGAGTGCGTATCGTGGCTTCACAACCCGGTACCACGGTTACACGAACGGGCGGAATACATGCGTATGCTCCCGGTGGACAACTCGGACCCACATATACCTTGAATCCCGGTCCCGGGCAATATATTGAACTTGAGGTGAATTTAACCGGCAAAGGCTGTTATATTGTAGCCGACAAGCCCATAGGCGTTTGCAACTATCTGACAAGTTACTCTTATGCCGGTTCTGTGCTCTCTGACCCCGCACAGTGCTGGTTACCCCCCACCGAACAAATGGCGACGCAGGCATTGCTTGCACAGTTTACTATCCCTCCGTACCTGGGATATACGCCGCTACACTACGCATTAATCGTTACGCCCGACGCCACAAAAAATAACACAACGGTGTCTATCGGATCGGGGACACCTGTTCCTTTATTCGGCGGAACATGGACTACTAATACCACCACACCACCGGGAATGGACCCCATCGCATTCTACACCTTCCCTTTAACCAGTTCCTCGGACTCATACGAATTTAGCAATGACGCAGAACTTTTTGCCTTGGGATACGGAACCGGTTATGCCGAATCCTATTACTATCTCGGCTACGCCTCCATGCGTAAATTGGACGCTTTTTTTACTGCTAACGACGTCCATAATCAAGATATGGACAACACGCTTTTTTGTGAAAATGAGATTATATTTCACGCCGAAATAGCCATTACAGGTGCCGAAATAGTGGCTTTGAAATGGTATATTAATAATGTGGAACATCTGCCGGCACAAAATCAGGAAGACTGGACAGGGACATTCGCTGCCGGAGACTATGTGATAAAATTAGAAATTTATCCCGACCAAGGAGATATCGTGGTTTTGGAAGGCATCTTACACATCGGCGCCCACATCACCGTCGCCGCCGACCCGCCCGAAGGCGGTACCGCCGAAGAAGACGGATGTTATCAAGTGGGCGAAACCGCTGTGGTAAGAGCCACCCCCAACGAGTGTTGGGAATTTGTCAACTGGACGGAAAATGACATTGTAGTCCCCGGCGCCAACGAGAACTATTCGTTTACCGTAACCAAAGACCGCCACTTGGTAGCGCATTTTCAAAAAATCAACTACACAGTTACCGTAACGGTAGATCCGCCGAACAGCGGCACCGTTACCGGCGACGGAAATAAGCCCTGCGGAGAGAATGTAAGCCTGCTGGCAACCGCCGAAGATTGTTTCGACTTCGTCGCATGGATAGAAGACGACAAACCCGTTACCTCGGATAATCCCTACGAATTTAAATTGGAAGGAGACCGTACTTTGGTGGCTCTCTTTGAACAAAGATTCTACGACGTTACCGTCTCGGTAGATCCGTCGGGCAGCGGCACGGTTACCGGCGACGGCAAAAATAAACCCTGCGGAGAGAATGTAAGCCTGCTGGCAATCCCCGAAGAGTGTTTCGAGTTTGTCGGATGGACGGAAGGCGGCAAACCCGTTACCACGGATAATCCATACGAATTTATATTAGAAGAAGACCGTGATTTGGTCGCCAACTTTGAAACGACAAGCGGCGACGTTACCCTGTTGATAGAGCCGCCGGGCAGCGGTACCGTTACCGGCGACGGCAAAGACTTCCCCTGCGACGAACCCGTTACCATAACAGCAACACCCGAAGAGTGTTACTATTTCGTCAACTGGACAGACGAAGACGACAACGAGGTCTCCCCGTTAGACGAATATACGTTTATCATGAACAAATCCGTTACGTGGACGGCAAACTTTGCGAAGTACTACTACGACGTCAACGTAACGGCAGATCCGCAAAAAGGCGGCACCATCACCGGCGATGGAAAAAATATAGAATGTGGAGAAACGATAACCCTGACAGTAGAAGAAGACGAATGTTACACTTTCATCGGCTGGACAGAAGACGGCGATCCGGTCTCTACCGCCAACCCATATATCTTTACATTGGAAGGAGACCGCAATTTGGTTGCCCATTTTGAGTTGAAACTGTTCGACGTTGTCGTTTCAGCAGACCCACCGGAAGGCGGTACCGTTGGCGGCGGCGAAACCAACTTCCCGTGCGGAGAGTATATCACCGTAACAGCCGCCCCCGACCCGTGTTACTACTTCGTCAACTGGACGGAAGATGACAAAGAAGTTTCAACATCAACTACTTATAGTTTTGAAGTAAAAGATCATCACACGCTGGTTGCCAACTTTGAGATATACACCTACAACGTTACCGTCTCGGCATCTCCGGTAGCAGGCGGCATTGTTACCATCATTTCGCCCGATGACAGCGGCACCTACAACTGCGGCGAAGATATAACGGTATCCGTAGAAATTGACCCGTGTTACAACTTTGACGGCTGGACGGACAACGGTAAACCCGTCGGCAATAATGACCCGACCTATACGATAGTCGGCATAGACGAAGACCACGTTATCGTTGCGCACTTTACGATAAAAACTTTCACCGTTGACGTCTCGGCAGACCCGCCGGCAGGAGGCATTGTCTCCCCCAACGGAATCGAAACTTACGACTGCGGCGATGACGTTACCGTAACAGTAAAAGTGGACGATTGCTACACTTTCCTCGGCTGGACAGATAACGGCGACGACGTCGGCGACGACCTCTCCTATACAATAACCGGCATTGACGATGACCATATTGTCATTGCCCACTTCGTGTTAAAATATTTCGACATTATCATCTCCGCAGACCCACCGGAAGGCGGCACCGTTGACGGCGGCGAACTCGACTTCCCTTGCGGAGAGTTTATCACCGTAACAGCCGAAGCCGAAGAGTGTTACTACTTCGTCAACTGGACGGAAGACGGCGACGAGGTCTCCAAATCAGAGGAATATACCTTTGAAGTAAAAGATCATCACACGTTGGTTGCCAACTTTGCGATGTACTATTACGACGTTCTCGTCTCGGCAAATCCGGTAGAAGGCGGCGACGTTGACGGCGGCGGCAACCATATCGAATGTGGAACCGAAATCACCGTAACCGCAGAGGCGGACGACTGCTACACCTTTATCAACTGGACGGAAGACGGCGACGAGGTCTCTACAAATCCTATTTATACCTTTGACCTGTTCGAAGACCGCGACTTGGTCGCCAATTTCGACATCATTCCTTACGTCCTCAACCTCTCGGCAAACCCGATAGAAGGAAGCGTTACCGGCGCGGGAACCTACGACTGCGGCGATTGGGTCTCCGCAGAAGCCTTTCCCACAGACTGTTACACCTTCGTCGAATGGATAGACGGCAACGGAAACTTCGTCTCTACCGACAATCCATATAAGTTTTTCATTCTCCATGAAACTACGTTGGAGGCAATCTTTGCGATAAAAGAATACACCGTCTCCGTTTCGGAAAATCCGGCTATCGGCGGCGATGCCACCATCATCACCCAACCCAACGCCAACAACGCCTACGACTGCGACACCGACGTAACCGTAACAGCCGACCCCGACCCATGCTACAACTTTGTCAACTGGACGGAAGACGGCAATATCGTCAGCACGAATCCAACCTATACGATAGAAGAAATAGACGCAGACCACACATTAGTCGCTAACTTTGTGATAAAAACTTTCACCGTTGACGTCTCGGCAGACCCACCGGCAGGCGGCATTGTTACCGGCACAGGAACCTACGACTGCGGCGATAACGTTACCGTAACCGTTGAAGTGGATGAATGTTACACCTTTCTCGGCTGGACGGATAACGGTGTAAACGTCGGCAATAACCTCTCCTATACCATAACCGACATAGACGACGACCATACTGTGATTGCCCACTTCGAAATTATACTCTACGACGTCATCCTCTCGGCAAACCCGCCGGAACCTATCGGCGGCACCGTCTCCGGCGGCGGTCTCGACATCGAGTGCGGAACAGAAATCACCATCGTCGCAACACCCGACGACTGCTACACTTTCGTCAACTGGACGGAAGGCAG
>WRLA01000073.1 GCA_009777825.1 Bacteroidales bacterium
CCAAAATAGCCAGAATGACCAAAAAAGATGTAAATAATTACCTTAAAGACTTAAATAATATGAACATAGTAAGAAACGAAATCAGAGGGCTGCGAAATATTATTTCTGAACGAGATAATGCCCTTGCAACGGAAAGAAATGTCTTTCAAAGTACCCTCGCAATGGAAAGAAATGTCTTTCAAAGTACCCTTGCACACAGGGACAATGCTCTTGCACAAAAGGACAATGCTCTTGCACAAAAGGACAATATCATTGCCGAATACGAGCGTAGATATGGGGTATTAAAATGACACGTGAGGAAAGAGACCGGTTTGTTGATGCTATAAAGACACAATTTAATAGCGACCATCGCGAGGCAGGTGGCGCCGCAGTCCATGGCGTCGGGTTGGCGGAGGTGGGGGAAAGAAGGCATGAAATCAAATTACACTTTTTTCTTTTTCAATATTGTTGTAATAAAATATAATATTCCGCTTGATAACGATACCAATGATAATAATATAAAAATAAAGATCGGAGCAAAATTTGAGAAACTAATTGTTCTTGCCCATCTCATATTTTTATCCATATTTGCCTCATCGTCAAAGAATTGCGAGTAAAACACATAGCGATTATTTTGAGGATCTTCCAAGTTTATATTTTTGTTTTTTATTGCTTGGGTGATAGCGTATAATTGATACGGGTGATATACTTCATTCAGTTCCAAATAAGGTTTGTTAAAAATTATTCCTGTGAAAATGTCTTCATATTTCAGTGTTGTTCTGGCGCCTCTTAAAGAGTATGCGTCAAAGATGTCATTACCGAAAGGAGTGTTTTCTAAATTAAATCCAACAGGTTTATTTTGGTTTATTTCAAAAGCCAAGTTCCATTTACCTTTATTTACAGGGCGATATATTGGAAAATAGGCAAAATTACGAGAGCCAATATACCGTAATTGCATCACGGTAGCTGTTTCTTCAGGGTATTTTTCCCATATATATTGCCCTTGATTGCTTTCGGTGAGATTCCGAAAACTCGGATGATTTTTAACATAATCAATCCCTTTTGCATAACCATGAGCATGTCTGGAGTTTGTAACAACCAAACATTTATGTTTTTTCCCGTTTGCAACTTGCTCATTGTACCAATCAATGGTAACCTGAGCCATTAGACTGTCTCGATTCTGGTTCGGATCCGATTTGGATTCTATAAACGCAACAATATCATCACAATCTATCGCGTCGCAATAATGTTCTCTAATTTTTAAAGTGTCGGGCAATTCAGAATTAAGCAGGTTTAAATTTTTAATAAAATAGTAAAAACCTCCCGACATATAGTACATTAAGCAGGCTGTTTCTTGTTCCAGTATCGTATCGTTTGGAAAAACGGTATTTAAAAATGTATCTATTTTGTGCTGGTGCAAGACAGAGCCGTATTCGGTAAAAACGTTCCCCACATTATTGATAAATGCCGTATCCGATACAATATCAAAAATCATCTCCCATTGTGTACTTTCTCCGTGATAAACTTCTTGTAAAACAACAATATCATGCTGTTTAAACAAGTTTAAAATATACTCTTTTGGCGATTGATTTTGGGTTTTCAGAAAGTCGGTATATGGCTTTACGGCTTCTTTATTCGGATATTTTTTAAATTCGTAAGGATAGTTGATCCCGAACAAAATATCTTCGTCGGCGTGTGCTCTGTTGTTTATGTATTTGATTGATATAAAACCTGTTACAATTAATAGGAGCAGACAAATAAATTTCGCGGAAACAAATTTAATCTTTTGATTTTGTGCAATATAACTGATTTTAGCAAAATAAGTCCAAATGGGTATTCTGAGAATAATAAAAGAAAATACATAGAACAGCAACAAGCAAAAGACCGCATTCAAAAACAACGAATAGGCATCAACTATACCCAATATTCTGAATAATAAAACGGGCAGAATAATCGCACACAATATTTTGTACAGCATGTATTTAAAGATAGCTAAGCAATTTCCTGCATTAAATTTTATCCCGAAAAACCATTTTCCTAATGATACGCCACCACACAAAGCAACTGAAAAACAATACATTGCAAATATTGCAAGCAATAAAACAAAGAAGTCGTAATAAAACAGCGTTTGCAAGGCATAATCCACTAAAATCGTAATTAATAAAATTACAGTAAAGTCAATTATACTCGCAAAAAACAACTTTAACGCCTTTCTAAAACCGCCCTTTTTAATTGTCAACCAAGCGATAGACCTTCTAAAAACTAACGACACAACCGTATAAATGAGCAAAATAGCACAAAATGGTGTTGCCCAAATACACAAAGTTTCAGATAGAGAATTCTCGCCAAGAAAAGCCACTCCGGAAAAAACGAATCCGGAGGCAGATTCTGCTATAATAATAAATGAAAGTGTTAGGGAAACGACTATCGCCAAGTCAACGATAATGGAAGTAGTAAATTTGGCAAAGCGTTTCATAGCATAGATGTGTTATTTTCTTAAATATTTTTCAATAAACTCCTGAGTAACAGTTTTATCTATGTAAAAAGGCTCGGTAGCAGGCGGCGCATACGGACACATTGGGTAAGGATAATCGTAATTATTATTTCCATAAGCCTGAATAGCCATTCTATAACAAACACCCGGTCCTCTCCTGCATTGTTCAAATGTACTGCAAGTTTTGCATGCACTTGACTCCTGAATCTCAGATTGTTTTATGTTCCATATTTTAAGCATACACCATAATACTGCAAAAAGAAAAATCCGTTTATAAAACATTACTCGTGTAAAACTTAATATTACAAAATATTTTTAGATTTTTATTGGTGCAAAGATACGATTTAATTGAAAGTTGAGGGTTGAAAATTGGGGTTTAGCCACGAATGACACGAATTGACACAAAGATTTATTGGTGAGAATTGGTGAATGACTATCTTGTTTTCAGATTTGTAATGGAGTGCAAGATGTCTTTTTGCTTCAGAAGAGATGACTACAGTATATTTGCCCATATATTTTTCAAGTCTTCAATTTTAGTAACATTTCCTTGCTTGACATCTTCCAAACCTCTCAAAATGACAGCTATATTGTTCATAACACAAAAACTTTTAATTTAACAATATTTTATTTTTCGTATCTTTGCCATACACAACTTAATGAACATCTATGGAAGTAAAAATCGAACAGGAATGGAAGGCATTGTTACAGAGCGAGTTTGACGCGCCTTATTTCGAGGCGTTGACGCAGTTTGTCAAGGAAGAGTACGCGCGGCACACCGTTTTTCCTCCGGCGAGGTTGATTTTCAATGCCTTTGACAAATGTCCGGTGAGCAAGGTAAAGGTGGTCATCTTGGGACAAGACCCGTACCACGGCGTCGGACAGGCACACGGGTTGTGTTTTTCGGTTCCCGACCACGTGGCGGCGCCGCCGTCGCTGAAAAATATCGTCAAGGAGATCATCAACGACGTCGGACATACGACGTTAAAATCGTCGAATTTGGAACCTTGGGTACAGCAAGGCGTGTTTTTGCTGAACGCCACCCTGACCGTGCGCATGAACCAAGCCGGCTCGCACCAAAACCGCGGATGGGAACAGTTTACCGACGCCGTGATGAAGAAACTGTCCGACGCAAAAGAGCATCTCGTCTTCCTGCTGTGGGGCGCCTACGCCGGACGCAAAAAGGCGCTGATTGACGAAACGAAACACTTGGTACTCTCCTCCGTACACCCGTCGCCGCTATCCGCCCATCAAGGATTTTTCGGAAACCGGCACTTTTCCAGAGCCAACGAGTTCTTGATGGCGCATGGGGAGATGGCGATAAATTGGTGAGTTTTTTAATTATGACAACGATAGATACAATAACCATCGCCCTGATACAGAGCGACATCGCGTGGGAAGAGCGCGACCGCAATTTTGCTCGCTATAAGAATCTGCTGCGGCAGGTTCCGGCGGGGGTGGATGTGGCGCTTTTGCCGGAGACGTTTTGCAGAGGGTTCAGCGCTTCGACAGAAAAAATAACGAATGAGGAGGCGGACATAGTGCAGTCGTGGATGCGGCAACAGGCTGCCTATCATGGGTTTGCGTTGTGCGGGACGGCGACGGTCAGGGAGCGTCAAGCCGTCTATAACCGTTTTTACTTTGTCTCGCCCGACGGCGCTGTTCATCACTACGACAAACGTCATCTGTTCGGATTTGGTGGTGAAAGTCAACAGTTTACCGCAGGTAATGAGCGCGTGGTCATTCCTTATCTTGGCTGGAATTTTTTTCCGATAGTATGCTACGATGTTCGTTTTCCGGTTTGGACGCGCAACCGCTGGGAGCGTGAAAACGGCTACGAGTACGACGTGCTTCTGCTTTGTTCCAACTGGCCCTCGGCGCGCGCCAACATCTTAGATTCATTGATTCCCGCCCGCGCCATCGAAAACCAATGTTATGTCGCCGCAGTGAACCGCATCGGCGACGACGGCGCCGGCATCCACTATAACGGATTGTCGCAAATCGTTAATTTCAAAGGCGACATCGTGTCGAAAACCACAGAGGATGTGGAAGAAATTATCGTCGCAACCTGCTCAAAATCAGCCTTAACACAATTTCGCGCCAAATATTTTTTCGGACCCGACCAAGACCGGTTTATTATTACTGATTGATATTTTTTAACCAGCCTCTCCCCTACCATAATGCAATCCATCAAGCAATCTTTCGTAAAACTTCATCTCTCTGTCCTTATCGCCGGATTCACCGGCGTACTCGGCAAACTCATCACGCTGAACGAAGTTTTTTTGGTGTGGTATCGTATGCTGATTACCTCTATCCTTCTTTTAATCATCCTGTACGTCAAAAAGCAACTACAACGGCTTCCGACCAAAGAGATGCTTAAACTCGGCGGCGTTGGCATTTTGTTGACGTTGCACTGGGTTTTCTTCTACGGCAGCATCAAGGCGTCGAATGTCTCGATTGGGGTGGTTTGTTTCTCGCTGTCGGGCGTCTTTACGGCTATCTTTGAACCGTTGCTGCACCGGCGGCGTATCAAAATCAAAGAGATACTTTTCAGCGCATTGACCTTGTGCGGCATCTCGTTGATTTTCCATTTCGACGCCCGATACCGCTTGGGCATCGCGCTTGGCACTCTTTCGTCAGCTTTGGCTGCGCTCTTTATCATCACCAACAAACGGGTCAGCACGCAGCACTCGTCCCTCACGATACTGTTTTACGAAATGGTCAGTGGATTTCTGTTTTTGAGCGTTCTAATTCCGTTTTTCCTGCACTTTTCTTCCGGAATATTTCCCTTTCCGAACAGCACAAACATCGTCTATATACTGTGTCTCTCAGTATTTTGCACCATCGGGCTCTATACGCTTCAGACGCACGCCCTCAGAAAAATATCCGCCTTCACGGTCAACCTCAGTTATAACCTCGAACCGCTCTACAGCATCGTATTGGCGATGATTATCTTCGGGGAGGAGAAAGAACTGAACTTTGCGTTTTATGCGGGGTTGGGGCTGATTGTGCTGTCGGTGGTGCTGCAATCGTTCGGGGGTGTCTTAAAAGTCAAAAAATTAGTGAAAATTCGTGGCAAAAAGAAGCGCCCCCCACCGGAAGCGCCCTCTTTTAATATTTAATTCCTAATTTTTAATTGACAATAAGTTTCTTCGCATCAGCCTTTTCGCCCTCAACAAAGAGGATGTAGTGGTACATCGCCGACGGAAGACCGACTAAGGAGATTTCTATGCGGTAACTGCCCACGCTTTGCGTTCCCTGCGGGAGGAGTTGCAGCAGTTGTCCGAGTTGGTTGTAGAGACGGAGTTCTACCGCTCCTTCCTCAACGACGTCATAGACGACCGTCGTGCTGCCGGTGGCAGGGTTGGGGATGTTTTGGCGCAGGACGCCTTTTTTATCCGGTTCTACGAACAGAGTCTGTGGTCGTGTGTCGTCTATCTTGGGCAGGGTGGCTAAGAGTTCGGCTTTGTTCTCCTCGTACTCGCGCCGCGACTTGGGGATGAGGTTGAGGTAGCGACCGTAGCCGATGCGTCCCGACTTCAGGTTGGTGCTGTCGGCTTCCATGCTCAGGTGGATGTCCTCATCTATAATCTGATTATAAAATGGCGAGGGAAAAGCGTTTTTGGTGGCATAAATTTCATACGAAACATTATCGCGGATGAATTGTTGACCATTAACGATAACAATCTTCGTCACTCTGAAAAAACCTATTGAATTTTATTGGATTCACTCCTATAAATTGTTCTCTCGCTTTCATGCTGCAAAGGTAAATCTTTACAGCGACCTAAGCGATTAATCCTATTGTGTTTTTTGAAACTCCCTGTATATCAATGTGATACAAAATTCAGAATGCCGATTTGGGTGTCTCGGTATTGAAATCGGAACAAACTTCATTTTTACCTCATTCAAACAAGAAAGCAACCTCAGTAGCTGATAATAAGTCCATTAACCATGAAAAGGATTAGGTGTCGCATTGCCGAAGTCAGGAAAAAACTCTGTGAACCTCTGTGTACTCAGTGCCTCTGTGCTGAAAAAGATTATTATTCAACACAGAGACACAAAGGACACTGAGTTACACAGAGGAAGAAAGATGTAAGCCCCCCTCCCCTACCGATGATGATACGGTTCCCCTTTCAAGATGGTAAACGCCCGGTAGAGTTGTTCTAAGAATATCAACCGCACCATCTGATGGGAGAAGGTCATGGACGAGAGCGACAGTTTGTGGTTGGCGCGTTGATAGACGGGGTCGGAGAAACCGTAAGCGCCACCGACGACGAAGACCAAATTTTTAACGCCGGATACCATTTTCCCGTTGAGGAAGTCGGCAAATTCTTCCGAAGTGCAGTTTTTCCCGTTCTCGTCCAACAGGACGCAGAAGTCGGATGGCTCTATTTTGGATAGCAGGAGTTTACCCTCTTCCGTTTTCTGTTGCTCTTCGGTCAGCGATTTGGCGTTTTTGAGGGCAGGGATGACGCAATGGTCCATGTTTCCGTAAAACGTCAGTCGTTTCAAGTAGTCGTTTTCGCCGGTTTTCAAATAGTCGCTCAGCGTCTTTCCGATGACAAGCAGTGTGATTTTCATGGTGTTAACTCTGTTCAAGCGCCAAGTCCAAGACCTCTTTCATGGTTTTGACATAATGAAACCGTAATCCATGCAGATAGCGTTCGGGGATGTCGTTGATATCCTTTTCGTTATCTTTTGGAAGGATGATTTCCTTGATATTGGAACGTTTTGCCGCCAAAATCTTCTCTTTGATGCCGCCCACCGGCAATACTTTGCCTCTCAGGGTGATTTCGCCCGTCATGGCGGTATGGCTCCGCATCTTGCGTCCGGTAAATACCGATGCTAATGCCGTCAGCATGGTGATGCCGGCGGACGGTCCGTCTTTCGGCGTAGCGCCTTCGGGGACGTGGATGTGGACGTTGCGGGTGGTAAAAATCTCAGCGTCAAGTCCGATTTCTTCGGCATGACTGCGCAGATACGCCATGGCGATGACCGACGACTCTTTCATCACGTCGCCCAAACTTCCCGTCTGAGAGAACTTGCCGTCGCCCTTGCTCACCACCGCTTCCACAAACAGCACATCTCCGCCGACTGCCGTCCACGCCAAGCCTATCACGACGCCGGGGATGAGATTGTCCACGTCTCTATCCTTTTGAAACGTCGGGATGCCCAGCGACTCTTTCACGGTTTCCGGCGTCAGCGTCGGATTATACTGTAATCCCTCTGCGATGCGCGTTGCATGGAAACGGATGACTTTGGCTATCCGTTTTTCCAAACCTCTCACGCCCGATTCCCGTGTGTAGTTCTCGATGATAAAGTCAAGGATGGCATCGGTGAAGGTTAGATGCGTATCGTTCATGCCATGCTCTTTCAACTGTTTCGGGACGAGGTGGCGTTTGGCAATTTCCCGTTTTTCTTCCAACAGGTAGCCGCTCATCTCTATCACCTCCATGCGGTCTAACAGGGCAGGATGAATGGTGGCAGTGGTGTTGGCGGTTGCGACAAACAGTATTCGGGAGAGGTCGTAGTCCACATCCAAATAGTTGTCGTGAAATGTTGTATTCTGTTCAGGGTCAAGAACTTCCAACAGCGCCGCCGTCGGGTCTCCGCTCATGTTGGCGCCGATGACTTTGTCCACCTCGTCGAGGACAAGGACAGGATTGGATGTTTTCGCCTTTTTCATGTTTTGGATGATACGTCCCGGCATGGCGCCGATGTAGGTACGGCGATGTCCGCGTATTTCGGATTCGTCGCGCAGTCCGCCTACCGACATGCGGATGTATTTCCGTCCCATAGCATCCGCCAGAGAGCGTCCTAACGACGTTTTACCGACGCCCGGAGGTCCTACCAAACACAGTATCGGCGACTTCATGTCTTCTTTCAGTTTCAACACCGAAAGGAACTCCAGAATCCGTTCTTTCACCTTTTCCATGCCGTAGTGGTCGCGGTCTAATACTTTACGCGCCTCCGTTACGTTCAAGTTGTCTTTGCTCACCTCGTCCCACGGCAACTCCACCAGCATGTCCAAATAGTTCAACTGGACGCTGTGTTCGGGCGACATGGAATGGGTGCGTTGCAGACGTTGCATCTCGTTTTCAAAAATATCCTTGACATACTGGGGCCACTTCTTCTGTGAAGCGCGCTGTTTGAGGTCGGCGTAGAGTTTTTCGTTCGTATTACCGCCCAACTCTGCCTGAATGGTCTTAATTTGCTGATTTAGAACGTACTCGCGCTGTTGCCTGTCCATCTCGGCTTTGACCTTCTTTTGGATATCCACTTTGACATCCACCTTTTGTATGTCTTCGTTCAGGAAAACCAGCAACTCCTTCGCAAAAGGCAACATCTCCTGATACTCCAAAAACTTCTGCCGCTGCGCGATGGACAACTCCATGTTGGAAGCGACGTAGTTCAGCAAAATCATCGGACTTTTCATGTTGCGTAGCGCAAATGCGGCTTCCTCAGCCATCGGCATCCCGATTTTTTTGAAAATCTGCAAACACATCTCTTTGATGGAGTCGAGCGTTGCCCGAAAGGTCTCTTTGTCAAACGACGCCACCGGCTGGCTCAAAATCGGCGTTACCCGCGCTTTGAAATAGGGTTCGACAGCGGTTGCCTCGTGCAGGGTTATCCGTCTCCTTCCCTGAAGGAGGATGTTGAGTTCGTTGTTGCTGAGTTCCAACACTTTCACGATGTGTGCGACAGTCCCGACTTTGTATAGGTCATCATAGTTCGGGTCGTCCAGCGAGACATCTTTTTGCGTAACGACGCCCAAGACACGACTTCCTTTGTTCACCGTGCGTATCAGGTTCGACGACTTCGGTCTGCTGACTGTAATCGGGAGCATCATCCCCGGAAAGAGAACCATGTCGCGCAGAGGCAAAATGGGCAACTCCGCCGGAATTTGCTCCGCATCAAGCGCCGCCGCCTCCTCGTCGTCGGACACGGGGGCAAATTCGCTGTTGGTGTTAAAAATAGGGCTTAAATATTGATCCATGCTATATTGTGCTAAGTTGTAAATACAATAAAAAAGAACGCTAAAAAGCATGTAATATTTTAGTGGGGTGAAATCTCCTTTCGCACAATCGCCTCCATTGTCTGAACATGATTTTCGGGATTAAAGGATTGGCATGATTACAAAAAAAGGTCGTCCGCACGGACGACCTTTTTTTTTCATCACATCCCTTCCCCTCCTTCGGAGGGGG
>WRLA01000074.1 GCA_009777825.1 Bacteroidales bacterium
TCCGACGTGGCGATGAACGCTTTTCCGTTGTCGGTGTTTACGGCAATCAGTTCCGCCGCGTTCACTTCGAAACGGATGGAGGTCTGATGGTCATTCTGAAACGCTAAGGTCGTTTCGTTTTTCACGTCGCCGGTCTTTCCAAGCGTCAACAATAGATCCTGCGCAAAGGCGCTTGTCGCTACGGCTACCAGCAGGACAACCAACAACTTTCTTAATAATAATTTGAACATAGTTAAAACTTTTTAATATTAAAATGATTTTCTATTTTTTAACGACTGCAAATGTACGAAAAAAAAAATGAGATGAATTAGCACGCAGATTCTTCTATTACTTGAAACCCATATTTTCTTATAAACTCTTCTTCCTCTTCGGCAAAGTTTTTTTTTGGCATGATGGGCTTCCTGATTTTTAATATACCTGACAACTCTCGGCACTTGCGATTCACTCACCGAAACAAAATGAGACAGTAGAATGTATGAACGTTTAACTTTGAAACATCCCACATCGCACCATCAGCGTCGCGTTGCTGGTAATTTTCTTTAGAAAGATGAAATAATCGCCCTTTCACAAAATAAAAAAAACATTTGTACGTTATTGTTTCGATAAAATGGTCATTAAAACCTTTTACAGTTAATTTAGGTGAATAATAAAGGAAGAAGAATAATATATTTGATAATGCTAAATATCTTTTCTGTAACAGCGAGTGTGGGACAAGATGCGGTCTATAGCCAATTTTACGCTAATCCGCTCTATCTCAATCCGTCGCTTGCAGGTTCGGCAATGTCGAAACGATTGGCGGCAAACTACCGCAGCCAATGGCCCTCGCTGAACAATGCTTTCGCCTCCTACAACGTCTCCTACGACGACTACGTGGACGGCATAAAAGGCGGCATCGGCATTTTAGCCAACACCAACCACGATGTCGGCGGACTTCTCTCTTCCACATCGGCATACTTCATCTATTCCTATCACCTGCAGGCGTCGAAGACGCTCAACGTCAACATGGCGCTGGGTGGCGGCGTCTATCAAAGGAGTATTGACTGGGGAGCGTTAGTATTCGAACATCCGGAAAACGAGATACAGCCGGATAACATCTCCCGCGTGGTTCCCGATTTCAACTTTGGTGCCACCTTAGGCTACAAAGACATCTTCTACGCAGGCGTCGCCCTGCACCACCTGACACAACCCGCCGTGAATTTCTATGACGACGGCTTCGACAAACTCAACATCCGATACACCGCACACGTAGGCGGAAACATATACTTCGACCCCTACCGCAACTATACCGCCGCTCCGCCAAAACTCATGCTATCGCCCGCAGCGGTATATATCTATCAAAACACCTCCCAGCAAGTCAATCTGGGAATGAACGTTACCGTCTATCCGTTCGTCTTCGGAGCATGGTACCGCAACGCCTTTAAAAACCCCGACGCCATTGTCGCTCTGGTGGGATTTTACCTGCGCGGTTTCCAATTCGGATACAGTTACGATGTAACCATCTCCAAATTCTCCAATGCCACCGGCGGCGCTCACGAAATATCATTAGGTTACCGTTTCGCCCCCAGCCAATTATCGAAACGTACCATAGACAAACAAAAAGAGATTCCCTGTCCACGATTTTAAAGTAAATATATAATAAATAACATATTAAATATAAAAAAATATGAAAATCAAATTAAGTTTTAAGTTATTGATGGTGATGTGTGTAGTTTCACTCTGTTTATACTCCTGTAAAGGATCCAAAAACAGAAACAAAGTATCAACGAGTACAGGATGGCATTTCAACGATCCGAAATACGGAGACATTGAACGCGTTAACTTTATCCCCGGAACGACCATAGGACCGAATTTAGTACTTATTGCAGGCGGCACGTTTGTTATGGGATCCACACAAGACCAGGTGATGACCGAATGGGATAACGTTCCCCGCCGCGTAACCGTTAACTCGTTCTACATGGACCAGACCGAGGTCAGCAATCACAACTATTGCGAATATCTGTTTTGGCTCCATCGCGTTTTCGGTGAGGTTGACAACAGCGAACAGCGTGCCATCTTTACCAAGGCATTGCCCGACACGATGGTATGGCGAGAGGCATTGGGATACAACGAACCCTTGATTACGCTCTATCTGCGTCATCCGGCTTACCAGGACTATCCGGTCGTTGGCGTAAGTTGGCGGCAGGCAAGTGACTTCTGCATCTGGCGCTCCGACAGAGTAAACGAAAAACGAATGCTCGACGAAGGATATATCACCGAACTCGACCTGAACCCATCGCCCGAGAACTATTTTAACACCGAGACATACACCGTAGGACTGTATGACCTCTCCTCCTCGCCCAATAAAAAGATGGACGGGAAGAAAGCATCGTACCAATCCGGCACCCTGCTCCCCAACTACCGCCTCCCCTCCGAAGCGGAATGGGAATACGCCGCATTGGGCTTGGTCGGAAACTCATACGGCAGCAACATCGAATCGCGCAGAATATACCCGTGGAACGGAAATTATGTCCGTGTCTCCAACCCGAAAGATAAAAACTACGGACAACTCGCCGACAACTTCAAACGCGGACGCGGCGACTATATGGGCGTCGCCGGACATCCCGACGACGGATACGCCATCCCAGCCCCAACAGGCTCATTCGCCCCCAACGACTACGGCTTGTACAACATGGCAGGAAACGTATCCGAATGGGTGCAAGACGTTTACCGTCCACTCTCCTTTGAAGATATGAACGACTTCAGCCCTTTCCGCGGTAATGTCTTCTTAGTAAACGTTACAGACCCCACCACAGGACTACCCGTCAAAGACCCCGTTACAGGACAAGTACAAAAACGCGCTATCGAAGACCCCGACTACGAAGACCTGACCTCGCTCAACTTTAAAAAATCCGACTACATCAACTACAAAGACGGCGACTGGGAATCATTATTGGTTGATTATAAAGACGTCAGCAAAAAATGGTCGGAGCCGGACGAGTACTACGGAACTGACGACATGTACACCTCATGGGACGAAGACGAACCGGCAAACATCCGCTCGCTCATCACCGACAAATCCAGAGTCGTGAAAGGAGGCTCTTGGAATGACCCCGCATATTACCTCAGCCCAAGCACACGACGCTATTTAGACGAAGACCGCGCAGCCAGTTATATCGGCTTCCGCTGCGCGATGAACAATCTCGGCGGAGGCTGTTGCGGAGAGCCAAAATAGAAATTCGTTTGCTGTATATGCAGTATCTAAAAAACAAATATACCTTACTACTCGGAATGGCATTTCTGTCTGTTGGGATACAAACTGCCCACGGACAGTTTTATTCACGAACAATACCGAATCTGCCCTATTACGACGAGGCAAAATACCATTTCGGTTTCTATCTGGGAGGCAACCAGATGATGTTCGTCGTCAAACCTAATACAGGTTTTCAATACGAGCGCTATCACGAAAAACAGATTTCCGACATCGCAGCCGATTCGGCAAGCGTCTATCGTATGGTCGGCAATCCTTCGCCGGGCTTTTGCGTCGGAATGGTCTCCGTACTTCGCATGGGGAAATATTTCGAACTGCGCTTCGTACCCGGACTTCAATTCGGAGAACGCTCCATTGACTACACCATCCTGACCTACATTGACGGAAAAGAGAACTTTATGACAACCAACAAAAGCGTGGTCTCTACCTATATCAACGCCCCTCTCCATCTGAAATATAAAGCGGTACGCATTCACAACCTCCGCCCCTATATCTACGCAGGACCGGCGTTCAAATGGGATCTCTCCTCCCAAAGAAAGAAAAACGACAATCCCAACGACCTGCGACTCAAAATGAGCAAAGGCGACATCGCAATGGACGTCGGCGTCGGCTTCGACTTCTACACCAACTGGTTCAAATTCGGCGTGCAATTGGAAATGTCGTTCGGATTCAACGACATCCTCACCAAACAAGACCACATCTACGCACAATCTATCGAAAGCGTACACTCAAAAATCTTTCAGATCATCTTTACGTTTGAATAAGGCGAAGAGAAAACAATACCTTTGTAAAAAATTAAATCAATGAAAACCGAACACAACAAGCGACGCACCTTCTCCACCGTCATCGGAGGGGCTTTGGCGGTCTCGTTGGCATCGGTATTATGGGGGTTTGACGGCATAGTCTTGACGCCGAACCTGCACGACTTGGATGTCGGATTTGTGGTCTTTGTGCTACATCTGATTCCTTTTGCGCTCATGCAACCATTTTTCTATAAAAAATACCGCGAACTCGTCCGCCATTCGTGGAAAGAGACAGGAAGCATGTTCTTGGTATCGCTCTTCGGAGGCGCTCTGGGGACGGTGTGCATCGTGAAGTCGCTCTTTCTCGTCAACTTCAATCACCTCTCTGCCATCGTCTTACTGCAAAAACTGCAACCGATCTTCGCCATCATCCTCGCAGCGATATTTTTGAAAGAGCGAATGAAATCTTCATTCGCGCTGTGGGCAACACTGGCTATCGTGGCGGGATACTTTCTCACCTTCGGACTGAATCTGCCGCAAGTGGACGCCTCCCAAAACATGCTCCATGCGGCGTTATTTGCACTGCTGGCGGCGTTCTCCTTCGGAGCCTCCACCGTCTTCAGCAAACTTTCGCTCAACAGTTTCAGTTTCTCCTCCGCCACCTTCTTCCGATACGGTTTCGCAACGCTGATCATGCTGGTTTACATGCTCTTTACATGGAAATGGACGCAATTCCAATCCGTAACAACGCTCAACTGGCTGATTATCGCACTGATATGCACCACCACGGGCGGCGGCGCCATCTTCCTCTACTACTACGGACTGCGGAAAATAAAAGCCATGACCTCCACCATCTTAGAACTCTTCTTCCCCATCTCGGCTGTCGTCTTCGACTATTTTTTCAACAACACCAAACTCACTCCGCTGCAATGGACGGCGGCGGCGCTGATGCTGTTCTGCGTTTTTATGGTGAACAGGAAAAAACATTGAAAAAAAACTTCTCCTTATTCCATTTTTTTTCGTACATTTGCAACCATAAAAAATGGAAAAACCATTTTAATCATAAAAAGTTTAAATTATGCTCAAATCATTATTAAGAAAGTCGTTGGTTATCATGCTGATAGCCGTAGCGACAAGCGCCTTTGCGCAGGATCTATTGTTGACAGTTGGAAAGACCGGCGACGTGAAAAACGAGACGACATTAGCGTTTCAGAATGACCATCAGACCTCCATCCGTTTCGAATTGAACGTGGCGGAACTGATTGCCGTAAACACCGGCGACGGAAAAGCGTTCATCGCAACCTCGGATAACGCCCCGTTGATGCTTCAGGAAGGAAGTCCTGAGGTGTTTTACCTCACGGCGAGCTTTATCATGCCCGACAGAGGAAGTTCGGAGTTGGAAATCACCTACGGAGCGTTTCAAGAGTTCGACAACATCGAAATTGCGCCGTCGAAAGGAAATCTGAAACGCAGTGTTGACCCGTCAACCGTTCCCTTTGTAAAGGGCGAGGTGTATCAACACGATGGTTTCTATCCCGGAACGCTTGCAAGCCTGCGAGAGCCTTTCATCATGCGAGACGTAAGAGGACAGTCGTTGGACGTCTATCCCGTTCAGTACAATCCGGTTACGAAAGTTTTACGGGTATATTCCGAAATTACCGTAACGGTGAATTATACCGACACAGAGGGAATCAACGAGTTCACCAACCAAAAACGCCATACAACCATTGAACCGCAATTCAACGAAATATACAACAACCTCTTTATCAACCACTCCGTCATTCAAGGCAGAGGATTCCCGACAGGCGAAGAGGGGGAGTTGCTGATTATCTGCCATCCACAGTTTATGAACGACATGCAACCATACGTTGATTGGAAACGCACCATCGGACGGAAAACAACCATGATTCCTACTACAGAGGCAGGTTCAACTTACTCCGCCATAAAAACTTATATCCAAAATTACTACAACAATCCAAACAATAACTTGGCTTACGTGCTTTTGGTGGGCGATTTAGCCCAAATACCGACATATACTTACACTGTTCCCGGCTATCCCTCAGAGACATGTTATTCTGATATTTATTATGCTCAACTTGCATCGGCGCCTTATTTGGATATTTTGATAGGAAGAATGTCTGCCGAAACCGCTGCTCATGTCCAAACGCAGGTACAACGTTCTATATGGTATGAACGCGACTTAACTACGACAGATACCTGGCTATCCAAGGCAGTAGGATTAGCCGCTAACGAAGGAAACGGCGGTGGACACAGCGGTGAGGCTGACTACGTGCACATGAATAATATCAGAAACAGATTGATGACTTATGGCTATAATCCTGTTTATCAAGAATATAGCAATAACTGCCCCGGAATTACAAATACAACTACGGCTCAAATCTCTTCCCGATTTAACGAAGGAATGGGGATGGCAAATTATTGTAATCACGGAGATTACGATGGTTGGTACCTGACGCAAGGCTATTCTTATATATCATATACCAATTCAAATGTAAATACGTTACAAAATGCGGGCAAACTGCCTTACGTTTTTTCGGTAGCCTGTTTGAATGGTAAATTTAGTACAACCTGTTTTGCAGAAGTCTGGATGCGTGCTACACAAGGCGGACAACCCACCGGAGCCGTTGCAACGATGATGGGTTCCATTAGTTTAAGTTGGCAACCTCCCATGACCGCACAAGACGAATTTGTAAATATTTGTTTAGACCTCCCACCTTATGCCGGGGCACCGGCGGGTATTAAGAGAACTTTCGCAGGCGCTTCTCTCAATGCCTCTCAGAAAATGAGAATAATTCATGGCACTTCCGCTAATCATGACTTCAACGCATGGCTCGTCTTTGGCGACCCCACTTTAATGTTCCGCACCAAAACTCCGCAGGCGATGACGATTACCCACGTCCCCACGCTTCCCGCCGGCTCAACCTCTTTAACGGTCAACTGTAACACAGCAGACGCTTTAGCCGCCCTGACATACGTTGACAACGGCGAAGTTGTCATTTTAGGAACAGCAACCGTAACAGGCAATAAGGCTGACATCACCTTTGCCCCGCTCACAACGACCGCAAACCTAACCCTCGCCGTTACAGGTTTCAACAAGGTAACATACCAAAGCGTTATATCCGTTGGAGGAACATTAGAACTTCCCCCGCCTCAAAACCTTACCTATACCGTTGAAAAAGCCAATCACGTCATCCTCAGTTGGGATGCTCCCGTAGATAAAGGGATGACCGTTACCGGATATAACATTTATCGCGATGATGAATTAATCAACACCGAGCCTACCCGCTCTTTTGCCGACATCGTTCCGCAAAACGACACCTATAAATACGCAGTAACCGCCTTGTACGACACCGCCGGAACATTAGAAAGCGACCCGTGCGAACCCGTAACCGTCGTCATTGACGGCATGTGTATTTCCATCGCCGATGACATCGTTGCCGAACAGGAAACGGACGGATACAACGTCCTCATCTCGTGGAACGCGCCCGAATACGAAGGCGTCGAACTTGCCGGATACAACATCATCCGCGACACAGAACAACTCAACGACGAACTCCTCCCCGCCGCCACACTGAATTTCTTAGACGAAGGTCTCGAACCCGAAACCACCTATTGCTATCAGGTAGAAGTCGTCTATAACGACTGCGAAGACCCGTTGACGACTGATGAACAATGCGTTACGATAGAACCTGTCGTATCCGTCAACGAGCCTTTCGGAGACAAAACTTTCCAAATCTTCCCCAACCCCGCACACGGTGAACTCAACATCGCCGGCAACGTCGTCCCGACCGCCGTCCGTATCTATAACATCACCGGACAGTTGGTCTATGAAACCACACAATGCACCGCAGAGATGAAAATCACCGTTGCATCCATGCCGACAGGGGTTTATTTTATTAAGATAGATTCGGAAAGGGGCGTTGTTACGAGGAAGGTTGTTTTTGATTGATCTGTCTGTCGGCTGAAGCCGACAGGAATGAAAAAATGGAATGTTTGGAAATAAATGGGCTAAAGCCCCCAAAAAAGAGAAAAATCATGAGGCTGTCTTATAAGCACAGCCTCTTTTTTTTACATTAAGCGGCCTGTTGCAACGAAAGATGGTAAAATTTGGTGTCCTGCTGCCTTTTTGGGGTATAAAATTCTCACAAAGACAAGAATGAGCAGCATTTCGGCACAAAGAGGTGCTTTTTGTTGTTTTTTTTGTGTATTTTTGGATTTATTGTACAGTTTTCCTATATTGAAAGCAATGGCAAAGATGGCGAAGTCCATTTTGACTTTGTCTAATCCGAAGTGTCGGAGACAACTGACAACAAAGTGTTATTACAAAAAATTTTTAATCATAGTATTTCGAATAGAGAAATTGAAAAAATCAGGGATGAAGCACATGATGATTTTCTGGCATATACAAAATCACACAATGATGAAGCATGTAAAGACCATAAAAAATCAGATGAAAAGAGAGAAACGGATTATGTTAGGTTGAAAGAAAATAATAAAGCAATAATGGATTAATATCAAAAATACAAAGGAATAATGAAAGCATTACAACCAATGATAACACGGTTGATTAAGTCAAGTTTTTCCGTAGATTTCATTTATTGAAAAACGTCAGCGGAGAAAATAATTATCCACTATTCAAAATAAAATCATTACTTTTGCGTTTAAATTTACTATTTTATAAAAAACATTTTGATATGGAAACAAGAGCGTTAAATAAAGAAACGTCAGACAAGATCAGTTTTATCAGTTACATCATACCCAAATTTGCTGACGAATACAAAATGGGAATGCAGGATGCCTATTTTTATCTAAAAAAATAGGCTCACCCGCAAAAGTTGTGGGGAGGGGGGGGAGGTTAGGCGTAAATCTTGACTAAGCGGAACATAAAGAAGTCCACATCCGTGATACCCCTAAGCGTAGCTCTGAAGGCTTTAATTTTAGCGTTA
>WRLA01000075.1 GCA_009777825.1 Bacteroidales bacterium
ATTCCGGTGTATGGATGAATGGATTTGTCGGCATAGTTTGTCAATTCAGGCTCTTTGGTTCATGTGCAGTGCCGTTTTGATGATGGTTTTATCGTTTGTTTGCTCCACAATAGAATTGCGAGTATTTTATGCCGTAATGTCTTCAGACAGTTTTTCATATTTCCGGCTATGATAAGTTGTTTGAACAGATTTAGGAAATTATATGCCTTTGCATTTCTGCGGTTATTCAAACTTTCGTATTTTTGCCCTCAAAATTCATCAGATGCAAAATCATATTTTTACTCTTGGGGAGAGCGTTTTGGATATCATTTTTGAGCGTGGTCGAGTGGTGGTTTCTACGCCCGGCGGGGCGATGTTGAACACGGCGGTCAGTCTGGGACGGATGAGGTGTAATGTGTCTCTTATCAGCGAGTTGTCGGACGACCTGTGTGGAAATCTTATTCTGGGCTTTTTACGCGCAAACGGTGTGAAAACAGACTTTATGACCGTTCATCCGACAGGAAAAACGGCGGTAGCGATGGCATTTCTTAACGAGCAAAAAGAGGCGGAGTACGATTTTTACCGCTCCGAGCCGCTATTGTCCGCTCCGTTTCCTGCGCCGGAGTTTGCGATGGACGACCTGTTGCTATTCGGCTCGTTTTACTCTTTGAATGCGAAAAACCGCGATAAGGTGTTGAAAATCACATCAAAAGCAAGAAAGAATGGCACATGGGTTCTCTACGACCCGAACATCCGCAAGGCGCACTGTCCGCTCTCGGAAAGGGAAAAAGAGTGGATATTGGAAAACATCGCCCTTTCGGACATCGTGCGCGGCTCGGACGAAGATTTTGAAAATATCTTTGCAACGACAGACCTCTCCACAATATATAATATGGTACAAAAACGAGGTTGTCGTCATCTTTTTTTGACAAAAGGCGCACAGGGCGCTTTTTACAAAAACGGCGATCGGGAGTTTCACGTTGCCGCAAAACCATTACAGCCAATAAGTACCATCGGCGCCGGCGACACGTTCAACGCCGGAATACTGTACGGGATTGCACAACAACTGCCATCTTTCCCATCTTTGGATAAACTGTTGAGTGTAAATGCAGAAAAAATCATGGAGATAGCTTCAGAGATGGCGGCGGAGGTTTGTATGAGTGATGAGAATTATATTCATTCTTGCAAAGAGAAATCAGGAGACCTTATTCTATAAATTTGAGAAAAAATGGTAATTTTGCATTTTGTAACCTTTGACTTTTTAGACTTAACAAATGGAAAACAAATTTCAAAAAAAATGAATACTTACGAACAGGAACCGATTGAAAAAAAAAACGACTAAAAATAATTTTCCTCTGTAAGTGGACATTTTTCGCGGGCGACCTCTTCGCGGTTGAGGTCGGGATAGAGAAACGGTTTCTCTTTCTTCATGAGTTCTTCCAAAAGGTCGAAGAGGGTGGAGTCGCGCAAGGAGTTACTGGCGTCGGTAATCTGTTTTCGCAGAATGTTCAGTCCCGACTTTTGCGCTTATTTGCGCCGGATAATGTGATAGTTTTGCTGAATCGGTAAAAGATAAAGTTGTGATTAATAATCAACCTGATTTTCACCGCAAAGACGTGAGAATTTTCCGCAAAGGATGCCAGAACGACTTCTATTCCGTTATTCCGTTATTCAAAAATTCCGTACCTTTGCAGTCAAATAAAATAGTTATGGTATGTTATCTTGACCCGAAAAATGATTTAACGTTCAAGCGCGTTTTCGGCGAGCATAAACATCTTTGCATGAGTTTGATTAACAGTATGTTGCCGTTGGAGAAGCCGATTGTGAGCCTTGAGTATCAGCAACCGGATTTAGTACCCGTTTTAACCAACGTGTTGCGCAACACGGTAGTAGATGTGCGTTGTACCGATTCCGACCACAGGCAATTTATCGTTGAAATGCAGTTGTATTGGGACGAAAGTTTCAGGAGTCGCGTTTTGTTCAACGCCTCCAAGGCATACGTGATGCAGTTGAACAAGGCGAAAAAGTTCAAACTGCTCCATCCCGTCTATGCGTTGAATTTTGTAAATGACACGTTTGAGAAGTCGCCCGAGATGGAAACCACGTACTATCATCATTACAAGATAGTAAATATTGAGAATACCGAAAAGCAGATAAAGGGGTTAGAACTTCTCTTTGTCGAACTGCCCAAGTTTAAACCGCAAGGACGTGCAGAGAAGAAGTTACACGAGTTGTGGCTTCGTTTCCTAACGGAGATCAACGAAAGCACAACGGAAATTTCTCCGGAACTGTTGGAAAACGAATACATACGCGAAGCGCTGGAATACATGGAACAGAGCGCATACACCAAAGAACAACTAGACGCCTACTACCAGTGGCAGGTTGATACCATGATATCAGACCAGATGATAGCCAACGCTGAAGCAAAAGGACGCGCCGAAAGCGAAGCACTGGGTTTGGAAAAAGGCGAAACCGAACAAGCCAAACTCAAAGCCGAAACAGAAGTAGCAGAAGCCAAACTCAAAGCCGAAAAAGCCGAAAAAGAAAAGGTATTAGCCGAAAAAGAGAAAGAAATAGAAGAATTGAAACGCCGTCTGAACAACAATTAAAAACAATTTGACATGTCCATACACAAAGAAAACTACAAAAAGATAACGACCCACATCCTTCAGGAGATGAAGAACAAGGGCGAGCGGATAGCCATGTTGACGGGCTACGATTATTCTACGGCGAGGATTTTGGATGAAGCCGGCATTGACATCATTCTGGTTGGCGACTCGGCAGCCAATGTGATGGCAGGCTACGACACGACCTTGCCCATCACGTTGAACGAGATGATTTACCATGCCTGTTCGGTTGCCCGTGCGGTGAAACGGGCGTTGGTGGTGGTGGATTTGCCCTTCGGAACCTACCAGGGCGATTCGAAGGAGGCGTTACACTCCGCCATTCGCATCATGAAAGAATCGGGCGCCAACGCCATCAAGATGGAAGGCGGAACGGAGATTTTGGAATCGGTCGAGAGGATACTGTCAGCGGGAATACCGGTGATGGGACATCTGGGTTTGACGCCACAGTCCATCAACAAGTTCGGCACCTACATAGTGCGGGCGCAGGAACAGAAAGAAGCCGAGAAACTGCTGAACGACGCACAGTTGTTGGCGTCGGCAGGATGTTTTGCCGTGGTGCTGGAGAAGATTCCGGCGAAGTTGGCAGGCGAGGTCTCGGAGAAAATCCCTATCCCGACCATCGGCATCGGTGCCGGAAACAAGGTTGACGGACAGGTCTTGGTCTTGCACGACATGCTGGGCATCACACAGGAATTTTCACCCCGTTTTTTGAGACGCTACAACAACCTCTTCGAAGGCATCAAAACGTCGGTGCTTTCGTACATCGGCGACGTCAAAAACGGAGACTTCCCCAACGATATGGAACAATATTGATACAGCGAACAATGACCATCATCTACGAAGACAATCATCTCATTGTAGTAAACAAATCGCCATCGGAAATCGTTCAGGGCGACAAAACCGGAGATGCGCCTTTGAGCGACGCGGTGAAGTTGTACATAAAAAACCGGTACAACAAGCCCGGAGCGGTGTTTTTGGGCGTAGTACATCGTTTGGATCGCCCTGTGAGTGGACTGGTCATCTTTGCCAAGACGTCGAAAGCGCTTACGCGCATGAACGAAATGCTGCGCAACAACGAAATCAAAAAATACTACTGGGCGATTACATGCCAACAGCCTTATCCTGAGGAAAATACACTGACAAATCATCTCGAAAAGAATGAAAAACTGAATAAGTCTTTCGTCGTTGCAGAGCAATCGAAAAGGGCGAAGAAAGCCACGTTGGCATACCGATTGTTGGCGGCGAGCGACAACTATTTTCTTGTTGAGGTAGAACTGTTTACGGGACGTCATCATCAAATACGGGTGCAGTTGGCGCACATCGGCTGTCCGGTGAAGGGCGACCTGAAATACGGCGCGCCCACCTCCAACAAAGACGCCTCCATCAGTCTGCACGCACGCAAAGTCAGTTTTGTGCATCCCGTGAGCAAAGAACTGCTGACCTTGGAAGCGCCTCCGCCCAACGACCCGCTGTGGAACTTTTTTAAGAATAATATATGAGAACACGAACCATTTACGGAGAGCAGGAGATGTTCGACATCATCAACAAATGCGACGTTTGCCGCATGGCGATGGCTGACGAACACGGCAATCCTTACATCGCCTGCATGTCGTTTGCCTTCGACGGGAAATACCTCTACCTGCATTCGGGACCGACAGGCAAAAAGATAGATATCTTGCAGAAAAACAATCGCTTATGCATTGAGTTCAGTACCGACTATCAGCATTATCATCAAAACGAAGAGGTGGCGTGCAGTTACAGCATCAAATACCGTAGCGTCCTGCTTTACGGAGCCGTCGAGTTTATTGACGACGTGGTTGAAAAAACGCGGCTGATGAACCTGATCATGCAGAAATATACCGGAAAATCGGCATTCGCGTATAGCGGTCCGGCGATTAATAATGTGTGTGTTATGCGGGTTTTGCCGAATCTGATGGAGGGGAAGGTACATGGGTATTAACCGACACAGCGGCATCCTGCTCCACCCCTCCTCGCTGCCGGACGACTACGGCATAGGAACGCTGGGCAAAAACGCCGAACAATGGATTGACGACTTGCAAAAAGCAGGACAGAAATGGTGGCAGATACTGCCGTTAGGGCATACCGGTTTCGGCGATTCGCCCTACCAATGCTTTTCGAGTTTCGCCGGAAATCCCTTACTCATTGACTTTGAACGGTTAATGGAAATGGGATTGCTCATGTCGGGCGACTTTGAAAATTGCCGGACAAAAGAACCGGAGGAAAGAGTTGATTTTCACAATGTTATAATCAAAAAATATCCTGTTCTGCGATTGGCATACAAGCGTTTTGTGGAACAAAGCCGAACAGACATCAAACGCGATTTCAACGATTTCTGCGAGAAAAACGCTTGCTGGCTACACGATTACGCCCTGTTCTTAGAAATCAAAAATTTCCACAACCATCTGCCGTGGCACCAATGGACAGAGCCTTTTAAAAAACGGGACGAAACCGCGATGACGGCGTTTCACAAGCGCTTTTCCGTTGAGACGGGGTTTCACCGTTTCTGCCAGTGGATATTTTTCCGACAGTGGCGCGAGATTAAAAAATACGCCAACGACCGGCAGATAGAAATCATCGGCGACATCCCGCTCTACGTGGCTTACGATAGCGCCGACGCATGGGCGACGCCCGCGCTGTTTCAGTTCGATAAAGATTTGAATCCCAAAGTCGTAGCAGGCGTTCCGCCCGACTATTTCAGCGCCACGGGACAACTCTGGGGAAATCCGATCTACGACTGGAAACAGCACCAAAAAGATGGTTTTCAATGGTGGATTCGCCGGTTTGAAGCCTCATTAGAACTGTACAACTGGATTCGCATTGACCACTTTCGCGGCTTCGCCGCTTACTGGGCTGTGCCTTACGGCGACCCGACTGCCGAAAACGGAAAATGGATCCCCGCACCCGGCAAAGCGCTCTTTAAAACGTTAGCAAAGCATTTCGGACAACTCAACATCATCGCCGAAGACTTAGGCGTCATCACGCCCGACGTCGTCCGACTGCGTGATGCGTTTGGTTTTCCCGGAATGAAAATCCTCCAATACGCCTTCGAATCGGACAACAACGAAAACATGCCCCACAACTTTACGCAGGACTGTGTGGTGTACACCGGAACCCACGACAACGAAACCACCCAAGGCTGGTACGAAAACCTCAACCCTGAAGCCAAAAACCGCCTCCACACCTATCTCCAAAGCGACGGCGCCGATGTCCACTGGAAACTGATACGCTTGGCGTATGCCTCCGTCGCCAACTTTGCCATCGTCCCCATGCAGGACATCCTCGGACTGAACAACAACGCCCGCATGAACGTTCCCGGAACCGTCGGAAACTACAACTGGCAGTGGCGACTGCAAAAAAACCAAGTCGGCGAAGATACCTGGCGGGTGTTACGGTTTCTGGCAGAACTGTTCGGAAGAGGAATGTGAGACCGTAAGAGGATTGGAGGTAACGTCAGGGCAAATTCTCAATTTCTTCCCATGTTTCAGCGCCACATAACACTGCCGCTATTGTTATGAAAACGATGTTTTCTATGGAAACGACCACTAACTATGTTGTTTTACGACTGCAAAGGTACATGAAATTTTTGAATTACACGCAGACAGTTTAATTTTCAATTTCAAATATATGTATCTGTTTACCTCTTGGAATATGTTCATTTATCTTGATAACCTGATAAGAATTATTGTAGTAAGCATTAATGGTTTCGTCAAATTTTTGTGATATTTGCAAATCAACATCCAAAACATCCCCTTTTGCAAATGCTTCTCCCCTATCAATCAACTCGTAAAAATCAGTGTCATTTACCTTTGCCGAGATTTTATTGCCGAGATATAAAAAGTCCCATTTTAAGGAACCGTCGAAAGAGGCGCGGATAATGTGGAGTTTGGCATTATTATTTACATTTTGCCTGTCCCCATGATCTACCGCCTCCGGCATTTCCGACATTATTTTAAAATCATCTTTTTCAACAGATTCAAGAATGTTGTCTTTTTCATCCAAAATTCCAAATCCTGTAATGGCGGAGTCTTCGTTTATGGCTTCAAAATTCTTTGATAATGCTTCTTGGACAACCTTGTTTTGATAAACATTAAACACATTGCAACTCACATTATAAATCTGTCCGTTTTCGTTTTCAATAACGATCTCGTCGCCCGATTCTTTTACCCTTTTCGGTTTTCTTCCTTTAAGAAACTTTTTAACACCTATAATACCTGTGAATATAGTGATGATGGCTGCTGCAACTTCTATATTCTCTTTTGTAAATATATCTTTTATAACTTGATATACCGTCTCAACAAGTTCTAAATGAATAACAAAACTTCCTTTTTCAGTCGCCTTAATATCAATTTTTATCTTTTTACCGGCATTGAGGTAGGTGTTTATTTCCTGTATAATACTGGAAGTATGAATCAGACTGTTTATTAAAACATTGGCATCTATCTGATGCTGCTGACCATCAAATTTTATTTTGAAACTTGTTTCCGTTGCCATCATTCAAAACTTTTCTGCAAAGATACAACTTTTTGACTAATACAATATCGTGAAGTTGTTTTTGCCACGAATACACCAATAAATCTTCGTACCAATTCGTGGCATTAGTGGCTAAACCCCAATTTTCAACTTTCAACTCTCAACTTTCAATTAAATCGTATCTTTGCACCAATAATGCCACGAATACACGAATTAAAAACAACATTACCTATCAAAAAGACAAGCAATGGGCAAATGAAATCATTGTCAATGAGGAACATACCCGTTGCTTTGCCAAATATGTCAAAGACGGAATAGTAACGCTCCACGAAATTGATTTGGATACGGGACGTGTCAAAGGAAGTTTAACATTGGAAGAACACACTTTCCCCAAAAAAATCAGAATCAAAGGCGGTTTTGTCTATTATACCTACAAGGAATCACTATACAGCGACGAAAATAAACGTTATCTATGGAAACAACCACTACCGGAGTAAGTCCTGTACGGGAAAATATTCGTTTGAAAATAGAAAAAATAGCCGATTCTGACGCAAAGCATTGTGGATTACGGGATTAGCAATCAGAATTTGGGGGTTGTAACGCTGATTTTGATTGCGCAGTTGGTGCTGTTCAGCAACGGGATTACAATCACTCCCGTTTAACCTGTT
>WRLA01000076.1 GCA_009777825.1 Bacteroidales bacterium
CGCAACCCCGCCCGTTGTAGAGAAAAAAGAGGTCGACCCCGAAGTAGCCCCTATCCCCCCCGTTGCCGCCCCCCCCCCCCCGCCGCCAACACAACCCCCCCCCCCCCCCGCGACAACCGAGCCGAAACCACCCGCCAAACCAACAACACCCCCCGCCACACAACCCGCGCAAGAAGACGTCATAAAAAAATACCGCGACGCATATCTGGAACTCTATGCCGTAACCATGCCGGTGCTGTCGAAAGGGAAAATGAACATCACCACAGAAGATAGAGACCAATTAGAAGAGTATCAAAAACGCTGCCGCACCATAAAAGACAAAGTAGAAAAAATAGCGCCCGCGAATTATGACAGAAAAATAGAAAAAAACCAACTGCTATCGGAAATAAAAAACTTAGCCGCCCTCCTCTCCGAAATACTCAGCGCCGTGGACGTCAAAAAAATACAAAGCGACTATGACAACGACGTCATCGCCACGCAAAAAGAAACGCTGCCGCGCCTCCAAGAGCAAAAAGACGAATTAGACCGCGCCGTACAACAAATAAACGGAAAATCCGACCTCTTCCAATGGCAAGACAAAGACGAACTGTTACAACAAATAGAAGAGATGCTGGCTCAAATCGAACAACAACGCAAAGAATTTGACAGAACACATGCCGAGTTTATCCACCTCTCGCAACTGAAAGAGAACGAAACCAAAGAGACATTGGAAGACCTCGTCTCCGAACAAAAAGAGATCGTGGTCAACGAATACGAAGACATGGAGTACTGGATACAGGAATACGAAACCCGCATCAATAAAATTAAAATCCCCTATTCCAAATTCATCCTCTTCGGCTCTGTGTTTCTGCTGATTCTCATCGCTTTGATATTTTACCTCACCGCCCGCCTCAAGAAAAAAGCGCTACGGAAACAAGCACAAAGAACCCTCGAACACAACATCCAACCAATAGAAGAAATGGAAGAACAAGAGATTATCACGAGTTACTCCGTCGGATTGACCGACATAAAAGGACGGGAAAAAGACGATTATTACCCCGTCAACATGAACGAAATCTTCCACGACACAGCCATCCAAACCGTCTATATCAAACGACAATGTATCACCGATATCTACCGCTTCTTCTCGGAATTTCTGAAACTATCCGACAAAACCAACGAAATCGGCTGCTTCATCATCGGACAGTGGGAATATGCCTCACCGCACGAAAACACCTACAACATCTCTTTAGAAGCCATCGTTCAACCGGGCGCCGACGTCGTCTATGGCGAATATGACCTGGACTTCGGCGTAGAAATCGGCGTCGGATTGGAAAGCGAAATCTTCAACCTGCGACAAAAAACCGGAAAAGAATATGTACACACCTCGTGGATGCACTCGCACCCCGGCTTGGGACTCTTCCTCTCCAACCACGACCTGAACGTACAAGGACAACTCTCCTACTCCGAACACAAAAACCGGATGCTCGCCATCGTCATTGACAGCAATACCGAAGACCTCAACATGGCGTTCTTCACACCCAAACAAGACGGAACCATGAACAACAAAGAGGAACTGAAAAAAACGCTCTCATTAGAAGAACTGTATCAATGGGTTAAAAAATCTTATTCCAATGTAACCAAGACGCCCAAGACGTCCGCTACCTCCGCTACCTCCGCTACGTCTGCTATGTCCGAAAAGCCGGATGTTTCCAATTACTACGAATGTGCCTCCGGCAATCCGAAATCCAAGACCGAAAGCATCTTTTTTAGCGGCACGGCTATCATTGAGATGGACCAAGCCATGATGCCCAATGTTACCGGCTTGGCAGGATATTTCTTCGGAAACACCTCCCCGCAAAACAATGACAAAGAGTGGACGATGGTGGAAAATTTCCAACCCGTCAACACCGAAAAAACCATGGACGGCGAACCCGTCGGATGTCTCCTGATAGTGCCGAAATACTCCTATCGCGACATCCTCGACAAATACGCACCCATTATCAACCGCCACGACTTTTTTGCCGTCTATCAATCCAAAGACGACCTCTTAAAACTGATAACCAAAGGAAAAGATAATAAATTCGCCAAATCGGATACCAAAATGCCGGCAGTTACTTTTATGGATATGAAAAAATGGACACGAAGAAGAAGAAAATAATAATTAATAGATAAAACGATGAAAAAATATTTGTTTTTATTGACGATGTCAATGGCGTTTTTCGCCTGCAATCAGAGTTCTACCGATGAAAAGGTAAACGCTTCCGATTTTTTAGAGACATACGCCCAATCTCCATACAAAATTGAGTTCACGGAGATGGGCTGGAGTACCCATGCCGATACCATCTCGCTAAAATTCAAAATCGTCCGGAATCACGAAAAAGAGTTCTGGGACGACATCCGCCCGCGCGAAGTGAAAATCGTCAACGACGACATCTCTGTCAAAGAGGTCATCTCGCTGACTAACGACAAACAAAATATCCCGGACGACATCTTAGTCTCGCTACTGATAGACCGGAGCATTCATCCCGATGACATGGAAGTCGTGCAGGAAGCCGTAGGATATTTCGTGGACAGTCTGCCCGTCAATACCGTCTATGTCTCATTCTTCGACAACAGAACAGAAAGTTCGCAACCCATTACACCCGCCACATTCGACGAGTTCGACACCGAATTTACCGCCACCGACAACAGTAAAATAATCTTCGACGCCGCATTGAAAAAGTTCCGGGAATTAGCAGGTGAGTACGACCCGTCGTTTAATCTGGACATCACCGACAAAGCGGAAAACGACACCATCAAAAAATATCTGATCATCCTCACCGACGGCAAAATCAACGCCAACGACCCAAGAACCTCCGAAAGCCTCCAAGACTTCGTGGACTACGTCATGGAGTGGGATCAGGAAAACGACGACAACACCATCGAAGTACACGCCATCCGCTACGGCGAGGCAAACCCGACAGTGGACGACAACCTCTCGTTCCTGTGCAAAGACATCCGCAAAGATATGGTGAAAGGCGAGTTCTATACCGCAACACAAAACGACATCTTCGACAAACTCAAGGAGTTCTCCGATAAAATATCGGCTGACTATGAACTCGTCTTAGTCAATACGAGCGAACGAATATACGCCGGAGAACCCCGAACATTGATGCTGCAAATCGAAAAAAACGATAAAAAAGCATTGGGAAAGAAAGAGTACGTCATCGGAACATTAGCCAACCCCATTGACACAAAAGCAGGCAACATCAGCCTGAAACTGATTCTGGGTCTCTTCTGGGGACTCCTCGCTTTCTTCATCGTTTACTTCACCATACAGGTCATCGTCCCGTTTTTAATATTCAAAACCAGCAATTTCGACAAAAAATATGTGAAAATCCACAGACCCCACGACGACGAATTGGTCAAATGCAGCATCTGCATGGAAGACTTAATCGAAGGTGAAGAAATCGTGGCAAAATGCCAACACCTCGCCCATAAATATTGCTGGCGCGAAAACGGCTACAAATGCACCGAATACGGTCAAAACTGCAAAGACGGCAAACAATACTACTTCGACAAAGACAAACCTTTCAGCGAAGTCAACCGCCCCTACTTCATGAAATGGGTCTTGTATGGCTTAATCGGCGGACTGCTGTCGTGGGTCGCTTATCAACTGATTCTCTCCTCCGTGCCGGTGGTCTTCGAAGGGCTCACCGGAATCCTGCTGAACAACTTCTATCCGGCAGGCGATTTAGCCGATTTGGGAAGAGTGGATTATCTGTCGGGGTTCCTCAGCAAGGTAGGGGAGTGGCTGTTGGTGGGATTGCTCTTAGGCTTTATCCTCTCCGTCCTCTTTTCCTACGTCAACGAATACCGAAAGAAAAACGTTAACGTGTGGCTCAACATATTCCTGCGTGGGCTGCTCGGTTCTTTCGCCGGTTTCGTCTCCTTTCTCGTTGGCGCCATCATCATCATCATTTGCAAATCCAACGGCGCCGACCCGTGGGTTGACTGGATACCGTATCTGCTATTCGGCGGCGCCATGGGACTGTGCCTCTCCATCAAAACATCTATCGTCTGGAATCACGCACTGCTGGGCGGCGTCATCTCCGGACTGTTCAGTTTCTTCATCCTCTTCCTGAGCAAACTCTTCGGCAGTTACGCCGTCCTCTTCAGTTATATGCTCTACAGCGCCGGATTAGGATTCTCCATTGTTACCATCCACTATACCGCGCAGAAATACTTCCTCAAATACAAAGGACAGCGCGAAGGCGAAATAGCCATCCACAAATGGATGAGCGTCTCCGGCGGAAGCAACGACGTAACCATCGGAAGATCAAACCAATGTATCATCCAAATGAACTGGGACACCCACGAAAGTATCCAAGACATCCACGCCAAACTCTATGTGGACAAAAAAATGAAACTGCCCTACATAAAAGTCATGGAAGACAATATGTCGTTCAACGGAAGCATCGTGCGGAAAAACAGCGAGTTCCAGTTGAAACAAGGCATATCCTTCAAAATCGGAAATACGGAATTTCAATATATCGAAAAATTATAAATACAAAATAACATGAAAAAATTAATTATTGCACTCATCTGCCTCTCTGCGGTCTCGATACACGCACAAGACGTGATTGACCCCGAAACGTTGGAAAAACAAAACTACATCGCCATCAATTCCGTTGTGGCAACCATCGGAGGCGGCGTCCTCCCGTTTAACGGTAACGATTTGATGAAATCCGACATCTGGAACAAACCGTTAGGAATGGGATTCCAACTGAGCGTGGACTTCCGAAAACAGTTCGCCAAAGAAAAAGTAATCAACGACAACGTCGTGGACCATCCCTCTATGTGTGCCGTCGGCGCCGGACTGGGCTTCAGTTTCTACAACAAATCCGCCAACTTCGACAACTTTGCGGAAAACCTGCCCGGACTCACCGATGTTGATGGATACACCTATGAAGCACGCCTGTCGTACAGCAACATCAACGAAAAAATGTCAGCGCTCTACCTCGAAATCCCTATCTATCTCGAAATCGGACGACCAAGCCTGACCAAAGTGAGCGGCTTCGGCAAAATCGGCATCAAGCCGGCGCTGCTCCTGAGCGGGAGCTTTAAAGGAGAAGGCACATATACCTGGGAAGGCTATTATCCCGAATGGTACGCCCTGTTGTACGATATTGACCATTTGGTTTTCGAGAACGATGCCGGCGCTTACAAAAACCCGGAATATAAATACAACCCCTTCGTCCTATGGGCAAACGTGTCGGCAGGAATTACCATTCCGCTCAGCAGCGTGGATAAAGATATTCTACGCACAACACTGTTGAGAATAGGTCTCAAATACGACTTCACCGTGATGAAAATCTCAAAATCCACATCCGACCTCATGCTCCCCGGCGCCGAGTATCAAACCAACCAAAGCAACATGCTCGGCGGCAAAGGCAGCAGCCTCCATTACGCCGGATTAGACGTGGCTTTGATATTTTGTCTGAGATACACGCAGGTGCGATAATATATTTGCTATCTTTGCAAAAAATATATTTGGACATGAAATACTTTAACGTAGCCGGACCCTGCATAGAGGGCAAACATTACATGCTTAGCGCAACAGAGCGTCTGCACAGCGAGTTGACGGAACTTATCAAAGACGAACAATATTACATCATTCACGCTGCGCGGCAAACAGGAAAAACAACGCTGTTGCTTAATTTGAGAGATACCATAAATGCCGAAAGAAAATATTATGCCTTGTATTGTTCTTTGGAAAATGTGCAGTCATTTCCAAATCCCGAACAGGGGATACCGGAAATAGTGAACTGTCTGAAGATGGATATTCGCTATTCAAATTTGCCGAACAAACTTGATTTTGCTAAAAATTTAGATGGAATAGAGATTGGCGGTCGACTAAGAGCCGCCATCACCGATTTTTGCGTTTCGTTAGATAAGCCCTTGATTATTTTCTTTGATGAAGCCGATTGCTTGGGCGAAAATACGCTGATTACGTTTTTACGACAACTGCGAAATGGTTTTGTTAATCGTGGCAACATCCCGTTTCCGATTTCCATAGCGCTCGTCGGAATGAGGAATATCCGCGATTACAAAGCGAGCATCCGCGAAAACGCAGCAACACTCGGCACGGCAAGCCCGTTCAACATTATCAAACAGTCGTTGAACTTGCGCAACTTTACAGAAGAAGAAGTCGGAAAACTTTATCAACAACACACCACAGAAACAGGACAGGTCTTTGAAGAAAATGCCGTGAAACTCGCCTTTGAACAGACACAGGGACAGCCCTGGCTCGTCAATGCGATTGCCTGTGAAATTATTGAACAGCAACTCAAAAAGGATTATTCCAAACCCATTACCGCCGAAATGGTCTCCGAAGCAATCAACACCATCATCCTCCGCCGAGACGTCCATATTGACCAACTGTTAGACAAACTGAAAGAAGAACGCGTGCAAAAAGTTATCGAGGCAATGATATTGGGCGAAAGCAAAATAGATAGAATGTCCGACGATTTTAACTATGTAAAAGACTTAGGCTTGGTACGATTGCAAGACAAGGCTGTCGTTCCGGGAAATCCGATTTATGGCGAGGTAATTATCCGTACATTAAATTTTAATGAACAGATGTCTCTGGAAAGCAGCGACCGCTTTTCCGAATACGACATGCCAAAGTATTACAAAAACAACACCGTGGACATGACGCTGATGTTGCAGGATTTTCAACAGTTCTGGCGAGAAAACTCCGACGTGTGGCAAGAACGCTTCCAATACAAAGAGGCTGCCCCCCACTTGATTCTACAGGCGTTCCTGCAACGGGTCTTCAACGGCGGCGGCGACGTGCATCGGGAAATGGCAGCAGGACGAGAGCGTTTGGACTTGTGTATCACGTATAAAGAGAAAAAATATCCCGTCGAATTAAAAATCAACCGCGGCAAACAATCCATCGAAAGAGGCATCGAGCAAACACTGCGCTATATGGATACGCTCGGATGCACCGAAGGATGGCTCGTCGCTTTCGACCGCGACACAGAAAAACCGTGGAACGAAAAAATCTATCAAAAACCGGAAACGGTAAATGGAAAAACCGTGCATGTCTTTGGATGCTGAGGGGATAGAATGAAAAATGAAAAAATATTTTAAAGATGAAAAGAAAAAGTTTATTATCGGTTTTTGCCTTATTTGGCATCGTCTCTTTATCATGGGCGCAAAATACCATCGTCAATGATAACAGTTCATGGGCAACGTTAAGTTATGGATTAACTCCCGCATGCTATAGGCTTGATAGAACGTTTAAAAATCCATCCTCGAAAGCAGAAGAAAATAAGGGAATAAGGTTGGAAATTATTTGTATTTCATTGACTACTAAGGTTGTAGGATGAAAAACAAGGTTTTTTTAATTTTCAAAAAAATAATTTTCAACTTTCAATTCTCAATTATTTTTCGTATCTTTGCACCGATTTTTTATGGTATAATATTTGATATAGGATTTAATTCAACTTATTTATATTTATTAACTTAACCCACATTGCAGCCTTTACCCCGTATCTATCTTATAATCAAGTTTATTATCTTTTTTGTTTTCAATTTCGCGCACTACAGATTTTTTTCTTACGAAGGGAGCTTCTTTCATTTTCAGCGCAGT
>WRLA01000077.1 GCA_009777825.1 Bacteroidales bacterium
AGGAACAACTTTTCCTCTACCAAGCCGTCCGCAACCTCTCCGAAAAAGAGCAGGACTTCACCCCGCAGTTGGAAGCCTACAAAAACTCCCTGCTCCTGTACGCCTACGAGAACCGCCTTATTGACCAAAACCTCGACACGCTCATCTCAAACACCGAGATACAGCAATATTATCAGGAACGCCTCGACGACTTTATCCTTAACCGAAACACGGTGAAAGCGCTCTACGTCGGGATTTGGGCGGATTCCGCACAGATGATTAAAGATTTCCGGAAGATACTCGCCAAGTCGCCCGTGTCGTTGGAAGATGTGGAGTATTTTTGCGAAGAGATGGCAATCCCGCTGCTGCACTCGGACACGACGCAATGGCTCTATTTCGACGACGTCCTCACACAAGTTCCCGTTCAAACCGACAACACGGAACAGTGGCTCAAATACAACCACTCCAAAGAGTTCTCCGACGACAACTACTGGTACTACCTCCTCATCACCGACTACCGCCTGAGAAATGCCTACAGCCCGTTGGAATTGGAACAAAACCGTATCCGCAAAATCATCCTCGTCCGACGCAAAGAAGCGCTTATCAAAGATATGAAACGAAACATCTTCGACGATGCGCAGAAAAAGGGGGACTTTGAGGCTTTTTGATTTGCTACTAATTTTTTCTTTTTTGCCACTAATTCACGAATGGTTATTGCACGAATGGCATTTAATCCTGCTAATCTTTAAATCATGTAAATCACGGTTCAGACGATTTGCCTGATTGACATGATTGTGTTTTATCCCGGTTAGGGATTATAGCTCGGTAGAAAACAGGAATTGTTATTCAATTATTAAAAATCCGTATCTTTGCCGGAAGTTTTATTGATATGGCTGTTTTATGAAAGAAATACAAGATTTCACCATCCTATCCAGCGCTTTCGTCAACAGGGAGCATTTTTTGATGAAGGTACAGTTGTCGAAGCCGTTGTTGCCGGTATTTGCCGGACAGTTTGTGGAGATTAAGGTGGCGGACGAGCCGGATGTTTTTCTACGGCGTCCGATATCGGTTCACGACGTTGATTATAACGACAACACTATCAGTTTTTTGATCCGTGTGTGTGGCAAAGGGACGGACAAGTTGAGCCGGCTTCGTCCTGAAGAGAGCGTCAATATCGTCTATCCTTTGGGCAAGGGGTTTACGGTGGAACAGGGCAAGTATCTGCTTGTCGGCGGAGGGTGCGGCTTGGCGCCGCTCTATTATTTAGCCCGCCAACTCAACGAAGTCGGCGTGTTTCCCGACATCCTTTTCGGCGTCCGCAACGCGGAGGCGCTGCTCGACATGGAGAAATACCAAGATGTTGGCAATGTGTATGTTACAACGGAGGACGGTTCTGTCGGCGAGCGCGGTTTTGCGACACAACATTCGATTTTGAATCATCCTGAAAATTATACGCACATCTGCACCTGCGGTCCCGAAGCGATGATGAAAGCCGTTGCCCAATATGCCGCACGGCATCACATCCGCTGCGAAGTCTCTTTGGAAAACACCATGGCTTGCGGCATCGGCGCGTGTCTGTGCTGCGTAACGGAAACCGTTGACGGTCACAATCTCTGCGTCTGCACCGAAGGACCGGTGTTCGACGCTGCGACACTGAAATTCTCAAAAATGTAAGAAACCCGTAAAAAATATACATCATGATTCAACTTGCAGTCAACATCAAAGAGTTAGCGCTTAAAAATCCGGTTATGACGGCGTCCGGGACATTCGGTTATGGAACTGAGTTTGAGGATTTTATTGACGTCGGCCGTCTGGGCGGCATCGTGGTAAAAGGCACTACGGGCAGTCGGCGCGAAGGCAATCCCTATCCCCGTATGGCGGAGACGCCGGCGGGCATGTTAAACGCGGTAGGACTTCAAAACAAGGGCGTGGACGCTTTCATCGCCGACATCTATCCGAACATTCGGCACTATCAGACCAACATCATTGTCAACGTATCGGGTTCTACCATAGACGAATACGTAAGCATTGCCGAGAAAATCAACGCCTTGGACGACATCCCCGCCATCGAACTGAACATATCCTGTCCCAACGTGAAAGAGGGCGGCATGGCGTTCGGAACAAGTTGTTCCTCAGCGCATCATGTAGTAGAAGCCGTCAGGAAAGCGTACAGCAAGACGTTAATAGTGAAACTGTCGCCCAACGTCGGCAACATCGCCGAGATAGCGATGGCGGTGGAAGACGCCGGCGCCGACTCGGTCTCTCTCATCAACACCTTGCTCGGAATGGCTATTGATGCCAACACCCGCAAGCCCGTCCTGTCAACCATCACGGGTGGACTGAGCGGACCCGCCGTCAAACCGGTGGCGCTACGCATGGTGTGGCAGGTTTACAAAGCGGTACGGATTCCCATCATCGGCTTGGGCGGCATCATGAACGCCACCGACGCTATCGAGTTTCTGTTGGCAGGCGCAACAGCCATACAGGTCGGCACCGCCAACTTCATTGACCCGCAGGTTACTATCAAAATCATTGACGGGATTGAGGAGTATTGTGGACGGCATGGGGTGAAAAGTATCAATGAATTGATTGGATATGCACACAAATATTAATTCTTATGAAACGAAGTAAAATAACATTTCTAACCGTTTGCATGCTATTGTTAGCGCATACAGGTTTTTCGCAAATAAATATTGATGACATGCTCCAACATCAACCTCAAAGTCAATCGTATCGCATTGACAAAGCGAGAAATGTGTTGATAGATGCTTTCGTGCAAAATGATAAACAAAAGGTGCAGGAATTGCATCAATATTTATCTGAAAACTTCGACCAAAATAGTTATGTAACATTATTCCCTGGCGAACAAATATTGCTATTTGTTTGGTTGGGCGATTTCGAGAGCCTGTTACAGTATATTCCAAAAGTTGACTTGGAAATTATTCAGATGCGAACAAGAATAATGCCTGTTTCTACCAATAATTTCTATCAAACAGCCAAAGAACGGGTACAACAAGAATCGGAAACAATTCTTGACAATTTACAATTTTCCTCTCTCACACAAGAAGAAAAGGATTTTACTGCAATATATTTGCACTATTTCTTAATATCAAATGAAAATAGAGATGATATAGTGCGTAAAATTAATTCGGATACGAGGACATTTATTACAACTTATCCCAATTCGGAATACATAAAATTATTTGACAGTTATGAATTTAAACCTGCCAACTGGGGCTGGGGGATTGGCGCTACTTTTGGATATGACCTGAAAACCGGTTCTTTTTCAGAGTATTTCAAAAATGATGGAGTTATTGATTTGTACACGGATGTTGCTTATAAAAAGTTTATGATAACAACAGGAGTGGGACTTACATTCGGTAGCGCTCGGAAAGATATACATCTATCGAATGAAGCGATTTTACAAAAAAACATGTCCGAAAAAATGACTCTTTTATATTTATCCTTCGGATATCGCTTCTTTGATGATAGACGATTCATAATCATTCCTATAGCAGGTATTGGACATTCATGGCTGGAAATGGGATCCGGTAAAGAAAGGGAAGATGACCCGACATTGAAACAGTTTGACCACTCGTATGGTTTGACTGCAAATTTTGGAGTAATGGCAGATATAAGAGTTGACAAAATGAGAAAATTACCGGGTCAAAATTTTGCTGAGCCATCTTTTTTTGCTATACGGTTGAGTTATAAGTTTTTGTATAATAATTTAACACATACTCCAACCATTTATAACGGTAACATGCATACAATAACAGTAGGAATAAGCGTTTTTATGAGGAATACAAATCGTGTGAACTACGAACATAAATAATTGAAAATGAACATAAAAATACGCGGAGCGCTCAGAGGAGATTGTCCTCGTTTGTTGGAGTTGATAAAAGAGTTGGCGACGTATGAAAAAGCGCCCGACGAAGTAACCGTCTCGTTGGCGCATTTTGAGGAGAGCGGATTTGGCATGACGCCGGTATGGTGGGCTTTTGTTGCCGAAGAGTCGGAGGTCGTGGTGGGATTTGCACTCTATTACATCCGCTACAGCACTTGGAAAGGACAACGTATGTATTTGGAAGACATCATCGTTACCGAGTCCATGCGCAACAAAGGCATTGGCGGATTACTTTTCGACCGGCTTATCGTCGAAGTTAAAGAACGGAAACTGAACGGCATCGTCTGGCAGGTGTTGGAATGGAACGAGCCTGCAATTGCGTTTTATAAGAAATATCATGCAACGTTTGACGAGGAATGGGTTAATTGTAGTATTGCGTAGTAGCGGAGTAATTGAACACAAAGAAATACAAATATAAAACATGGAGAGCATCAAAGAAATTTTTAAAATCGGATATGGTCCTTCGAGCAGTCATACGATGGGACCGAGCAAAGTGGCGACGGCTTTTGGACGGAAAAACGCCGGTGCAGCCTCGTTCAAGGTCGTTTTGTACGGCAGTCTGGCGGCGACGGGAAAGGGACATCTCACCGATAAAGCCATCGCGGACGAACTGTCGCCCAAGCCGGTAACATTTGACTGGCAGCCGGATATTTCTTTAGAACGACATCCTAACGCATTGAAAATCACAGCGTACAACAGTTCCGGTGAAATAACGGATGAGACGACGGCATACAGCGTAGGCGGCGGAAAGGTCGTCTATGAAGGCGTTTCGGAAGACGCCGCCAAACAGATATACCCTCTCACCGACATGGAATCCATCCTGCGATGGGGACACGACAGCGGACGCACCTTATGGGAATATGTACAGGAACACGAAGAGTCCGACATCTGGGATTACCTCGAAACGGTGTGGACAACCATGAAAGAGGCTATTGAGCGTGGCATTGACACCGAAGGCGTGTTGCCGGGCGGGCTGAACCTTCCGCGAAAAGCCTCGTCCTACTATTTCAAAGCGCAAGGATTTCGAGACAGTATCAGACGGCGTGGATTGTTGTTCGCATATTCCTTAGCCGTGTCAGAAGAAAATGCTGCCGGCGGACGCATCGTAACGGCGCCCACGTGTGGCTCCTGCGGCGTGCTGCCTTCCGTATTACATTTGCTGCGCTATCATTACGACATGACGGATAAAAGGATACTGTTGGCTATGGCAACGGCAGGATTGATAGGAAACATCGTCAAGTTCAACGCCTCCATCTCCGGCGCCGAGGTAGGCTGTCAGGGCGAGATAGGAACGGCGTGCGCCATGTCGGCGGGCGCCGCCACACAGGCTTTCGGCGGAACGCTCAACCAGATAGAATACGCCGCATCTATCGGATTGGAACATTTCCTCGGTCTCACCTGCGACCCCGTCTGCGGCTTGGTGCAAATTCCCTGCATCGAGCGCAATCCCATGGGCGCGGCGCGCGCATTAGACGCCAATATGTACGCCATCTTATCCGACGGACGGCATTTTATCTCTTTCGATAAGGTGGTGCAGGTAATGAAACAGACCGGGCACGATCTACCGCTCATCTATAGGGAAACGGCGATGGGTGGACTGGCGATGTTTGCTAATAAAAATATTTCTCCTATCTTTGCAAAATAATAATACCATGATAAATATGAAAAAAGTATTTTACGTAATAATAGCATTTTTGTTGAGCGCCTCATCCGTTCGGGCGCAGAGTTCGGGCGGAAAAGAGTTTTGGTTGACCTTTGGGGCAAATTATCCGACCGGTAATACCTATTTAAACCTGGATTTGCGAATCCGTATTGTCAGCGGAGAGGAAGCAACCACCGGAACTATCTATTTCACTCAATCGGGGGAGACAGTGCCTTTTAGTATTGCCGCGCAATCTGTTGAGACCTATAAACTTACCGATCCTCAAAAGCAAGATGTGCTCAATACAACGATGGGAACAAGCAATCGTAGTGTTTATATTACCAGCAGTGAAACGGTTACGGTTTATGCGCTGAATCAAGCGGAATACACAACCGACGCCACCAATGTCTTACCGATAAAAGCGTTAGGCACCAACTATTATGCTATGTCATACTATACCGGTCAATCAGACGCCTACGCTGTTGTGGCTACGGAAAACGGCACGCAAGTATCCCATAATGGGAGTGTGGTGGCGACGCTTAATACCGGACAAGTTTACTACAGAACTAATGCCACCGACATGACCGGCGCTTATATCACGACTAATAATCCTGTTGCTTTTTTTGCAGTCAATCAAGGCTCTCAGGTACCTGCCGGTTACTTTGCTCTTGATTGCTTATTTCAACAATTAGCGCCTGTCAACACTTGGGGAACAACATTCTTTGTGCCGGTTTCACATTTTGCCAGAGATAGAGTGCGTATTATTGCATCGCAACACGGTACCACCTTTACGCAAACAGGAGGCTCACTCGTATCCGGAAGTTTGAGCCTGAACGCCGGTCAATATGCTGAGTTAGATCTGTTGTCTTCCAGTAATGGCTGTTATATTGAGGCTGACCAGCCGGTAGGTGTTTGCACATATCTTGTCGGGTGCGACTATAATGGTTCATACCCGAATTATATGTCTGACCCAGCCCAATGCTGGGTTCCGGCAATAGAACAGACTATTACCGAAGCGCTGATTGCGCCTTTTGTGGTTCCGGGATCTGTAATAACTATGCACCGCGCCTTAATCATCACCGCCACCGCCACAAAATACGACACAGAGTTTTCTGTTAACGGAGGAGCGTCCGGACCTTTGACCGGAGGAACTTGGATAGATCATGTGTCATCGAACATGTCATATTATGCCATGCCGATGATACATGATGAGTTTATAAACTACCACTTTACCAACGATGCCGGTATTCTTGTGTTGTGTTATGGAGTAGGGTCGGCTGAATCCTATTACTACCTCGGCTTTTCCGCCATGCGCAACCTGAAAGCCTCATTCAACGTCAACGACATCTATTACACGGAATTACCGCCGGTGCTCTGTGAACAGAAAGTGGACTTCCACGCCGAAATAACCGGACTAAATCCCAACGCGGGCAGCCTGAAATGGTATATTGACGACGTTGAAGAAATCGCTGCGCGGGATGAATTGGAATGGAGTAAAACTTTCGCGCCCGGCGAGTATGAAATCAAAATGGGCGTGCTCTTTACCGATAATGATACAACAACCCTCGTAACTGTTTTTAACATCGGCGCCATCATCTCAACATCCGAATTTCCGGCAGGAAGCGGTATCACAACAGGCGACGGCTGTTATAAGGTGGGCGACCCGGTTGATGTGGTCGCTACGCCCAACCCCGGATTTGTCTTTCTCTACTGGACGGAAGGCGGCGTGGAGATACCCGGCGCCACTGAAACGTATTCGTTTACCGCATCCGAAGACCGCACGTTAGTTGCTCACTTTGCACCGGAAATACCCAATACCGCAGAATTTTACGCCAACGACATCCACCATGAAAATTTGAAAGATACCATCTTTTGCGCCAAAAATGTGGACTTCCACGCCGAGATAGAGGTATTAAACTCCGAAAAAGGCAGTCTGAAAT
>WRLA01000078.1 GCA_009777825.1 Bacteroidales bacterium
AGGAGCTAAGGCTTTTGCCGTCATCCGGTCTGTTATTGATACAACCATCAAAAATACCAAAAATGTGATGGAAACATTGGCGATTATTCCTTTTGTTAGGACTGAATAGTTACGCTATTTCAATATGTCTGATAATGTGTTTATAGCACATTATCTATCTTTAAATTCTAAACAAGAATTATTGCTTAGAACTCGGGTGCAAATGTACAACTTTTTTTTCATCTGCGAATATTTTTTCAGATTTTGTTGCGTAATGTGATTTTCGTCTGTAAATTTCTGTTTTTCGTGCCCTATATACCATATTATTCAATAACGTTCCAATACCCCGATTTGTCGCTGCCTATACGGACTATAATACCCGCCGTTTTGAGTTTTGCAAGATTGTTCTGTATAGCCGTTTCAGATATTTTTATCTTTTCTGCCATCTCTTTAATTGTAATGTAATTGTTTGATAGAATGAGTTTTAATACCTCTATTTGATTTACACTCAACTTTACACCCAACTTTACACCCAACTTTACTATATCGTTTGCACTTAATTCCGTATTTTCAATCGCTACCGTAGTTGTCGCAGTATCAATGTATTTATACATTGTGTTTTCGAGTACATCAAGCATAAAGTCAATGAAGGGCGCACAATCCACTTTGCCTGCATTGTTGTGGGAGCGTTGCAAGGCTTCGTAATACTTCGCCTGATTGTTGTAAATAATGGTTTCCACCGGCATCCACTCAAACAGGGCGTTCCATTTTGTAAGCACAAGCGTTTGCCACAGCCGCCCAATCCTGCCGTTCCCATCGCGAAAAGGATGGATATGTTCTATCATAAAGTGCATTGCAGAAGACTTTATGAGCGGGTGCGCATCGCTCTCTTTACCCCACGCAAACAGTTCGGATATTAAAGTCGGCACATCGTTGAAATCTGCTCCCGAATGAAGAATATCGCCCTTACCGTTTACGACAAATACACTAGCGGTGCGAAAGCGCCCTGCTTCGTTAATCAATTCGCTCGTGATGTGGCGATGAGCAGCCAAAAAATCATCAACGGAATAGGCATCTAACTGCGGAATAAGTTCGTAGGCGGTGTATGCATTTTGCACCTCTTTGATGTCTTTCGGCGGACCCAGAACAGGTTTCCCGTTAATCACATCGCGCACCTGCGAAAGCGAAAGACGATTACCTTCAATAGCAGTTGTACTGCCAATACTGAGAATACGGCTTGTCTTTCGCAAATGCAACACGTCGGCAGACTGCTCCTCAGATATCTTTACGCGCTCCAACAAGGCGTAAATCTGCCCTATCTTCTCGTGCCATGCGGCGCTCTGGGTGAAAAAGTCGTTCATTTTAGGTTTCGATGGTTCTTTATCAAAGTTAACAATATGGCAAAGATACAACTTTTTTATCAAATGACTTTTTTCGTCATCCCCATAATGAAACCATCGAAACGCAAACCGATTTTGTTATTTCGACATTTCTACAGACTCAACCTTTCGTATTCTTCTCGTTTCGCCTTAGGAAGTTGCTTTACAACCTCTTCCACAGAATGTTCTATCAACTCTACGATTAGTTTATCGGGGACATCCCTTTGAATGTAAACAGAGTTCCACATCAGATTGTTCCCCGCATAATACCCTTTCGTAACACCTTCGTATCGCTCTCTTAACTCCACCGTTCTTTCGGGGTCACACTTCATAACAACAAAGTGTTCGTTGCCCTTCGGATTCAGAGGGAAAAAGGCAAACATCTTATTCATAACCTTATACACCATCACATCCTCCCCGAAAGGGGTACACTCCTCTGCATCTTTTATTGCAAGGCAATGATTACGAAGTTCTTCAATATTCATGTGGTCTGTGATTATTGCTGCAAAGATACAACTTTTCAATCATGCCCATCACTCAAATCACTCTAAAATCACAGTTCAGACAATTTTTGCGATGTGCGATGTGAGACTTTTAGACACAAGACGCTACATCCCGTCATTGCGAACGAAGTAAAGCAATCCAGAGATTTTTTCAGCACAGAGACACTGGGAACACAGAGGCTCACAGAGGTTTTTATCATGCCCAGCATTGAAATCATTCTAAAATCACAGTTCAGACTATTGATCTGATACGCAACGGACACAGTAGCCAATGGCTCGGTAGCCATGGAGGGTGTAGTAGTAGCCACCGCTGTTGAAGTCCAAGTAGCGAGCATCGGTGCCGTTTGGAGTGTTACTCCAGTAAATTCCGACCACGCCGATGAGCTCGAACAAGCCATCGCCGGATTTGCGTAAGCCAGCGGCGGGAAGAAAGATGGTGTTTTCGTCACTACCAAAAAAACGACCATCTATGCCATTTAATTTGCTCCAATAACTACCCGAATTTTCCAAACTATTCAATTCTCCGTTTGTAGGTACACGCCAGCCGGATGGACAAGGGTCGTTGGCAGTTTTGACAGGTCCCCAAAGAACATGATTTTGAGGAGAGCGCCAATCATAAGGAGGCCACAATCCGACTAATATAAAGTCACCATGTGGCGGTGTATCAGTATCTGACAAAGTTGCAGTAGTACCGCTTGTAGGTTGTTCGTGTCCGTCTCCTCTGCGTCCCCATTGGTAATAACCACCAAAATGTTCGGGCTTTTCAACGAATTCTCCGTGGGCGCCTACATTGCGGGTTGCCCAACGGATGCCGTTGATGACTACGCCGTCATAATCCTGCAGCGTTTGAAAATTTTCCACTTCCCCGTAACAAGTCTTTCCATTTGCTATGGCGTAGGGGCGGGCATAGTAATGGGTGTTTTGTGCTAAACCGGTTAATGTGGCGCTAAAATTGCCTGTTCCGGCGCCTTTGGAGACTTTGGCATCTGCCGTTGTGGGTTCAGGGTTTTGCGGTTGATTTTTTACCACAAGGGCGCAAAGATTTTACGCACGGAACGCTATGAGCCCAATTATTCCTTCATCCCTTCCACCACCACCACAATTTCTCCCTTTGCCGGATGCGCGATATAGTGTTCGAGCAACGCTTTGAGGGAGTTGCGTTGGTTTTCTTCGAAGATCTTTGTCAGTTCTCGTGAGACGCAGGCTTTTCGCTCGTCGCCGCAGGATTGCGCAAGTTGTTCCAACGTTTTACAGATGCGGTGCGGCGATTCGTAGAGGACGAAGGTATAAGGCAGTTGCGACAGGAATGCTAATCGGGTTTGGCGTCCTTTTTTGTGCGGCAGGAAACCTTCGAAGAAGAAACGGTCGCAGGGCAGTCCCGAGTTGACTAAGGCGGGGACAAACGCTGTGGCTCCGGGCAGTGTTTCGACGGGGATGTTCTCTTTTACACAATGGGAGACTAACAGAAATCCGGGGTCGGAGATGCCCGGCGTTCCTGCGTCGGTAACTAACGCCAATGTTGTTCCGGCTTTCAGGTGAGCGATCACATCAGCCGTTTTCTGGTGTTCATTATTAAGATGGTAAGAGATGACTTTTTTGCGAATATCGAAATGGGAGAGCAGTTTTGCCGTTACCCGCGTATCTTCCGTCAGGATGACATCCACCTCTTTCAGCGTCCGCAGCGCTCGCAGCGTGATATCTTCGAGATTGCCAATGGGCGTTGGTACAATAAAAAGTTTAGACATAATTAATATGATAAGATAATTTGCAAAGATAATGTTTTTTGGGTAAAAAAAATTTTTAACCATTTTTTGAAAAAATCATCGTTGATATTTCAAAAAGCATTACCTTTGCACTCTTTATTTACGAACTCATTAAAAATGTGTAAACCATGGGATTATTTTCGTTTCTCACCAAAGAAATAGCCATAGATCTTGGCACTGCTAACACTGTAATATATTGCAACGATAAAGTGGTTATTGACCAGCCATCTATCATTGCGCTTGACATCGCTACCGGCAAAATGATGGCGGTAGGCACGCGTGCGCAGATGATGCACGGAAAGACGCACGGCAACATTCGCACCATTCGTCCGTTGCGCGATGGCGTCATTGCCGATTTTAAATCAGCAGAACTGATGCTCAGAGAGTTCATCAAGAGTATTCCGGGAGTGAAAGGTTGGGGGATGTCGTCGCTCAAGGTGGTGATCTGCATTCCGTCGGGCATTACCGAAGTAGAAGAGCGGGCGGTGAAAGACTCGGCAGAGCAGGCAGGCGCCAAAGAAGTAAGATTGATTCACGAACCCATGGCGGCTGCCATCGGAATAGGATTGGATGTGTTAGAACCTATCGGCAACTTGGTTGTGGACATCGGAGGCGGCACGTCGGAAATCGCCGTCATCTCACTTGGAAATATCGTTATCAGCCAGTCCGTTCGTATTGCAGGGGATGAATTTAATGAAGACATCAAAGAACACATGAAGAAATGCCATAATCTCAACGTGGGCGAGCGCACAGCAGAACGCATTAAGATTGAAGTAGGCGCTGCATTGGAAAAGTTGGACAATGCCCCGCAACCCGTTAAGATTCAAGGACGGGACATGATGACCGGCATCCCCGTAGAAGTTACCGTCAATCACGCCGAAATAGCGCAGTGTCTCGATAAATCCATCTCAAAAATTGAACAGGAAGTGCTTTTGGCATTGGAAAAGACGCCGCCGGAACTCTCGTCCGACATCTTCCGGACAGGGATATATTTAGCCGGAGGCGGCGCCTTGCTGCGCGGACTTGACAAACGCCTACACCAAAAGACAAAATTGCAGGTTCATATCGCCGAAGACCCCTTGCGCGCCGTCGCCAGAGGAACGCAAATAGCGCTGAAAAACTTTGACGACTTCCCGTTCTTGATTAAATAAAACCCTTTCACAACACTGTTTTGAGCCACACACGACAACATACTTTCTCAAACGGCTTACGTCTCGTTTACCTGCCTTGGGATACTCCGGTGTCTCATGCCGGCGTCTTCATCGCTGCCGGTTCGCGCCACGAAACGCCCGCAGAGCAGGGATTAGCCCATTTCATCGAACACGTCTTGTTCAAAGGAACAAAAAAACGTTCATCTTCGGAAGTGCTTAACCGCTTGGAGGCGGTGGGTGGCGAGTTAAACGCCTACACAAGTCGCGAAGAAACAGCGGTTTACGCCAGTTTTTTGGCAGAACATTCATCGCGTGCGTTGGAACTGTTGAGCGACATTGTCTTCAACGCCACCTTTCCCGAAAAAGAGTTGGAAAAAGAAAAAGAGGTCGTACTCGATGAAATTGACTCTTACTTGGACACCCCTTCCGAGCAGATTTTCGACGATTTCGAAGAGTTTCTCTTTCCGAATCAACCCTTTGGCGCCAATATTCTCGGAACGCCCGAAAAAGTGTGTTCTTTCACGCAACGCCATGTCATTCAGTTTGTTAGAAAATATTACGCCCCCGAAAGGATGGTGGTGAGTTATGTCGGAAAGACGTCGTTCGACGCCGTGAAAAAACAGATTGAACGGTTTTTTACGCAACAGATTGAATCGCCCGTTTCCGCTGTCGTTCCGGCAACACATTCGGAAAAATTTGAGATAAAAATAAAAAAGCCCATACACCAATCCCATTGCATCATGGGCGGCGTCGCGCCTTCGATATATTCGGATGAACGTACCGCCATGTTGCTCTTAAACAACCATTTGGGCGGACCTGCCATGAGTTCGGTGTTCAACATGGCGCTACGCGAAAGAAACGGACTGACCTATAACAACGAATCCCATTATAGCGCCTACAACGATACCGGCATCTTCCAGATTTACATCGGAACGGAGCCAAAAAACATCGGCAAGTGCCTGAAAATCATCAAAAAAGAACTCGACAAAATCACTGCCACCCCCTACCCTACCGCGACTTTGAAACGGATGAAACAACAATACTGCGGACAAATTGCCATATCTTCCGACTCGGGATTGAACCAGATGATCAACATCGGCAAAAGTCTGTTGCACACAGAACGTGTGTTGGAACTCGAAGAATTGTTCCGAAAAATAGAAGCCGTAACCGCCGACCAACTCCTCGAAACAGCAAGGAAGTATTTGAATTTCAACAAGTTGAGCACTCTGATTTTTATACCAGAAAAATGAGCGAAAAAGGTTTTATCATAGACGCTGACATCGAGCATTATTGCGAGTTACACACCACCGACGAAAATAACGTTCTCGAACAACTTATCCGCGAAACCAATCTGAAAACAACGATACCGCAGATGTTAAGTGGAAAAATATTGGGATGCCTGCTGACCACGCTCGTCGAACTCATACAACCGAAAAATATTTTGGAACTCGGAACCTTCACGGGATATTCCGCTATCTGCTTGGCGCAAGGTCTTTCCGAAGATGGACTTTTGACCACCATTGACAACAATCCCGAAATAGAAGACATCGCGCGTAAGTATTTTAAAATAAGCGAATTAGAAGAAAAAATACGTTTCATCATCGGCGACGCCTTACAAGTCATCCCCGACCTGAACACGAAATTCGACATGGCTTTTATTGACGCCGACAAAGACAATCTTTCCACTTATTATCAATTAGTTATGGACAAAATGGCATCCGGCGGAGTGATACTCGTGGATAATATATTATGGTACGGCAAAGTCGCTGATCCGAACCAAGATGACCGTGTAACCCGAAAAATACGGGAATTTAACGACATCGTGCAAGCCGACGACCGTGTAACCAATGTGCTGTTACCGCTTTGTGATGGGCTGATGCTCATCAGGAAAAAATAGATGTTAAAAAAAGCCGTTACCGGCAAAACACGCGCATCAAAAAAAATTAATTAGTCGTTCCTTAAAATATCATAAATTATTAACAATCAATGGAATAATATCAGCAATTCCTGTATAATTCAACCATTTTTTGTATCTTTGTGGTCAAAAAAGTGGCAAATTATGTTAGGGAAGTTACCAGACAGGAATCAGCGCGAAATTTTT
>WRLA01000079.1 GCA_009777825.1 Bacteroidales bacterium
TTCTAAATTCTCCCCAAAAGATATTATCGAGTTCTCCAAAGCAATCTGCAAAATAAAAATCAGACAGGTATGGTACCAAGCCGAAGTAACCCAAAAATCTCAAAAACTCTTCGCTAACATTGGGATAAACTACCTAACTTGAGCGGAGTTAGGGATCAAAACCTACGCAAGATGCAAATAAGATATATCAAGTGATGGATAAGGCAGAGAATATACAATAGGAGTGAAGAGTGAGTGAAGAGTGCGTGAGACACAAAATTGTGAGACCGTAAGAAGATATTGGTTTTCTTACGGTTTTCTTCTTTTATACTCTGCTACCCCGTCGTCCAAGAATTTGATAAACGCTTCGATGTTGAGATTATGTCCGCGTGTGGGCATCAGGATGTCGTCTTTGATGGTTGCGTAGTCGCCGCGGTTGTCCAACAGGATGTAGTTGGGTTGGGCGTTGGAGCCGAAATATTTTACCTGGATGTCGGCATTTTTAGCGCCAATGGTCTTTTTCTTTTTATTGTCATACTCCGAAATATAAACTTCGTCGTCGGGGAGGGATTTTTTATCGTCCACATAGAGCGCGACGATGACATAATTTTCGCGCAGGCGTCTCAGCACTCTCGGATCGCCCCAGACGGTGGCTTCCATCTCGCGGCAGTTGACGCATCCGTGTCCGGTGAAGTCAATGAAGATCGGTTTATTCTGTGCCTGAGCGCAGCGTATGGCTTGGTCTAAGTCGAAATACCCGTCTAAATTGTGCTGTAGATGAAGGAAATCAATATATTTCGGATATTCGCACCTTGCGCCATTTTCCGCGAATGTTGTTGCCGTAGCCGACACATTTCTAAGGGTCCGCTTTAACTCTTTGGTTTCGCTTTTAATGGTATTGGGGATGTCGAAGTTGAGCGACGTTTGTGGTGGGAGATAGCCTGCCAGCATCTTCAAGGGCGACCCGAAGAGTCCCGGAAACAGATAGAACACAAAAGTGAAAGTCAAGATGGCAAAAAACAGTCGTCCGACGCCAACATATTTCAGTTCGCTGTCATGTTTAAACTTGATGCCGCCCAAGAGGTAAACGCCCATCAGCAGGAAAATCACAATCCAGACGGCGAGGTAGGTATGGCGTTCTAATATTCCCCAGTGGTAGGTTTGGTCAACGACCATCAAAAATTTCAATCCCAAAGCCAGTTCGACAAATCCCAGACACACTTTCACAGAGTTAAGCCATCCGCCGGACTTGGGTAATGCGTTGAGTTTCTGCGGGAAGAACGAGAAGAATCCGAAAGGAATGGCAACGGCTAACGAAAATCCGAGCATCCCGATGATGGGACGAATCACCGACCCGCGCGCCGCCTCCACCAAGACGGTGCCAACGATGGGCGCCGTGCAGGAGAAAGAGACTAACACCAAGGTGAACGCCATGAAAAAGGCGCCGATAAAGCCGCCTTTGTCGGCTTGGGCATCGGCTTTGTTGACAATCCAACTCGGCAGTGTGATTTCGAAAGCGCCGAAGAAAGAGATGGCGAAAATCAGAAATATCAGGAAGAAGAAGGTATTGGGAATCCAATGCGTACTGAGCCAATTGATGAACGCCGGTCCCAGAAAGATAGAGACGGCTACGCCGATAATGGTGAAGATGGCAATGATGGAAAAACTGAAAAAGAGCGCCTCGGCACGCGCTTTCGCTTTCGATTTGGCGCCGTGCATGAAAAAGGATACCGTCATCGGAATCATTGGAAAGACGCAGGGCATGATCACAGCCAACAATCCGCTGATGAACGCCGCCCAAAAAAATCCCCACAGGGAGGCAGAACTCTCGCCGTCATCGGTAACTTCCGAGGGCGCAACCGCTGCTTGCTCTTCCGACTGATTGAAAGTGAAAGTATGTTCTGCATCAACAGGAACGCATTTTCCGACGTAATCGGAACAGGCTTGTCCCGACAGCGACATTTCGATGTTGACGGGTTCGTCCGTGAGCAGCGTTATTTTTTGGGTGAACGTTACCTCTTTTTCGAAGTAGAAGATGTCCATTTCAAAAATGTCATCCCATTCTTGTTTGGGCGTCGGTTCAGATACTTCGCCGGTGCGTTGATATTGTGTGCTGTCTCCGGCAAATTCAAAGCGCAACGGAAGTGGTCCCTTCCCTTCTTCAATGGCTTGTGAATAGAGGTGCCATCCCTCGTCAACGGTAGCCGTAACCGACAGTTCGACTTCGTCGTCGGAAACAAAATTGGAACTGAATTCCCACTTGACGGGAGTTTCAATTTGGGCGCTGAGCGAAAAAATGATCACAGCAAAAAATAATACGAAAATACTTTTGTGTTTCATAGTACACTTAATTAAAAATAAGTTTTGCAAAGATACGATTTTTCAAATAATTGAATAACCGAATAACTTACATCGCACATCGCATCAATACCCATACTTCCCTTCCCAAAGATTTTTTAGTCGTTGTCGCATCTCATTTTCCCGTGCATTGTTTCCGGGTTCGTAGAGTGTTGTTCCGGCAATTTTGCCGGGGAGGTATTCCTGGACGGAGAAGTTGTCGTGATAACTGTGGGCGTATTGGTACCCTTTGTGGTATCCGAGATCTTTCATCAATTTGGTGGGCGCGTTGCGGATGTGTAGCGGCACGGGCAAGTCGCCGGTCTGACGTACTAATGAGACGGCATTCTCTATTGCCATATAACTGGCGTTGGTTTTTGGACTGCACGCTAAATAGACGGCAGTTTGCGCCAGCACGATTCGTCCTTCGGGCATCCCGATATTGGTGATGGCGTCGAAGCAGGCGTTTGCCAAGAGTAGTCCGTTGGGGTTGGCGTTGCCGATATCTTCCGAAGCCAAAATCACCAAGCGGCGGGCGATGAACTTCGGATCTTCGCCGCCCTCGATCATCCGTGCCAACCAATAGACGGCGGCGTTAGGGTCGGAGCCGCGAATACTCTTGATGAAAGCCGAGATGATGTCGTAATGTTGCTCGCCGCCTTTGTCGTAGAGCGCCAGGCGTTTCTGTATCACCTCTTGTGCCATCGCGTTGGTGATGTGCAACACTTTGTTTTCGCGATATTCCGCCATGAAGACCAACTCGATGGCATTGATCAGTTTACGGGCGTCGCCGCCCGATATTTGGAACAGCGCCTCCGGCTCGTCAATCTCTATCTGAAACCCGTTTTTGCGATACCACGCAAGGACGCTCTCCGACAATTCTTTTAAATCGTTCACATCAAGAGATTTCAAAACGTAAACCTGACAGCGTGATAACAGCGGACTTATCACCTCGAAAGAGGGATTTTCTGTTGTCGCGCCAATTAGCGTAACGATACCTTTTTCGACCGCGCCCAAGAGCGAGTCCTGTTGCGACTTGCTGAAACGGTGGATTTCGTCAATGAAAAGGATGGATTTGCGGGTCGTCCGCGCCTTTTCTATCACCTCCCGCACGTCTTTCACGCCCGACGTTACCGCGCTAAGGGTGAAAAACGGCGCTTCCAACTGTTTGGAGATGATTACCGCCAGCGTCGTCTTGCCGACGCCCGGCGGTCCCCACAGAATCATCGAAGGGATGTTGCCGCCTTCGATGGCTTTGCGCAGGATGGCGTCTTTGCCGACCAAATGCCGTTGACCGATATAGCCATCCAAACTGTCGGGGCGCAAAATCTCGGCTAAGGGCGGCAAGGTGTTGTTCATCGCGGTGGAAAATGATGGTTTACCTCATGTCAATCACCTCATAGTCCGGATAGTCGCCCTGTTTGAAAGTGAACACGGCGTCGTCTATGGGTTGATCAACTTTGAAATTTTCCAATACGTAGGTATGGAGCGTTCCTTTTTTATCCGTCAGTTGCAGTTCCTGCGGTATCAGGTCGGATTTTGCAACTGTCAACACGGCTTTCGTGAAATCTTTTTTGCTGACAGGCTCCAACTCAATCACCTGACAGACAACGCCTTTGACCGTTTTTTCCGTTACCGACTTTGCTGTGAAGTTCTTGTAGTAGTCGGTAAAGATTTTGTTGGGCGTGATGGCGTCGTTCATATCTTCGATGTCGTTGATTTGCACCTCTTTAGCGTTCGGCATGATGGTGTAAACGGTTTTCCCGTCGGAAAGAATCGTCTGCTGCGCTATCTCCAAGCGGTATTTGTCGCCTTTGATGGTGATGTCGCCTTTTTGGCTGTCGTTCAACTTGGCAGCAGTGTTTTGGAGCGAATAGGTAAATCCTGCCGCGATGGTTTGATAAGCCGCTGCTTTCTCGCTGGCTTGTTTCAATAGCACCTGAGGGTCAACCTTTTGTGCAAAAGCAACCGCCGCGCTTACAATGATGATGGCAATAAATGATAGTCGTTTCATTTTATTATTTTTTTGATACTATATTATCATATCAACACAAACTATTTGATAAAATTGTATTCTTAACCGTTTTTTTCGTACATTTGCAAAAAAATATTTGAGCATGAAATACTTTAACGTAGCCGGTCCTTGCATAGAGAGCATACATTACATGCTCGACGCCACAGCACGTTTGCATGACGAGTTGGTAGAACTCATCAACACACAACAATATTTCGTCATCCACGCTGCACGTCAGACCGGCAAAACCACGCTGTTGATAAATTTTGCCAATCAGATAAACAAAGAGGGTAAATATTATGCTGTTTACTGCTCGTTGGAAAACGCGTATGTTACACCGGAACCCGAAAAAGGCATTCTTTCTATTGTAAATTCGTTTGTCATGGCGTTGGAAAATTACAGTATGCCGGATGCCGAAAAATTTAAAGAAAATATCAATTTGAGCGATTATTCCAATGCTTTTGGATTTGCGTTGAGAAATTATTGCAGACGACTTGACAAACCGCTTGTAATCTTTTTTGATGAAGCCGACTGTTTAAGCGAAAACACCTTATTGTCATTTTTAAGACAACTGCGCAACGGCTATGTAAACCGCGCTATTGCCCCATTTCCGGCGTCGGTTGCATTGGTCGGAATGCGCAATATCCGCGACTACAAGGCGCAAATCCGCGAAAATCAGGCAACGCTCGGAACGGCAAGCCCGTTTAATGTCATAACAGAAGCATTGACTCTGCGCAATTTCACAAAACAGGAAGTTACCAATCTGTACCAACAACACACCACAGAAACAGGACAGCGTTTTGAAGAAAGCGCTGTAGAACTCGCTTTCGAGCAGACACAGGGACAGCCTTGGCTTGTCAATGCCATTGCCCGCGAAATCATTGAAAAACAACTCAAAAAGGATTATTCCATCAACATTACCGCCGACATGGTCTCCAAAGCGATACAGACTATCATCTTGCGCCGCGACGTCCATATTGACCAACTCTTGGACAAATTGAAAGAAAAGCGCGTGCAGAAAATTATCGAGCCGATGATATTAGGCGAAGGCGAAAAGTTTGATGAAATATCCGATGATTTTAATTATGTGAAAGATCTTGGATTGATACGATTAGAAAATGAGACTATTGTTGCCGGAAACCCAATCTACGGCGAAGTGATCATCCGCACCTTAAATTACAATGAACTAAGAACTTTGCAATCCTACGAGCGCTTCTCCGAATACAACATGCCCAAATACTACAAAAAAAACACTGTTGACATGAACCTGATATTGCAGGACTTTCAACAATTTTGGCGTGAAAATTCCAAGATATGGCAAGAGCGTTTCCAATATAAAGAGGCGGCGCCGCACTTGATTTTACAGGCATTTCTGCAACGCGTCTTCAACGGTGGCGGCGATGTGTATCGGGAGATGGCAACAGGCAGAGAGCGGTTGGACTTGTGTATCGAATATAAGGGTAAGAAATACCCCATCGAGTTGAAAATCAACCGCGGAAAACAATCCATAGAGAAAGGCATCGAGCAAACGCTGCGTTACATGGATACGCTCGGCTGCTCCGAAGGCTGGCTGGTGGTTTTCGACCGCAATCCGAAAAAATCGTGGAGCGCGAAAATCTATAAAAGAGAGGAAAAGTTAGATGGAAAAACAGTGAATGTTTTTGGTTGTTAATACATAAAAATTATGAACATGAAATACTTTAACGTAGCCGGTCCCTGCATAGAGGGCATACACTACATGCTCGACGCCAC
>WRLA01000080.1 GCA_009777825.1 Bacteroidales bacterium
GGGAGAACTATCTTTGATATATATATAATAGGTACCCGTACCTAAGTTCGGGATGGTGTTGCTGCCTGCCGATAGCGAACCGTTGTAATTTACACCGTCGGTGCTGTACTGGTAAGGTGCAGTGCCGCCGCTAATGTGAATCTCTATCGAACCGTTTTGATCGTTGCACGTAGTATGAGACGATACAAATGCGTGGTTTATCACTACTGTCGGAGATACTCCTCGCTCAACTTCGATGTTCTTGTAAACGTAGGTGCAGCCGTCGTTATCTTCAACGAGAACATCATAGAGACCTACAGCAAGGTCGGTGAAGGTGTAATCGCCGGCGGCGGATAATGTTGCTGCCGGAGACGTTTTCCATCCATCTATGGTGAGTTTATACTGCGGGGTGCCGTTTTTAACCGTAACAGTGATCATTCCGCCACCGGTGCCGTCGCACTTGGCATCAATAACAGATTTTAACTCTACCTCGAATGTCGGTTTGTCGGAGTTGAATACTTTTACAAAATCTTCGTCATAACAGCCGGTAATATTGTCTATCACGCGCCAGTTGTAGGTGCCGGCGGCGTAATCTTCTACCGTTACCGTGCCGCCCAACGGCATCGCTGTCATTGGCATGTCGCCGATGCGATAACTATAGTCGCCGCTACCACCGCTTACTGTCAAGGTTATCTCACCCGTAGGCGATTCGCACGTCGCTCCGGTAGGACTGGTGGCGTTTACGGTCAAGCCGCCTGTGCCGCCTACGCCAACAAAGATCTCGCCGCTGCTCAGAATACATGTAGGAGTGGCTAGGTCTCTTACTTCTATGATATGGATGCCCGTAGTAGCCAATATAGGACCGGACACCGCCACCCATGAGCCATCATCCAAACGGTATTGATACGCAGCGCCGCTACCGTTAATCGTAAGCGTGATGCTGCCCGATGCGCCGCAGGAGGAGGCGTCGGTCGTAGTTACGCTGAAACTGAAGTTGGCGTCGGTCGCCTCTATCGTTATCGCGCCGCTCATTACCGGATCACATTCCGAGTCATCTTGTACATATATATAATAGGTACCCGGCGCTAAGCCGCCGATTAAGCCGCTGTCGAGGGGTGTAGAACCCGGTGCATTAATGCCGTAGGTGTAGGGAGACTTGCCGCCGGTAACGTTAATCTGAATTTCGCCACCTGTGCCGGTACACGTGGACTGACTTACTACATAGACGCTGTTTATCGTTAAATCGCATGCTTCCTGACAAGGCGCATCGCTATACACAATCTTTACCTTATTCCCCAGCAGGGCATATTCCTGCGAGGTCTGGAAGTAGTACGTCGCAAAAGACCAGACATAGATATCGTTTGTCATGGCAATACTAGGGCTGTTATATGTTGTGTCTCTCGAAACGGGATTCTCGTCATCTACAATGACAACCATACAGTTTATGCCATCAATGGTAACGGGAAATGTCCCAGTTCCACTATTCAGCAACGTCGACAAATTAATCGTAGGTGTAATAGGTGTGCCGCCATTTTTCAAATCATTCGAAAACATATCAATATTCCAATCTTTACCTACAGCCAACGGATCTTCCGTATAAATAAATCCGTATTTGATTATCCGGTCATAGTCGAGTTCGCCGTTTTTTTCTGTATAACTCACATCCTCCTGTGGTCCTACAAGCGTATGATAATCCAAGATGCCGCCCATAGGGGAATAAGGACGCGTTATCTTTCCTTCCAAAACTGTTTGACCATCACATGCGATTGTGTCCACAGTCTCTACTCCGGCTTCAGAGCGAAAGTAGAACCAGTTCGGTTCTATCCCAACCTCTCCATCCACGACCCATGTACTTCTTTGAATTTCAGCATACGCGATTTCCTTAGCGCCATACCCCCAAGACACTGTAAAGCCAAGAGTGCCTAGGTCATTAACGCCAAATCCTATATCATTCGCCAAATCAAGTTTATATTTAGGATTGCCGGTTATATTTTTCAGATAAAAAGAAAACAGAGGCACTATTGTACCTTGATCCTTATTTTCAAAATAATCCTCATAATAGGGTATTGTCACTCCAATAAAAGCTGTAAATGCAGCCATGCCGTCTAAGTAAGTATAACCCCCTTGCATGCCACTCAAAGGTCTTCCCGATTGCCTGTGATGGGTGGACCCGCTCGGAGCGAAGTCTGCGGGATTAGCCCCACTATGATTAGTGAGTGTTATATCATCATAAATGGTTATAGCATCCATAATATTGTTGGACCAGTGCCAACACTGGGGACCATTACAACCATGCTCTATTGATTGATTAAATCCGGCATCACACAAATCATACTTGGCGTCATCGTAAAAAATGCCGAATTCTAAAAATTCAAAAGACAGTGCCCCTACGCCAATAACATCAAATCTCACATTTCCATCGTCCAATACCGTTACTGTTGCCGCTATACGGGAACATTCTGTTCCAACAGTGAAAGTGTGCGGGAATTCCATAGGGCAACAATACAGTAGTTGGTCATTCTCCTGTTCATACTTGGGCGTCGGATCGCAATTAATATGCTGTCCTCGCAACGTCGGCGACCCGGCAATAAAAACAATCATCATTATCAGCAACGCGAACATCTTGCTCAGGCTGATAAAATTCATCTTAGGTAAAAATTTTACATTCATCTTCTTACTTTTTTAATTTTACTATCTATTTATTTATTTTATATTTCTTTTATAATCAACCATATACAACAAAAAATATTTTATGAAAACGCATAAAATACCATTGTAGATAACCGGTGCAAAGGTAATACTTTTTTGTTAGTGGACAACTTTTTTTAAAAAAAGAAAAAAAATTTTTCTCTCTTTAACAAAACATTCACATAAAATAATAAAATAGTGTACTTTTGCAAAAAAAATTAAAACTACAATGTTTATGGTACAATTACGACATTTTATTTTGCTTGCGATTATTATAATTTGCTCATTAGCAGCATGTAACAACGCAAAAGAAACAGGTTCTACGCAAGGCGCGTCGCTTATCGGAAAAAATAATTTAACCTTGGCATCGCCCATCATGACGCCCGAAGTGCTGTGGTCATTCGGGCGAATCAGCGAGATTACGGTCTCACCCGACAACACACGAGTACTGTATGGGGCAACTTTCTACGACATTTCGGCGAATAAAAGCAATCGCGAACTCTTTGTGATGGACGTTGACGGCAGCAACCAACGCCAACTGACCCACACCGCTTTCGGCGAATACAACGCCGCATGGAACCCCAGCGGAACCAAAATCGGCTTCCTCTCCACCGAGAGCGGGACAATGCAACTGTGGGAGATGAACCCCGACGGGAGTGGGAAACAGCAAATCTCCGACGTCGCCAACGGCATCAACGCCTTCAAGTACGCCCCCGACGGGAAAAAAATCGTCTTCAGCGCCGACGTCCCAAAGGAAAAACCGTTTGAAAGTCTCTTCCAAAACTTGGACAAAACCACCGGACGCCTGATGAACGACCTGATGTACCGCCACTGGGATCACTGGGTGGACAGTTACAGCCACCTCTTCATCGCCGACTTCGACGGGAAAACGCTGAGCAACATCACCGACATCCTCGAAGGAGAGCCATACAGTTCGCCCGTGGAACCTTTCGGCGGCATGGAACAAGTGGCGTGGAGTCCCGACGCGACAAAGTTGGCTTACACCTGCCGAAAACTGACGGGGAAAGCCTATTCGCTCTCCACCAATACCGACATCTACGAATATGACTTAGTTTCCAAGACCACCGTCAACCTCACCGACGGAATGCCCGGCTATGACCAAAACCCGGTCTATTCCCCCGACGGCGTCTTGATGGCGTGGGAAAGTATGGCACGCGACGGTTACGAAGCCGACAAAAATCGCCTGTTCATCCTCAACCGCCAAACCGGCGAGAAAAAGGATTATTCCGCCACATTCGACCAAGATGCTACGCAGTTAGCGTTTTCCGATGATTCCAAGTCTGTTTACTTCATCAGTTGCCGACATGCGACCGAGGAACTATACCATTTAATTATAGAAGAGGAGACCATCACCAAACTCACGGAAGGCGTCCACGACTATACCTCCTTCGCCCTCGCCGGCGACCGCATCATCGCCACCAAGATGTCCATGTCGAAACCGGTTGAGATATACTCCGTTGACCCGCTCACCGGAACGGACACGGAACTCTCTTTCGAGAACAAACATCTCTTAGACCAACTGACTTTCGGCGAAGTTACCCAACGTTGGGTCAAGACCACCGACGGCAAAGATATGCTCGTATGGGTCATCCTGCCGCCAAACTTCGACCCCAACAAAAAATACCCTGCCTTGCTTTATTGTCAAGGAGGACCGCAAAGCGCTGTAAGTCAGTTTTGGAGTTACCGCTGGAACTTCCAGATGATGGCGGCTAACGACTACATCGTCGTGGCGCCCAACCGGCGCGGGCTGCCCGGTTTCGGTCAGGAGTGGAACGAGCAAATATCGGGCGACTACGGCGGGCAAAACATGAAAGACTACCTCAGCGCCATTGACGCCGTCAAGAAAGAACCGTGGGTGGACGAAGAGCGTCTGGGTGCTGTCGGCGCCAGTTACGGCGGCTTCTCGGTCTTCTGGCTCGCCGGACACCACGACAACCGTTTCAAGGCGTTCATCGCCCACGACGGCATGTTCAACCTCGAAGCACAATACTTGGAAACAGAAGAAAACTGGTTCACCAACTGGGACTTAGGCGGCGCTTTCTGGGATACCAACAACACCGTCGCTCAACGCTCCTACGCTAACTCTCCTCACAAATCCGTACAGAAATGGAACACCCCGATATTAGTGATACACAGCGAGTTGGACTACAGAATCGTAGCGTCGCAAGGCATGAGCGCCTTCAACGCCGCCATCCTGCGCGACATCCCTGCACAATACCTCTACTTCCCCAACGAAAACCACTGGGTGCTACATCCCCAAAACGGCGTGCTGTGGCAACGGGTGTTCTATGATTGGTTGGATAGGTGGTTGAAATAGACGATATGCGATGTGAGATTATGAGATATGAGACGTGAGACTTCTCTGTCACATGTCTCATAATCGCACATCGCATACCCTCACCTCTTAATCAACGCTTTAACCGGATTGAAAAACCGCTCAATCAGCCGCAAATCCTCCGTGATGATTTCAGCCGTGCCGGACATCTCCTGTGAGAAATCCAAGGTTTTACCGTAGTTGGTGGTAAGATTGTCCGGAAATTCAACCTCCACCATCGTAAATTTTCCTTGCTGCGTGGCGACAGGAACCAACGATATATTTTTGACCTTTCCCCGCACCATCCCGAACTCCATATACGGATATCCGTCGAACTTGACATTAACGGCTTGTCCGATTTTGACCTTTCCGGCGCCCTGCGCGGGCAACATGATTTTTCCGGTGATCTGAGCGCTCCTCTCCGGCACGATGCTCAGGAAAGCTTCTCCGGCGGTGATGTGCTGATTCTTCTGCCACGGTCGGGTCATGGAGACCTTGCCGGCGCCGGCGCTTTTGAAGACGTATTGCAACTCCCACTGATTGATTTGTGACTGCAACGCTTCGTAAGCGCCTGATAATGACGACAAAAGTTCTTTCTCCTTCTCATCGGATTGCTGTTGGAGGTCGAAGATATTTTGCTCGTACTGCGCGATAGTGAGCGCGATGTTGTCAATGGACGAGAGGGCGCTCTGGTAGGCTTGCTGTACTTGCAAAAAGGCGCTACGCGCAGTTTCGTACTCCACAAGGGCGATGGCATTCCGAACATAGAGGATTGAATCCGACGCGAAAAGCCGTTCCTGAGTCGCTAATTGTTGACGACTGAGGTCGCACTGCGTGCGGGTGCGCTGTTGGAGTTGCTGTTGCAGGGCGATTTGTCGGCGTAAGGCGTTGATTTTCTGGTTGTAGTAGTCGGCTTGGAGGAAATAGTCGTAGTCTTCGCAGGATT
>WRLA01000081.1 GCA_009777825.1 Bacteroidales bacterium
TAGAATCCGCCCATCGAAACGTGATACAGCAAAGATTAAAATTGTCGGGGCAAAGGTGGTCTATCAAGGGGGCACAAAGAATTGTAAATCTGAGAGCTTACTGGAAAAGCAGACGATGGAATGACTTGACGTATCAAATCAAAATGGCGGCTTAGTCCAATTTGTCATACACCCCAGTGGCGTTATACCCACACCATATAAATAATTTTTAGTACCTTTGCATTCAAAAATAGTGAAATATTTTATTGAAATTACAATGAAACAAATACAGAATTTTTTAGGATTAATTTTTCTTTTCCTTTCCCATTCCCTTGGCGCACAGACGTTTGAAGGAAAAGTAGTTGACGACGCAGGCGAGCCGGTACTCTTCGCCACCATCTTCATCGAAGAGACCAAAGAGGGCTGCACCACCAACGACAACGGCGTCTTCACCATGCCGTTACGAGCGGGCAGTTACACCATTCGCACACAGCATGTCAGTTATCAGACAGACATTCAGCAAGTTACGATTCCGCTGTCATCGCCTTTGCTCGTTCAGATGAAATTGAAAAGCATCACCCTGCGCGAAGCAGTGGTAACGGCAAAAGGCGAAGACCCCGCTTACGCCATCATGCGACGTGCCATCGCCAAAGCGCCCTATCACCGAAAACAATTCGAGTCGTATCACGTTGATAATTACAGCAAAGCGACGCTCTTCATTGACCACATCCCGAAAGCCATCAACCGTCTTGCCAAAATCGGAGGCGAGGAGTTGCCGATTAAAGCCGGAGATGTTTATACGTTGGAAAGCGTCAGCAAGATTTCTTACGAAAAAGATTCGCTCTTTCACCGTATTGTCTCGGTAAAATCCTCTTTCCCGAAAGGAATTGAAGGCATTGAAACGATTGACGAATTCGAATTGTACGACATTTACGGCAATACCGGTGCATTCGTCTCCCCGCTCTCGCCGCAGGCGCTCTCTGCCTACCGTTTCCGGATGGAGAGTTACATGCCGAACGATTACGGAAAATCCATCTATCACATCCGCGTTATCCCAAAAAACAACAACCCTTTCGCGTTCAACGGATATATAGACATTGTGGATTCCACCTGGCATGTCCATTATTACGACCTTTCGGCTACAACAAAAATCAATGTCGTCTCTACCACGTTCAACATCAAACAGAATTTCGGAGAGGTTGAGAAAAATATCTGGGCGCCGATCACCTATTATCTGACTGTAAAAGTCGAAGCGTTGGGGATAAAATCTAGAGTAAACCTTTCGGCGTCAAGGCAATACACCGATTATCAGTTGAATAGAAGAAATTATGTCGTTTTTGAAAATAATAGCGATACACCTTCTCCCGAACCGTCGGACGGATTGGTGATTTCCGAAAAGTCTAAACGCTTGGAAGAGAAGATGATGCAGATTTATCAAAAAGACGAAATCAGCAATCGCGAGGCGTTGAAAATCGTCTCACTGCTCGAAGACAAAGCCAAAGAAGACGCCAAAAACAATCCTGTCGAAACGGTGAAGACGTTTGAAATACGAGGTAATTACAAACTAACCATTGACAGCATGGCATACCGGCGCGATTCGCTCTATTGGACAGAAAACCGCAAGATGCCGCTCTTGGAATCCGAACAGGAAAGTTACGAGAAACGACGTATCGCCGACTCGTTAGCCGAAAACACCATCCAAAAAGAGGGCAACAACAGGTCGTTTAGAATCCGTAATCTCAGTTTTGGCATTGATTATCCTGCCGAAATGGTCTCGTTTAACGCCGTTGACGGTTGGAAACTGCGCCTCAGCGGTTATATTGAGAAGAAGATGAAAGATTCCACAGTATGGGCAAATACCGTGATGGCTGGTTATTCATTCAATCAGGGACATGCCATCTTCGGGCTTTCGAGCCGATACCTCTATTTGCCCGAAAAACGTGCCTCCTTTACCGTTTATGGCGGGCAGGAGAGTTCCGATTTCAATATCTCTAACGGAGCGCATCCTTTTGTCAACAGCATCAGTTCGTTATTTTTTAAAGAAAGTTATATCAATCTCTACCAACGCTCCCACTGCGGCATACGCCATTCGATAGAGGCGTTTAACGGTTTTGAGGTGCGGATAGGCGGCATGTACGAATGGAGAAAACAACTGTACAATACGGCGGGAAATTCTGTTTTCTACCACAACAAAGATTACCGCCCCAACGAACCTGACAATCCGTATATCAGAGAATATCTTCCCAATGAGCCTGATAATTCATATATCATTGACGAACAATACCTTACGGACAATCAAGCCGCCATCTTCAACGTAGGTTTCAGTTACACTCCGCAACGATATTACTACTACGACGGTCGTTATAAACGGACAGTGTCATCGAACTTCCCTACCTTTTCGTTTTTATGGGAAAAAGGCATCCCCGGTGTTTTTGGCAGCGAGACTAACTACGACTATTTAGGATTAAGCGTAACGCAGATGATACGTCTGGGAATTTTGAAAAACATCCGTTACAACCTTAACGGAGGCTGGTATCCCAGTACGGAAAAGATGCACTTTTCGGAATTTCGGCACTTCTATATTTACGAATTTCCGCTCTTCTTCAAAGACTTTTACCGAATATACCATACTGTAAAAACCTATACGCCGGCGACCAACGAATGGATGATTTCGGGATTTGTGAAATACGAAACGCCCTACCTTTGCCTCAAATTTCTACCCGGACTGAATAAAACCTTAATGACCGAAAACCTCTACCTATCGTATTTAAACACACCTTTCCTAAAAAATTATGTAGAAGTCGGATATTCGCTCAACAACATCTGGATGATCGGACATATCGGCGTTTTCATGGGATTTGAACAGTTTAATTATGCCAACTGGAGTTTGAAAGTTTCTATTAATATACCGAGGTTGTAGAAGAGAATGTTAATAAAAAAATTTTTTTTCACCCCACCATTCAGCAATAATGTGTACTTTTGCACAAATTTATGGAAGAAGACCTTTTAAATGAATATGCCGAAGAGCAAGAGTTGTTAGACCGTTTCGATAAAGTGGTTCGGGAGGGCGAGTCTTATTTTTTTGATACAGACGAGTTTGAAATCATTATTGATTATCATCTCGACTTCATGAACTTCGACAACGCACTGAAAGCCATCCAGATGGCAATGCGCCAATACCCCACTACCGCCTCTTTCACACTGAAAAAATCCCGCTACTTCTCCCTCATCGGACGACCGGATATGGCGTTGAAACTACTGCAATCCATTGAGGCTGAAGATGCTGAGTTCTACATGATTTACGGACAGGTATTGATACAACAAGGACAACCCGCAAAAGCCATTGAGCAATACACGAAAGCTCTTGACGATGAATACTTTAAAGAAGTGGCAACCATTAACATCGCCTACGGATATGAACAGTTGGGCAACTTCAAATCCGCCATCGAATGGCTGCAAAAAGCACTGCTCATCAATCCTAACAACGAACAGGTCTTGAGCGACCTCGATTTCTGCTACGAATTAACCGGAACACAAGAAGAAGCCGTAAAGTTCTATAACGAATTTCTCGAAAATAACCCATTCAACGACATCGCATGGTTCAACTTGGGAGAATCGTACTTCGCGATGGAAAACTACGAGCAAGCCATGAACGCATACGACTATGCTATTTCCATCAACAGAGCTTTTGTCCCCGCATATTTCAACAAAGGCAACGCACTGACCGCCCTCGAACGCTACGACGAAGCCATTGAAGCATACCGCGAAACACTCCCGTTAGATGCCTCCGATGCGCTGACCTACTACTACATCGGCGAATGTTACGAACGCAAACAAGATTACACTCAGGCGCTGGAATACTACAAAAAGTCGTTGGAGTTGGACAGACTGAACCCCGACGTCTTCATCGGCATTGCCGTGTGCCTGTCGGAATTTGCGCACGACACGATGGCGTTGGAATTTATAGACAGAGCGTTAGACTTGGATAGCATCAACGTCGAATACCTGCGCATGAAAGCCGACATTCTACAGAAAACAGGGCAGTACGAAGCGGCATTCAATGTCTATCGGCAAATCACCCTGCTCGACAAAAGCGACCCCGAAATATGGATGGACTACGCCAACGCATGGATGGAAACAGGCGACCTGGAAAACGGATTAGACGTCCTGCGTTCGGGATTGGTGTTTCATCCCGACGATGCGGCGCTGAAATATCGCATGTCGGCATGTCTGGTTCGTTCGGGAAAACTGCAGGAAGCCACCGCCATGTTTGCAAAAGCCCTGCGCATCAACCCGCAAGGCTATACCGACGCTTTCGAATACTATCCGCCGATGAAAGAAATTCCGCTATTCTTGGAGATGGTGAATGGAAATTGATAAACAACTTAAAATATTTAAAGATTTTATTATGAAAGAGGTGAAAATCCGCAGTATGGTTTCTTTTGATTGGGCGATGAAGCGCCTGCTTCGCCAAAAAGCCAATTTTGAGGTGTTGGAAGGCTTTTTGAGCGAGTTGCTTCGCCGCAAAGTCATCATCAAGCACATCGGCGATAGCGAAACCAATCAGGAAGAAAAAAACGACAAATACAACCGCGTTGACATCCTCGTTGAGATTGATAACAAAGAGTTGGTCATCATCGAAATGCAGTTTTACGGTGAAGACGACTACTTCAAACGTATGCTCTACGGCGTGAGCAAGACCATCACCAATTACATGCACAAAGGCGATGCCTACGATAAGGTCCGCAAAGTCTATTCCATCAACATCGTCTATTTCGACCTTGGCAAAGGGGACGACTACGTCTATCACGGCGTTACCAACTTTACCGGACTCCACACCCACCAAGAACTGCAACTTGACAAGGAGCAGCGCGCAGTTTACGAAAAAGAGTTTGTCGGCGACTTGTATCCCGAATACTACATCTTGAAAGTGAACAACTTCAACGACGTCGCCAAAGACACCTTAGACGAGTGGATCTACTACCTGAAGAACAACAAGATACGGGACGACTTCACCGCACAAGGCTTAGAGCAAGCCCGTGAGAGGTTGGCATACGACAATCTCACCGAGAGAGAGAAAAGGCAATACCAACGCGAGTTGAAAGACAGAATCATCCGCGACAGCGAGATGAGGACAGCGTTCAGAGAAGGACGCGACGAAGGCGAAGCCATCGGCATCGAAAAAGGCGAAGCCATCGGCATCGAAAAAGGCGAAGCCGAACGAGCCAAACTCCAAGCCGAAAAAGAATCAGCGGAAGCCAAACTCAAAGCCGAAAAAGAGCAGACAGTCATCAACTCCCACCGCGCCGGAATCCCCATCCCCACCATCGCTACCATCACAAACATGACAGTCGAACAAGTTATCGAAATCCTGAAACGGCATGGAATCATATTGCCTGAACTATGATTTTTTGAGGGTGTATGACAAATTGGACTAAGCCGCCATTTTGATTTGATACGTCAAGTCATTCCATCGTCTGCTTTTCCAGTAAGCTCTCAGATTTACAATTCTTTGTGCCCCCTTGAT
>WRLA01000082.1 GCA_009777825.1 Bacteroidales bacterium
GTTCTACTATTTCCGTCGGATCCGCCGTCATCTCCAAACAACTACCCTCATGACCTAACTGACCGCCCGGCTTGAGACCCGAACGCTGACGTAAACTCTCCGTCCGTTGAACACGATGCGGATCCCGAGAGGGAGGAATAGAACTATTGCCGCTGTCCTTCTTTGTGCGATAGAACGATAGCTCCTTTTCTAAAAAGACTATCCGCTCTTCCTGCTTTGCTATCTTAGCCATAAGAAGCAAAATCTGATGCTGTAATTCTATTATCTGGGCCTGCTCTTGCGTCAAAACTTAGTATTTTGGGCAAAAGTAATCCTTTCCCAAATGAAAAAGGTATGGTGGACTATGTTTTTTTCAACAGGCAAAAGTTGAAAACTGAATAGTTACGGAATTTTTTGACGCATTCTACGCCAAATTAAAAGATTTTTTGAAAACGCCGTCGCCGAAATCTGTTAGAAAAGAGGGACAAAACGTCCTAAAAGTTCATCCCAACCACCCCTGTGCCGTATTCGTGGATAGCGAATTTAAAACCAATGCCGAAGCCAACAAAATCACCAAAATATTTCTGAACAGGGGAACTTTCTATTTGGAATTTGTTAGCGAAGTGGATAATGTTGATAAATATTCTTGTACGTGTAAAGTAACGGACGAAGAATTATTAATAGAAGTAGATTTGGATAGGATTGTAAAAGAAAGAGTGGCGAAAGAGAAAGCCGACAAAGAAGATCGAATGGAGAAAGAGAAAGCAGAAGCCAAAAACGCCTTGATTGCAGAGATTGAGAAAGAGATGATTTTGGTAGAGGGTGGAACTTTTACAATGGGTAATCCGGAGAAAAATATTTGGGGTAACTTTAAAGATAAATATAACATCCCCCATCTTGTAACATTAAGCAGTTTTAAAATAGGCAAATATCCTGTAACACAATCTCTATGGGAAAAAATCATGGGTAATAACCCAAGTTATTTTAAAGGCAATAATTTACCGGTAGAACAAGTATGTTGGTATGACGCACAAGACTTTCTTAGAAAGTTAAACGAAAAAACCGGTAAAAATTACCGATTGCCCACCGAAGCAGAGTGGGAATATGCCGCACGTAGCGATAAGAAGAGCAAAGGATATGAATACAGCGGTAGCAATGATATTGACGAAGTAGCGTGGTATGGAAATAACTCCAAACAAACAACCCATCCCGTCGGTCAAAAAAGTCCCAACGCCTTAGGTATTTACGACATGAGCGGTAATGTATGGGAGTGGTGCAACGATTGGTGGGGAGAATACACAAAAGATCCACAGATAAATCCGAAAGGTCCTAAATCTGGCTCGTACCGTGTTTTGCGCGGGGGAGGTTGGAGCAGCTACACCCATAGCTGCCGCGTGTCCGATCGCCGCATCAACGCACCCAACAATCGCTCCTACAACGGCGGCTTCCGCCTTTCCCTAGATCCATAAAAGTTATTCGATGATTTTTTTATGAGCAAAGGGAAAAAACGGGAAAGAATATTGCCATGAGCAAAACGAGGGACAAACGGAGCGAAAGGCAATGTAAAAGACATCCCAACGTTCAACGCCTAACTCGCACCTTTACGAATTGAGCATAATCGGCATAATGAGCATCAGGATATTTTCATTTTCCTGATCTTGCTCATTGGGGAATATTAATCCGGCGCGGTTGGGTTGCGACAGTTCCATGCGCATGACCTCGCCGCCGAGGTTGGACAGCATCTCTATCAACGACTTAGCGTTGAAACCGATGTCCATATCTTCGCCGGAGTAGTTGCAGTCCAATCTTTCGCAGCCGTCGTTGCTGTAGTCAATGTCTTCTGCCATGACGGAGAGTTCCTGTCCCGCAAGTTTAAAACGAACCTGATGGGTGGACTGGTTGGCAAAGATAGAGACGCGCTGGAGCGTATTGATAAGGTGCAGACGGTCAATGATAAGCACATTCGGATTGTCGGTCGGGATGACGGCGCTGTAGTTCGGATATTTTCCCTCTATCTGCACGCAGGTCAACACGAAATTTCCCAACGCGAAAACCACATGTTTGTCGGTATAACGAACTTCTACCGTCTCTGCTCCGCTGGTGGAGATGATGTTTTTCAGTTGGTTAAGCGGTTTTTTGGGGAAGATGAAACTGACTTCCTCGTCCGCTTTGGCGTCGGTGCGGGTGTAACAGACCAACTTGTGGGCGTCGGTGGCGACGAACACGATTTTCGACTCGCTCGCCTCGCACAGGATTCCCGACATCGTAGGACGCATGTCGTCGTTTCCGGTGGCGAAAAGCGTCTTGGAGATGGCTGTTTCCAACAGTTGCGGGTCTAAGGTAAAAGTTTTTACATCCGTTACCTCTCTTATTTGCGGATATTCGTCGGGGTCGTATCCCGACACGTTGAACACGCCTTCGCCGGAGGTGATGTGTATGCCGAAATTTTCTTTTACCATAAACGTTACCGGAATGTTCGAAAGTGTTTTCAGCCAGTCTATCAACAACTTAGCCGGAACGACAATACGTCCGGCATCGGTAATGGCGTCCGGCGTGATGGAGACAACGATGGTCGTCTCCTGATCGGATGCGGTTATTTTCAACTGTTCCCCGTCGCTCTCTATGAGGAAATTATCCAAAATGGGTAAAGCGTTACTTGAGCCTAACACCCCGCTAATTGCTTGTACGTTCTTCAACAACGTCGTACTTGAAATAATAAATCTCATCGCAAAAAATATTTTATGTTGCTAATTATCATCATTTTACAAAAAAAATGTTGCTCTATATTTTAATTTGCAATAATACGTATTTTTTTTGAATTGAAGGGATGAAAAGATTTTTTCGTATCTTTGCATCCTTATATTTTAAACACATCATGTAATATCATGGGCATAGCGTTGATAATCACACTCATTGTGCTGGGTTTCCTGCTCTTGTTGCTGGAACTGTTGGTCTTGCCCGGCATCGGCGTTGCTGCTGTGGGCGGTTTTGCGCTGCTGGGTATCGCCGTGTGGCAGACGTATGCGCAATACGGCAATGTAGCCGGCGGTTGGACGTTGGCAGGCGTTGTTGTTGCCTCTTTCGTGCTAATTTGGTTCGCCTTGCGTGCCAAGACGTGGAACAGAGCCGCATTAAAATCGGAAATTGATGGTAAAGCCGACGGACAGCCCGACGTTCCCATCCACGTCGGAGACACGGGCGTTACCGTTTCACGTTTGGCGCCTTCCGGCAAAGCGCTCATCAACAACGACTACTTCGAGGTGCGCACCTTCGGGGAACTGATAGACCCTAACCAACAAGTCGAAGTCGTTAAAATCGAATTTAGAACAATATATGTAAAACCTATTAATACTTAAAGAGTTATGGAAGAAATGAATTTCGGAATCGTGGCTATAGTGATAGCCTGCATTGTTTTTATCTGGATTTTTCTATATTTCGTTCCCGTAGGGATGTGGTTCACCGCCCTGCTGTCGAATGTTAGGATATCGCTGATACAGTTAGTGTTAATGCGTTGGAGAAAAGTTCCTCCCCGCGTGATCGTACAAAGTTTGATATCCTCGACCAAGGCGGGGTTGAAACTGAACCGAGACGCCTTGGAAGCCCACTATCTGGCAGGCGGAAATGTTCCCAAGGTGGTGAACGCCCTGATTTCCGCCGACAAAGCCAACATGGGCTTGGATTTTAAAACGGCAACCGCCATAGACCTTGCCGGACGCGACGTCTTCGAGGCGGTGCAGATGTCTGTTAATCCGAAAGTTATCAACACGCCGCCTGTGTCGGCAGTCGCCAAAGACGGTATTCAGTTGATTGCCAAGGCGCGGGTAACGGTTCGCGCCAACATCCGCCAGTTGGTCGGCGGCGCCGGCGAAGAGACGGTATTGGCAAGAGTAGGGGAGGGCGTTGTCTCCTCCATCGGCTCGGCGGGTTCCCATAAACAGGTACTCGAAAATCCCGATACCATCTCGAAAGTGGTTTTGAACAAAGGACTCGACTCGGGAACTGCCTTTGAAATCCTCTCCATTGACATTGCCGACATTGACGTTGGTAAAAACATCGGCGCCGCGTTGCAGATGGATCAGGCGAATGCCGACAAGATCATCGCCCAGGCAAAAGCCGAAGAGCGGCGAGCGATGGCTATCGCCTTAGAACAGGAGATGCAAGCAAAAGCACAGGAGGCACGCGCAAAAGTGATCGAGGCAGAAGCCGAAATCCCAAAATCCATCGCCGAAGCCTTCCGCAGCGGAAACTTAGGCATCATGGACTATTACAAATTCCAAAATATCCAAGCCGACACGCAAATGCGGCAGGGAATCGTGAGAACGACCGAAAAATCGAAGGAGAGCGATATTGCAAAGCAGAAATAAAGGCTAAACATGAAATATTTCAACGTAGCCGGTCCCTGTTTCGAATGCATACATTACATGCTTGACGCAACTGCGCGTCTGCACGATGAGTTGGTAGAACTTATCAATAGCGGACAGTATTACGTCATTCACGCGGCACGTCAGACGGGGAAAACAACTTTGCTGATAAATCTTGCGAATCAGATCAACAAAGAGGGCAAATATTATGCTGTTTATTGTTCATTGGAGAACGCGTACGTTACGCCGGAACCCGAAAAAGGCATTCCTACAATAATAAATTCGTTGCACATAGATTTGGAAAATTATGATATACCTCATGCTGAGAAGTTTAAAGAGAATATCGATTTAAACGATCCTGCCAATGCGTTAAGGTTTGCTTTGAGAAATTATTGCAGGAGACTTGATAAACCGCTGATTATTCTTTTTGACGAAGCCGACTGTTTAAGTGAAAACACTTTGTTGTCGTTTTTAAGGCAGTTGCGTAATGGTTATATTAATCGCTCGGTCGCTCCATTTCCTGTGTCGGTTGCATTAGTCGGAATGCGAAATATCCGCGATTACAAGGCAAAAATCCGCGAAAATAAAGAATCGCTCGGCACAACAAGTCCGTTTAATATTATCAAACAGTCGTTGAACTTGCGCAACTTTACAGAAGAAGAAGTCGGCAAACTTTATCAACAACACACCGCAGAAACAGGACAGGTTTTTGAAAAAAATGCCGTAAAACTCGCCTTTGAACAGACACAGGGACAGCCTTGGCTTGTCAACGCAATTGCCTGTGAAATCATTGAACAGCAACTCAAAAAGGATTATTCCAACAACATTACAGCCGAAATGGTCTCCGAGGCGATACATACCATCATCCTTCGACGCGACGTCCATATAGACCAACTCGTTGACAAATTAAAAGATCCAAGAGTGCAGAAAGTTATCGAACCGATGATATACTATGCTCGGTTATAATTTGAGATATTAATTTGGTTATTTCAATTAAAACCCCTATCTTTGCAACCAAAAGACTATGTTGCAAGTAATCATAAGAGAAAAAGATAGAGCAGTATTATCTCGTG
>WRLA01000083.1 GCA_009777825.1 Bacteroidales bacterium
AAAAAGCACCTCTTTGTGCCGAAATTCTGCTCATTCTTGTCTTTGTGAGAATTTTATACCCAAAAAAGGCAGCAGAATACCAAATTTTACCATCTTCGTGGCAACGGGCCGCTTAATGTAAAAAAAAAGAGGCTGTACTTATAAGACAGCCTCTTTTCTTTTTCCGTAACGGTTGCCGATACACGAAAACATAACCTGTTGATTTTTAGATGATTTCGTGTTTTTGAAGCAGCCCCGACAGGAATCGAACCTGTATTTAAAGTTTAGGAAACTTCCGTTCTATCCATTGAACTACGGAGCCTTTTTTTTGATGGGTGCAAAGATAGTGAAAAAAAACACTATCTTTGCACTCCGTTTTTTGACGGCATAAATTTTTTTTTATTATGTGGGTTGCTTTTACACGGCAGGTTTTGCGTTATCGAGTTAGGAATCTCATTATCATTGGTCTGGCGACTATATGTATGGGGTATTTTGCGTTTCAGACCACCATCTCCAATGAGATGATGGACATGTTGCCGAAGTCCAATCCTACCTCTCAGGATTATCAACGTTTCAAAGAGCGTTTTGGCGCTGACGGCGCTGTCATTTTCATCGCTTTTCGGGATGATAGTCTGTTCACTGTCAATCACTTCAACAACTTTTACAACTTTTCCAAAGATATAGCCTCGTTGAAGGGCATACAAGGTTGTCTGTCGGCGGCAACGATGTTTTCGTTGTATCGCGACGACAGCGTTAAACAGTTCAAAGTCAGACCGATATTTCAACATTGCGTATCGTCGCAGGAGGAATTAGATTCGTTGCGGCAGGAATTTGACCATAACCCGCTGTACGACGGACTACTATATAATAAGGAGACCAACGTATATCTGATTATGGCGACGTTGAAAAATGAGGTCGTCAATAACTCGGAGCGCATCGCCTTAGTGGATTTAATCCAGGAGAAAGGCTTGGCATTTGGTCAACAGAACAACGTGGAGGTGCATTTCAGCGGAATGCCCTACATTCGCACCGAAACGACCAAGATGATCAAAAACGAAATGGTTTTCTATTTGATATTGGCATTCGTGGTGGCGATTGTGCTGCTGTACGTCTTTTTCCGATCATTTTCCGCTACTTTCTTCTCTATTTTCATTGTTGCCGTCATCACCGTCTGGGCGTACGGCGTGGTGGGGGTGCTGGGTTTCAGACTCACCGTTCTGACGGCGATTGTGCCGACTGTCATTGTCATCATGGGGGTGGAGAACTGTATCTTTTTGCTTAATAAATACCATCTCGAATACAAGTCGCATCGCAATAAGATAAAGGCGTTGTCGCGTGTGATTCAGCATATTGGGAATGCCAACTTTTTGACCAATGTTACCACTGCGGTCGGATTTGCTTCGTTCACCATCACGGGAAACACACAGTTGGTAGAGTTTGGCTTGGTGGCGTCGTTGGGAATTATGGCAAATTATATTTTGTCATTAATCTTATTGCCAACCATTTACAGTTACCTGAAACCACCCAAAGATCGCCACGTGAAACACCTTTCCGGAAAGTTTATCAACGGAGCGTTAACAAAAATAATCTATCTCGTTGAAAACAAAAGAGCGTGGGTTTATGCGATGATGTTTCTTCTTTTAGCAGCGGCAGGCATCGGCATCTCCCGCCTGCAGACAACAGGCAACATCGTGGATGAAGTCCCGCACGACCATCGCGTCTATCAAGACCTGCTCTTTATGGAAAAACACTTCAACGGCGTGATGCCCATGGAGATCGTCGTGGACACCAAAAACAAAAAAGGCGTCTTAAACAGAAAAACACTGCAAAAAGTGGACTCCCTGCAGATGGAGATGGAGAAATATTCCGAATTTTCCAAATCCCTCTCTTTGGCTAACGCCGTAAAATATCTGAAACAAGCCTACTATGGCGGCGACCCCGACTTCTACGAGATGCCGACCAACAACGAACTATCGTTCATCATCAACTACCTGCCCGACCTAAGCGCAAAACAGGAAAACGTCGGATTTAAAATGCTCTCCAGTTTCGTTGACTCTTCGTTTCAGGTGATGCGCATCACCGTGCAGGTAGAAAATATCGGGACGAAAGAGATTGCCAAGATACGCTCCGAGTTGCAAGAAACATGCAACCAACTCTTCCCGCCCGACAAATATGACGTCTCCATCACCGGAGCCATCGTCGTCTTTTTGGAAGGCACCAACTATCTGACCGACAATCTCTTCTACAGCCTGCTCTTGGCAGCTATCGTGATAGCCTGCCTGATGTCGCTACTTTTCAATTCCATCCGGATGATTGCCATCTCCATGATTCCCAACATCGTACCGTTGGTCGTAACCGCCGGCTTGATGGGTTACCTCGGTATCCCGATAAAACCTTCGACGATACTGATTTTCGGCGCCTCGCTGGGAATTTCGGTCAACGACTCCATCCACTACCTCTCGCGCTACCGATTACAACTGCGCGCTACCGGCAAAGACATCCCGCTTTCGGTTATCAAAGCGCTTCGGGAAGCCGGACACAGCATGATCTATTCGGTAACGATACTCTTCTTCGGCTTTGGTGTCTTCACCCTCTCGTCGTTTGGCGGCATTCAGGTCTTGGGCTTCCTCATCCCCGTAACCCTGATGATGGCGCTCTTCTGCAACCTCTTCTTCCTGCCATCCCTCCTACTGTCCGGAAAACGTAGCGTAACCAATAAAAACTTCACCGACCCGCCCTACCAAATCATCGAAGACGACGAAGAAAACGGCGAGGGGTTCGAAATAACTGAGTAACTGGGTAACTGAATAACTGAATAACTGAATATGTTATGAATATGAAAAAGACGCTTTACGTAATCATAGCAATCCTGTTAAGTGCCTCATCCGTTTGGGCGCAAGACACTAAGGGAACTGATTTTTGGATTACTTTCGGAAGGAATGCAAACCGTACTTACGATCAGGTTGACCTGCAAATACGCGTTGTAGGAGGAGACGAGGCAGGATATTTCTATGTTTATTATAGTGCGTTGGGCTATACCGAGGGTTTTAGTATCGGAGCAGACGAGGTAAAGACGGTGAACCTTACTCCTACCCAAAAGCAAGCCGTATATAATGATTATACGACAACCATGATAACCAATCGCTCCATCCATATCACAAGCACTGTTTCTGTGGTGGTTTATGTACTGAATCAAGCGCAAACGTGTACCGACGCCACCAACGTTCTTCCTACCGCTTCGTTAGGGACGGAATATTATTTACTCTCCTATTTACCTTATACTTCAACTTATAGAGATGCATACACAGTCGTAGCCAACCAAAATAATACGGAAGTGTATGCAAATAATACATTAGTAACTACGCTCAATGCAGGAGGCGTCTATTATGCCGTAGCGTCTAATGGCTCTACGAACCTCACGGGAACACATATTACCGCCTCGGCGCCCGTATCTGTCTTTGCCGATTGTTGGGCGATTGGAGTTCCGGTCGGAGTGGGCGGCGACAAGGCTTTCCAGCAAATGGCGCCGGTGAATACATGGGGAAAGACGTTCTTCATACCGCTTGCCACGCAACCTGTTATGATGCAACGGGTACGCGCCATCGCCTGCATGACGAACACAACGCTTACCGTTACCAACGGCACACTCACAACAGACGGCGGAGGTAAAAACTCCCTCACCCTCGACGTCGGCGAATGGCTCGAATTAGAAATCACCTCAGGTTGCTATATCGAAGCAAACAATCCCATTGCCGTTTGTTCCTATTTGAACGGATATACATGGAGTACCCGATCCGACGGTGCGCAAACATGGATACCGGCTCTTGACCAAGGGCTACTTTCCGCTTTTGTAGCGCCGTTCATACCGGCTGGCGGTACAAACCTCGACCAACACTTTGCACTTATCGTAACGCCCACCGACACTAAGGATCTCACTACCGTAAGCATCGGCGGAGGTGCGCCCACAGGGCTGAGCGGAGGAGGCTGGATAGCCGGTCCCGGAAACATGTCATACTATGAGATGCCGCTTACCAATACCACGTCAAGTTATACTTTTGAAAATGCGGCTAAAATTATTGTCCTCGGTTATGGAACCGGAGAGTCCGAAGCCTATTACTACCTTGCCGGTTCCGCCATGCGCGACCTGAAAGCCGCGTTTTATGCCAACGACATCCACTATCAGGATTTGGAAAACAACCCTCTCTGTGCCGGCGAGATTGAATTTCGGGCAGACATAGAGAATATGGACGTTGGAATAGACAGCCTGAAATGGTTTATTGACGGCGTAGAGTATCTTCCGGCACAAAACCAAGAGACATGGAGTAAGACTTTCGCTGCCGGCGAGTATGAAATTGAGATGTTGGTTTACTTTGAGAACGATGAAACCATATCCAAAATCGGCACGCTGAAGATTATTTCCTGTGGAACGTCGGCAGAATTTTACGCCAACGACGTTCACCACTCGGCGTTGCCGGATACCACTTTCTGCTCAAAACTTGTGAACTTCCACGCCGAAATAGAAGGACTACACTCTGACGCAGGCAGCCTGAAATGGTTTATTGACGGCGTAGAGGAAACTGCCGCACTGGATCAGTTGGAATGGAGCAAAGAGTTTGAGACCGGCGTATATGAAATTAAAATGGAAGTGGTTTATGCGGATAATGCGACCGAAACCATTATCAGCACACTGAAAGTTGAGGTTTTCTGGATTAAGATGAAGAATGTTACACATTAGTGCGATATGCGATGTGAGACTTTGAGTTATTCAGTTATTCAGCACAGAGACGCAGAGGACACGGAGTTTACACAGAGGAAGTCTTGTGTATCAAAGTCTTGTGTCTAATAGTCTCACATCTCACGTCTCAGACAACCTTACTTCACAAACTTAACCCACATTGCAGCCCTTACCCCGTATCTATCTTATAATCAAGTTTATTATTTTTTTTGCATAACTGTCCCAACAATTCCATAAAAAAAGTTCATTGAAAAAGATTACCTTTGTATGAGTAAATTACAAGTAATCATCAATAAACTTTTATGGGTACAAAGTTAGG
>WRLA01000084.1 GCA_009777825.1 Bacteroidales bacterium
CTTGGAGTTCTTTGATGATGTCATCTTCCAATTCCATTTCCCGTCGCTTTTTGGGGTCTTCCATCGCTTTGCGCAAACGACGGATGATCTGTCTATACTCTTCGGGGAAAGCCTCTTCGTCAACATCTAAAATATATCGAATATCCGTAACATTACTTTGGTCGAAGATGCTCAATATTTTCTCAAGGTCATTGCGGCGATGCTGTTTCAGTTCACTAATCTGTACAATCCACGATCGGTGATGAAGCCCTGATACAAATTCGCCCGATGCGGGAAACTCATCGCCGGTGTAAGCGTCTTCTACCGTGTAATTTACTTTCAAAACGGGACGAGAGGGGAGATCCGTGCCGTAGGAAAGAAAGTAGATGCAATAGATCTGACGCGCCTTTTCCTGTTTTTCGTCATAACTGTTGTTCGGATTTTGGTACTGCACGCCCAAATAGCGCCGGAAACGCATCAGGTCGGACTGAAGCTTGGCTTTCTGCAATTCGATGATCACCGTCTTGAAGCCTGTGTCGGTGGCTATTTTTGCCGAAAAGTCAAAACGGCAAACCATCAGGGTCGAACCTCTTTTCGTACTCTTTTGAAGTTCTACCGTCTTCTCCTGGGCGCTGAAATCCAACTCCGCGATACGCTCGCCAATGATAGCCGAAAGAAAAAGCTTTGCTACCTTATTGTCTTCGAGCATGTATTTGAAAACTACGTCGTATATAGGATTGGCTATGTGCATAACTATGTGTTTTACGACTGCAAAGGTACATGATTTTTTTGAATTACACAACATATTCATATCGGCAATTTATTGAAAGCGGAAGCAAAAAGGCAAAAGATGAAAGAAGAAACGCTGTCGAAAATGTGTTTAAGCACTCAAAGTACCATGAGCAGGGCACTCGGTAAACCTGATATTGACACAGAACTTTTAATTCGGGCGTCGTATGCACTGAACTACGATTTCCTGCGCAACGTATATCTGCCCTACATGGCAGTAAACGAAAATGAAATCATTGCCAACGGCTGTATTGCCGCCCCATGTGTTTTCACAATTGAGCCAAAAATGATAGAGGTTGTTACGGAAAAACAAGAGGGTTTTTATTCGGGAATGTGGGTAACAAGAGAACCACGCGATGTACCCGAAAAAGAAAAATCGCATATTGAGTGAAGAAAATTTGCATAAAAAACACACCGCAAATCGGAAAATGAGGAATACCTTTACCCCACAAATAACATAATTATTAATTAAAATTTTCGTACCTTTGCACCCTTTAAAAGTTATAACTCTAAATTTATTGATTATGGAAAAACAGTCATTAAAATTCTTTTTTCTGTTTGTGTTCTCTTTGGTTGTGTGTTCATTTTCGGGATGTTATCCGAATAATGATGAGCCTATTGAGGAATACGACATCGTAGCGACTTTTTACGATCAAAATCATGATTTCTCTAAAATTTCCACATTTTGGTTGATAGACACCGTAGGTCACGGCAATGTTAAGAACCCCAAGAAAAATCACGACCAAACCATCATTACGGAGGTTCGCAGGTCTCTCGAAAGTTTAACATGGACATCTGCAGAATCTGATACGGAGGCGGACATCATTGTTTTCTGTTCGGTCATCAATACCGACGTTTATACTTACTGGTACGACTATTGGTACGACTGGTGGTGGTATTGGTACGGGTATTATCCGTATCCTTATTATCCATGGTCGTATGGAGGGATTACGTACAGCTATTCCGAAGGGACTGTCATCATCCAAATGATGGACAGAAAAGAAGTTCCGCAGGATACTCCTCCCAATACTGTTGTCGCACGCTGGGCGGGAATACTCAATGGCGTTACCAACGACGCCCCCGCTAACATCGAAAGACGCATTAAAACAGGAGTCGAGCAATGTTTTAAACAGTCCACCTATTTGTAATTATTTCAAAAATTTTAAAATAAATCTTATAAAAATCTTAGAACATGAAAAAAGTCATCATAATATTAGGATTGTTGGTTGCCACTTCATATTTATCGGCGCAAACGTCTGTTTGGAAAGTCAATTGGGATATGAACGCTCCTTTGGGGCAAACGACGGATTTTATCGGGAAATTTTCGATGCGAGGCGTTTCTGTTGAAGGCAGTTGGTTTTTAAATGATAACATCGCTCTTGGCGGCATTTTCGCATGGGGATTGTTCTACGAAAAAACGGGAATGATAACCGAGCATGCCCCCGGATACGACATTACCGGTCATCAGTGGAGATACCATAACTTCACCCCGCTTCTTTTTACGGGAGAGTATTATTTCGGAACAGCAGGCAATATAAGACCTTATGCGGGTTTGGGCGCCGGAGTTTCGTTTAACGAAACCGCAAAATATATTGGTCTTCACGAACTTTACAGCAAAGAATGGATGTTTACGCTGGCGCCGGAAGCCGGCGTAATGATTCCCATCGCCAACAATGTCAACGCCCACGTGAAAGCCAAGTATTTACATGGATTCGGAAAAGATGCTGATTTACAAACATTTGCAATAAGCGTGGGGCTTGCATTTACGTCGTATAAGTATTAACTGATCAATTTCTCCATCAGTCCGGGTTGTTTCATGGAGTTGGCGTTCTAACTGTTGATATTCAAGGTAAATCCTTGCATTTCTACTTCACACTCTTTTTCAGTTCAAAATTCTGTCCCAGATACACCTTTCTGACGTGTTCGTCGGAGGCTAACTCTTCGGCGCTGCCCGATTTCAGCACGGAGCCTTCGTAGAGGAGGTAGGCGCGGTCGGTGATTGCCAACGTCTCCTGCACGTTGTGGTCGGTGATGAGGACGCCGATGTTTTTCTCTTTCAGTTTGGCTACGATAGTTTGGATGTCTTCGACGGCGATGGGGTCAACGCCGGCAAAGGGTTCGTCGAGCAGGATGAACTTCGGATTGGTTGCCAAGGCGCGGGCAATCTCCGTGCGGCGGCGCTCTCCTCCCGATAGTTGGATGCCGTTACTCTTTCTGATGTGCTGCAATCCGAACTCGTCCAAGAGGTCTTCAAGACGTTGATGCTGTTGCTGTTTGCTGTAACCGGAATATTCCAAAATCGCCTTGATGTTATCCTGCACGCTCAGACTTCTGAACACGGACGCTTCCTGCGCCAAATATCCGATACCCAACTGCGCCCGTTTGTACATCGGGAATTTCGTAATCTCCCGGTCGTCAACAAATACCGACCCTGCCAAAGGCTTAATCAATCCCACTACCATATAGAAAGTGGTAGTTTTTCCGGCGCCGTTAGGACCAAGAAGTCCCACAATCTCGCCCTGATGTACCTCAACGGATACCTTATTGACAACCGTGCGTTTGCGGTATATCTTTACAAGATTTTCGGTTCGTAATATCATATAATTCCTTCTTTCAAAATATCGTGCAAATGGATGACGCCATCATAAACGCCATCATTTAAAACCAATATTTGGGTAATATTATTGTTGCGCATGATTTGCAATGCATCCACAACCAATGTTTTTCCATCTAAGGTTTTCGGATTGCGCGTCATAATATCCTGAGCGGCAACATTTTCGATGCTCGGATTTTTTTGCAACATCCGTCGCAGGTCGCCGTCGGTAACGATGCCAAGCAGCGTGTTTCCGTCGGTAACGGCAGTACTTCCCAAGCGTTTCGACGAAATTTCGATGATGACGTCTTTAATGGGAGCCTCCGGCGATACCGCCGGTTTTTGATTTCTTGAAGCCAGGTCGTTGACTGTCAGATAGAGCCGTTTTCCCAACGTGCCCCCCGGGTGGAACTTCGCGAAGTCGCCGGACGAGAAATTTCTGTGTTCCAACAGCGCCACCGCCAGAGCGTCGCCCATGACCAACTGCGCCGTCGTAGAAGAGGTGGGCGCCAGATTATTCGGACAGGCTTCTTTTTCGGTGTAACAGTGGATGATGTAATCGGCATTGTCGCCCAAGAAAGAATCGCGGTCGCTCACCATGGCTATCAGTTTGTTGCCGTAGGATTTGATGAGTTGCGCTAAAACTTTGATTTCCGGCGTGTTGCCGCTTTTAGAGATACAGAGTACGATGTCGTCGGGCATCACCATGCCCAAGTCGCCGTGAATGGCGTCGGCGGCATGTAGGAATAACGCGGGCGTGCCCGTAGAGTTGAGCGTAGCGACTATCTTACGCCCGATAATGGCGCTTTTCCCTATTCCCGACACCACAAGACGCCCTTTGCTCCCGTAGATCAACTTCACACACTCGGCAAAACTTTCATCCACTAAGGAAAGCAATCGCTGCAAAGTCTCTATTTCGTCGGAAATAACCCGCCGTAATATCCTTGTAATTTGCTCATTATCCACTACAATACTATTTTAAAATAAACTCCGCAAAGATACAACTTTTTCAAAATCCCATCATAAAAAATTTTTCCTACCGTATTAAAAAAATCTAAAGACTTGTTGTACCCGCGTTTGTTGATGTTTTCTTTTGTTATTGTTCCCGATTTACACGCTGTTTTCAGTCGTTTTACGCATTAGAATCTTAACGGACATTTTGGGATGATGAAAAAACCGTCAAGGTTTTTAGCCTTGACGGTTTGAAAAAAAATTTAAAAAAATGAAAAATGCTATTTTACGGGTTCACCCAATCTTCCGTCTCCTGGTAGATGGTGTTATTGGCGCCGAAGTTGACGCGGATGATGTTGAAATCTAAGATGTTGACACCTTTATCGCCGTTCAGGTCATATCTCATGTCATAATTATTGCTTCCGATAGAACCCTCTTTGGAACGGATGGCGGTATAGTCTTTTTCGTCAATTTTCATGT
>WRLA01000085.1 GCA_009777825.1 Bacteroidales bacterium
GATTATTTTGCGCTTCAATATGAGTTACTGCTTCATTACAAGGCTTCCGAATTGGAGAATCAGGCAAAAGCGGATTACAAACAATGGGGGCTGGAACTTCCCCTCTATTTGATGGGGCAGATATTTACCGGTCCGGGAAAGATTTTTATCGGCGCCGGCCCTTATGTTGGTTGTGGACTTGATGCGAAACAGTCGCCGGGCGACATCGACCTCTATCAGAAAGATAAAGCCATCATGCACCGCTGGGATTTTGGTCTGGGAGTCATTTTGGGCTACGAGTTTGGAAACGGCATAAGCCTCAACCTCAACTATCAGGCAGGACTAATCAACCGCCTGAGTGCAGAGAAAGACAATATGTCCATGAAAAATCAAACCCTCAGCGTGGGCTTAGGATATAAATTCTAACTTATCAAACTGATAATCATGTTTGTTAAAGCGAGAAAACATATTGCTGCGATTTTCCTTTTGTTACCCTGGTGCCTGAATGCGCAAAACGAAGAAGTTTCAACGTAAACATAAGTAACATGAAAAAAAGATTTTATATAGCCCGATGAAATATCCGATTTTCGCTTGTGTGCCAAATCCGCTATAACACCCGTTTATCTGATTGATGAATATGATTGCATCCGTCATTTTTTTTTACTCCCGATTTTTCAACTACCTTTGCATCAAATTACGTCTTACAAATCGATCGATGAATGGAAAATATTCCCAGTTTTCAACTCGCAATCGGAGGGAAGCGTTATGATTAACGACCTCTACACCGTCTTCACAATCGCCCTTGCATCTGTGCTGTTTTCTTTCGGCTTGCTGTTTTACAGTCTTTGCCGCAACGCGGAAACGCCTGTTTACAAAACGGCCTTGCGGATGATGACTTTTGCCTATTGCTTTTTCGGATTAGTCAATGTACTGGAAATGTGGAGCCGTTCATCCTATCCAAACAACGATGATGTACTTTTGTTTCAGGCTGTTACGCTCATCATTGCCGTTTCACAGGCTTTTTTGTTTACGTACACCCTGATTTTGCTTATCCACACCGCTTACGTGACACGCAAAAGGGTAGTATGCGAACTCGTTGTCCTCTCAACCCTGTCGGCGGCACTCGTTGTCATCTATTATATTTTGTCTGCCACTTGGATTAAACTGTCCGTCTATATCTTTATACTGTTTTATATCTGTCTGTTAATCAGATACACGCGACTTTTCGTCATCACCTACCGCAACTGTCTGCAGAAGATGGATAATTTCTTTTCCGGACGAGAAGCCGACAATCTACGTTGGGTAAAATTTTCGTTCTATGCCGCGTTGAGTATCGGGTTGCTGGCGCTGACAGCAAGTTTGGCGCCTACGATTCATGTTGGTATTTTCGGCTCGGTCATATACCTCCTTTTTTATCTCTATTTTGCTATCCGTATGATTAAATACGGCTTTTTTTACAAAAAAATTGAATCAGCTCTCACTGACGACGATATACAAACCGAACCGTCCGGAGATGATAAAAAAACGTTGCCCGCTTCCATCGTCGAAAACATGGAACGTAAATTGAACATCTGGCTCGGTGAAAAACAGTTTTTACAATCCGGCATAACGATTGAAGATGTGGCGGCTTACATCGGAACCAATCGCCGCTACCTGTCCGAACATATCAATTCCGTCAAAGGAAAAACCTTTCGCCAATGGATAAGCGAATTACGCATTGAAGAAGCCAAGAACCTGATGCGTCAGCGCCCCGATATGACCCTCAACGACATCGCTTTACAGGTAGGATATGTGGACAAAAGCAATCTGATTCGCCAGTTTTCCCGACAAACAAACCTCTCGCCGACTCAATGGAAGCAGAAAACGTCTGAAACATAAATAATTGCTGTTTAGTCACCACAAACCTATCGCCGACTCAATGGAAACAGAAAACGTCTGAAACATAAATAATTGCTGTTTAGCCACCTTTTTTTTGCTGTTTAGCCACTTAGCCGTCCATGAATACACTGTAATTTTGCAGTTTGAATTTAAAAACAGTTCTAACTTGAGAAAGAAACGCTACGGCAAGGAAACAGTCTGTCTGCAGGACATGCAACCGATCCCCCACATCACCATCAGCCAAACCGACCCGATTAACCGTTTCAGGAAAATCGTAATCCGCTGAAAATGAACAATGTCAAAATTGTCGCTTTTTAGTACAAAATTGTCGCGTCCGTTACTGCGCCTTGTGTCTACTTTTGCGGCGCATAGATATGTGTTTTATTATTGTATATTATAAATTATTTAAAAACAAAGTTATTATGAAGAAATCAATTTTTCTTTTCGTTATGGCGCTGGTTATGTCCGGCGCGAGTGTTACAATGGCAACGGCACAGAAGGCTGACGGCAGTATTTTCGGCAAAGGCAGCAAAGTTGTTAATCTCGGCTTAGGTCTGGGAGGCATGCACGGGACAGGCTACGGTATGAGAGTGCCGCCAATACAGGGCGCTTTTGAGATCGGCATTGTGGACAACCTCATCAAATCAACCGGTCAGGGCGCTATCGGTATAGCGCCCACTGTGGGCTACGCCGCCTACGGATTCGAGGACTGGACACTGTCCGACATCTTTCTCGGAGTAAAAGGCAACTTCCACTACCAATTTGTAGCCAAATTAGACACTTATGCCGGCGTACAATTCGGTTACGATGTCGTAAGATGGAGTGGTGACGTGACCGGTGCTGCCGGAAGCGCCCTCTATTACGGTTTTGCAGTCGGCGCACGTTACTATTTCAAGGACAAGCTGGCTGTCATGGGAGAAGCCGGCTACGGCATCAGTTGGCTAAACATCGGTATAGCGCTGAAATTGTAGTCCCAATTCTCCCTGCATGGCGTTCAAATCCCGAATTGTTCACGGGGATAAGTTTAATGGGGATTTTCTCCACAGTCCGGGGGGTGGCGAAAAACGCAAATACGTAATTAAAGGGGCTATTTATTTAGCCCCTTTTTATTTCCACATGGATGTGTTGATTTTGTCAGGCTTTTGCAAAAATAAATCAAAAATGCGACATTTCCCGACGTATGATGAATTTTTTCATCATACGCCGTAATTTGGCGCATGCGCCTGTTATATTTGCATCATGTTAAACAACTAAAATATTAAATTATGGATAGAGAAAAAGAATTAGTGACTATTGATGAGTTAATGGCAGGAACCGCTCAATTCGATGAAGAAATCTACATCAAAACGGATTCCGGTTTGCGGTTGAGAGATGATTTATCGGAAAAAATCAATGCAGCCGCCAAACAACGCTGGGAAAACGGCGGGAAAGAAATCCACGATAAATGGATGGCCGACCCTTCATTTGCGGAAACGGAGGAGTTTAAAAACTACATGGTAAATACAACTT
>WRLA01000086.1 GCA_009777825.1 Bacteroidales bacterium
CGCTAAAATTAAAGCCTTCAGAGCTACGCTTAGGGGTATCACGGATGTGGACTTCTTTATGTTCCGCTTAGTCAAGATTTACGCCTAACCTCCCCCCCCTCCCCACAACTTTTGCGGGTGAGCCCTTCTTTATTTAAAAGATTGGACAGGTATGACTCGCACGACAGCCGTAACTTTGTACGGAAAGCCGTCAATTGGGCATTGCGCCAGATAGGGAAGAAGAACGAACGCCTGCTTTATCCCGCCTTGGCGCTCGCCGGGAAACTATCCGCCTCAGCCAATAAAACCGCGACGTGGATTGGGAAAGATGCGGTGCGCGAACTCAGGAAGTATGACAAACCAAGCACGGGCACAAAACTTTAAAAATTTCACACTTGGGCTACAAATAATCATCCCTATCGCTAATCAGTCCCAACGCTTTTAATTCCATAATGACGGAACGAATCATTGCTGATTTCTGAAAATGAGGCAGGAACGCCGATTTAAACCCGTTGAGTATCAACGTCCGGACTTCGTGCGGACTCATCTTAAAACTGTTGATAGCCAGCATGTATTCGTCGGTGAGGGTGGTGTTGGAGATGAGGCGGTTGTCGGTGTTCAGGGTAACGCGGATGCCAAAGTCGAGATAAAACCGTATCGGGTGGTCGTTGATGTTGCGCACGGCTTTGGTCTGCAAGTTGGAAGTGATGCACATCTCCAACGGAATACGCAGGTCGTTGACGTAGTTTAACAAATCCCCATCTTCGCGCAGGCGCGTGCCGTGACCGATTCGGTTGGCATTGACCAAATGGATGGCTTGGTGGATGGACTCCGGTCCGTATGCCTCGCCGGCGTGAACGGTGGTGTTGATGTTGTTATTGACAATCAACTCAAAAGCGGAACGATGGTCTTTGGCGGGATAGTTCTTTTCGGCTCCTGCCAAGTCGAAACCGCAGACGCCGAGGTTCTTGAATGCCACCGCCAACTCCGCCGACATTAACGACTCCTCCGGGTCGTTGTGGCGAATGCTGCAAATGATGATTCCGATTTTGATGTTAAAATCGCGCTCGGCTAATGCTTTGCCTTTCAATACGTTGCTGATGACTTCGTGAAGCCGCATTCCTTTTTGTGTGTGCAATATCGGTGCAAACCGGATTTCCAAATAACGGACATTCTCTTCGGCGCAATCTTCCGCCAGTTCGTAGGTAGCGCGAACCAACGCTTCCGGCTCCTGCAAAACGCTCAACGTAACGTCGAAAGGGCGCAGATATTCTACCAAACTGCTGCAGTTCATCCCAACTTTCAATATCTTTTCCAATTCTGCTTCGCTGTCGGCAGGAAGTTTAACATTTTGCTGTTCAGCAAGTTCCATGATGGTTTTTATTCGAAGCGAGCCGTCTAAATGACAGTGCAGTTCGGTCTTCGGTAAACTGTGTACGAGGTCTCTATTTAAGGTTATCATAAGTATCTTTTTTCGGCAAAGGTACGACTTTTTTAATAACTGAATAATTGAATAACCGAATAATTGAATGCAATTATTCTAAATTTCGTACCTTTGCCGGATAATATATATAGAACTATGAGACAGAAAATTGTAGCCGGCAACTGGAAGATGAACAAAAATTTTTCCGAAGCCGAAGAGTTATTAGATGCCATCGCCGAGCGTTTGGAGCAATATAAGGGCGATGTTCAACTGATTGTGTGTCCGCCGTCCGTTTATTTGGAGTTGGCGTCGGATTATGGTGAGGAGTATCCGCTGTTTGTGGGCGCTCAAAATGTCAGTCAATTTGTAAAGGGCGCCTATACGGGAGAAATCTCAGCCGCCATGCTGACGTCAATGGGCGTAACCCATTGTATTGTAGGACATTCGGAGCGCAGGAAATATTTCGGAGAGACCGATGCTATGATTGCGGAGAAAATCAAAAGCCTTCTCTCCTTTGAACTCACGCCCATCTATTGCTGCGGCGAGACGCTCGAAGAACGCAATCAGAACCGTCATCGTGAAGTCGTTGCCGGTCAGTTATCCGAAGCGCTGTTCCATCTCACGGAAGAAGAGATGGGCGAGGTCATCATCGCCTACGAGCCGGTGTGGGCAATCGGAACCGGCGTCAACGCCACCCCGCAACAGGCACAAGAGATGCACGACTTCATCCGGCGTTTTATCTTGGACAAGTTCGGCAACGAAGTCGCCAACAACCTCTCCATCCTTTACGGTGGCAGTTGTAACGCACAGAACGCCAAAGAGTTATTCTCCATGCCCGACGTGGACGGCGGACTCATCGGGGGCGCCTCGCTGACGGTCGAAGAGTTTTTGGCAATCAGAGATTCTTTTTAAGGAATTATTTGCAGCACAAACTGACTGTATATGAAGATATTGTGCGTCGGCAGAAATTATCCGGAACATGTCGAGGAGATGGGCAATGTTTCTTCGGGTTCCGTTTCGGCTGCGCTCAGCGCAGGTTTGCTCTTTTTCATGAAACCCGAAACGGCGCAACTGCGGCGCAACCGCCCGTTCTACATCCCCGAATGGACGCAAAATGTTCACCATGAAGTAGAATTGGTACTGAAAGTTTGCAAAAACGGCAAATATATCCAGGAACGCTTTGCGCATACCTATTACAGCGACATCGGCGTCGGCATTGACTTCACGGCGCGTGACCTGCAAAACGACCTGATAGCGCTCGGTCAGCCCTGGGAAAAAGCCAAAGCCTTCGACCACTCCGCTCCTGTAGGCGCCTTTCTGCCCAAAGAACAACTGAACGTGAAACAGGGCATCCGCTTTTCGCTGAAGAAAAACGGCGAGATATGCCAGTCGGGCAACAGCCGCGACATGATATACGACTTCGACCACATCATCGCCGAAATTTCGCAATACGTTACACTGAAAATGGGCGACCTCATCTTCACCGGAACGCCCTCCGGCGTCGGAACAGTGCAAGCGGGCGACCTCTTAGAGGCGTTTATCGAGGATGAGATGCTACTGCGGATAGCTATCAAATAAACATCATTTTTTTTATTTTACAACGGAAAATACCCACTTTGCGGTAAAAAAAACGCAAGGGCACAAAGATTTTTCGCAAAGAACGCAAAGAGTAAAGACAAATTTCGTGTCTTCATATCTTCGTGCTTTCGTGTTTGAAAATAAGCACGAAGTGCAATTTGTCATACACCCCAGTGGCGGGGTGTATGACAAATTGTCCCCCCCCGCCTGTTTTTCCCGATCTGTCCCATTATCGGATATAAACAATTTATAGTCAATAACTTTTTTTTGTGTTGT
>WRLA01000087.1 GCA_009777825.1 Bacteroidales bacterium
TAACTGTAAAAGCATATTCAACAGGGCAAAACAAGGCATATTCCTACGAAGTAATGAAAAACCCCGATAATCTATAGAGAGTACCGGGATTATAGCGATATCAGAACGGACAGTGGGAACAGTATACTACCTCTTCCCCACGCCCTGATTTTCTGACCGCAAAAATACAATCTTTTTTTGAACTGACAAAATTTTTTGAAAAAAAAATAAAAAAAAGTAGAAAAAAATTACCTCAAAATTTTTCATTCCCCCTCGTTTCCCCATTCGTTGACAAAAAATGCCTATTGGTAGGTAAAATTTGCCATTTCGTTGATTTTATTTTTTTGCGAAATTTGATATGTATATTTTTGCGGCGTAAATATTTTAAATAAAAAAAATCAATATGAAAAAGTGTTTTTTGTTAATGATTGCAGTTATGATGTTCTATTCCTGTAGTCAAAAAGTTCAAGAGAACGCTCAATGGCGGGGCGAAAACCGCGATGGCGTGTATCACGAAACCGGTTTGCTGAAAGAATGGGCAGCCGGCGGACCACAATTATTGTGGTCTTTTGAAGGGTTAGGCGAAGGCTTTTCTTCTGTTGCCGTTGCCAATGGAAAGGTTTATGTTGCGGGTATGCCCGATGACGACGACCTTGTTCTTTTCGTGTTTGATACCTCTGGAAAGTTGCTCAACAGAAAGGTAGTGGGCAAAGAATGGAATACATCGTTTCCGGGGTCGCGTTGTAGTCCTTTGATACACGAAGGCAAACTGTATCTCGGCAATTCTTTGGGACAGTTGTTTTGTTTGGACGAGGCAACGCTCGACGAGATTTGGAAAATTGATGCTATCAGAGATTTTGACGGTAGAAACATTATGTTTGGAGTTACCGAAAATCCCTTGATTGTGGGCGACAAAATTTTTTGGACCCCGGGCGGCGTCAATAACAACATGTTGGCGTTGAACAAGGATACAGGCGAGTTGATATGGTCTTCCACCGGAACAGGCACATTATCAACATACTGTTCGCCCATGTTTATAGATGGCTACTCTGTGCCAATGGTTATAACGTACATGGCTGCGGAACAACAGCAAGATATGGGCGGACCAGGCGGCGGTTTTGGCGGACCACCACCTGGAGCGCCTGGTCCCGGAGGACAGGGTGGAAGACCGGGCGGTCTCGGCGGCGGCGGTGGTCCCGGTGGCGGTCCTCCCGCAGCAAGACCCATGCAAGAAAATAAACTTGTTGCATTTAACGCCAATACAGGCGAGGTTATTTGGACGCACACGCAACCAAGCGGAAATACCATTAATCCCAACACCCCGATATACAGCAACGGTCATATTTTCACATCTACCGGATATGGCGGCGGGTCATGGTTGCTTCGACTAATAGACGGAGGAAGAAACGTAGAACAGGTGTGGCACAACATCGCTGACAATCAGCATCACGGACCGGTAAAAGTGGGCGATTATGTGTACACAACGGCACAAACCAACAGGGGTTTTCATTGTATAAACTGGAAAACCGGCGAAACAATGTTCAGAGAAAACAACCATGCTCAAGGCGTTGTGATTTATGCCGACGGTATGATATACTGTTACGACGACAGAGGTTTTGTGAGCCTGATAAAGCCCACAACTGACAGATTTGAAGTGGTAAGCAGTTTTGAAATAACGCTTGGCACCAATCAACATTGGGCGCACCCTGTAATCCGCGACGGCGTGTTGTATATCCGACATGGCGATGCGCTGATGGCGTATAAAATAAAATAGATAACAAATAACTGATACTGCCGTTGCAATTCCACGTACTTATATCATCAACAAAACCCAGAATTTAGGCGCTACCAGCGATGAATACGGTTTTTTCACCATCACTGCAAACGTTGGCGACAGCATCATGTTCAGTTTCATGGGCTACGAAAAATTGACCATAGCCGTACACGATACGATGTATTCCAATACCTCAACTCTACGCTTTAAAGCAGGCGGTCATTTCGAGATTTCCATTATGATCATAAAACAGTAAATAATGACGGAGAGATAACGCACATAACCGGTAAACCCAACGCTATCAAGTTGCATCTGTCGCAAAAGATTTCTCCCTTCGGTCGAAATGACCGCCTGCTTTAAAGCGGAGAGTTGGGGAATGAGTGCGGCGGCTTCGCCGCCGCACTCATTCCCCCTCCCTTTTTTACAGACGCGCAGAGTCATTCCGACCGAAGGGAGGAATCTCTTGATTATCTTGCTCTTGTCCGTTTACGTCATTGGTAACGAAGGGAGAAATCTCTTAGAACAAGAGGATGAACAAGGGGATTCCGTGTCAAGCACGGAATGACGCACTCTTACTTGCTTCTTCCGTATAAGCAGCAAAAAATATTCAAAAATCCGTGCAAATCAGTCTAATCCGTCCAATCCGTGTATCTCCCTAACATTCATCTTTCTTCTGCGACAAATTGAACTGCACCCCAGAGGAACACAGAGATTTTTATCTGTGAAGCCTCTGCAAATCCCCAATAGATCACATCAAATCGAAAAACTTGCCGCGAACAATATAACATGCGCCAACCACCCCTGCATTGACGCCCAACTTGGATGTTTTGAACGTCACATCCTGGCTCATCAGGTTCAGCGAGTGGCGTTTGAGCGCTGTTTGTACGGGTAACTGCATATAATCGTTCACAGCGGCCAATGTTCCGCCGATGATCACTAATTCGGGGTTGAAGATGTTGACTAACATAGCGATATAACGTCCTAATTTTTCGCCCATCTCTTCAATCACCTCAATAGCCAACATGTCTTCATGCTCGTTAACGGCATGGATAATGTTGTCAACAGTAACAGAATCAATATCATGCATTCGTGTAAGCGACGAACTGGCGCCTGCACGCAGTTTCTCCTTTACTTTGCGTTCGAGCGCCTGTCCGGATACTTCCGTTTCCAAACAGCCTTTTTTGCCGCACTGACAAATGATATCGTTGTCGCATACGGGGCTGTGCCCAAATTCGCCCGAATAACCCGATTTGCCGTAGTATAACTGACCCTTGCAAACGATTCCCATACCCAGCCCCCAACT
>WRLA01000088.1 GCA_009777825.1 Bacteroidales bacterium
ATTGCGCTAAATCTATAGACTGAACCGGTGTGACCATCTCTCTATCTTTTTTGACGGCAAAGATAATACTATTAGTCAAGATTTACGCATGACCTCCCCCCCTCCCCACAACTTTTGCGGGTGAGCCCATCCAAAACGAAGGAACAACGTTGACATGGTACGTCAAAGGCGTCGGCGCCGTAAAAACGGAAAATTACGACAAAAAAGGGAAGTTGATATCTACACAGGAATTGAAATCGGTAACTTTTTGATTAAAACATAGCCCAAAAGATGCGCCTTTGCGTTTATTTTTTTTTGACTTTTAAGACAACCTCAATAATGTTGGTAAAAAACAGATTAAAATCCTCGATGCACCTAAAGGGACATCCTACATTAATATAAAACCCGCGTTAATCCGTCGCATCCGTGTCATTTTAAACCTCTTACGGTCTTACAGTCTTGTACCTCATTCCTACGCGTCCTCTTCCTCTTTCATCCCGTCTTTAAAACTTTTCACGCCTTTTCCCAAACCTTTCATCAGTTCGGGAATCTTCCTGCCTCCGAAGAAGAGCAACACGATAAGTCCGATGAGGATCAGTTCCTGCATTCCGACTATGCCGAGTAATATTGATGCGACCATAATGATATTTTTTTGTGATACATTGTGCAAAGGTACGATATTAATTGAGAATTGAAAGTTGAGTATTACTTTTTCAGCACAGAGACACACGGAGGACACAGAGGAGAGGTGAACATCATTTTCACCTTATTTGAACAACTGGACAACCTCTTATGTAACAAAAATACAACTTATTCATTTTTAATCCTTTTTGAGAAGGAGAAGCATGGTGGAATGTCAGGGACAAAATATTGGTAGAAAAATGATGCTCCCCATAAAAAGCGTGCCGTTAGGTACGCAATATGTCGGCATTTTTTAATATTGCGTACCTAACGGCACACTGTATCAAGGATTTTATCCGTTTTCTACCAATATTATTATCTCCCTACGGGAGAGGCATATCGAACAAGATTTTCACTCCTGCAACAATTTGAAATGTACCAAGAAAAATCTTTGTGTCTTTCTGTCTTCGTGCCTTCGTGTTTGAAAATAAGCACGAAATGCAATTTGTCATACATCCAGTTATTCGGTTATTCAGTTATTGAAAAAGTCGTATCTTTGCGGGATGATTTAAAAATTTAAAAATGGGCTCACAAATTTTATCTCATTTTCCCCACGCCCCCACCCACGACCAGTCTGTCGTGATAGAGAAACTGGCTCATTTCATCGCGGACAAAAATCCGAATAAGGTGTTTTTATTAAAAGGTTTCGCCGGCACGGGGAAGACCACGTTGGTCAGTGCTTTGGTGGCTGCCGTTACGGAGATGAAGTTGAAGACCGTCCTGCTGGCGCCCACCGGGCGGGCGGCGAAGGTGCTTTCGGGATATTGCGGACGTCCGGCGCAGACCATCCACAAAAAAATCTATTTTCCCAACATCACGCCCGAAGGACATCTGAAACTGACCGTCAAGGAGAACAAACACAGCAACACTCTCTTTATCGTGGACGAGGCTTCCATGATTCCCGACTCGGAAAAAGATAACCGCTTCGGCAACTACACCGGACGCGACCTGCTCTCCGACCTCATCAACTTCGTTTACAACGGGAAAAACTGCTTTATGATCTTGGTGGGCGACAGCGCCCAACTCCCGCCTGTGGGGTTGGAGATAAGTCTGGCGCTCGACCCCCAAAACACCACCCACTTCTCCCATCTATCCTTAGAGATGTACGAGTTGACGCAGGTGGTGCGCCAAGCCGAAGACTCCCGCATCTTGCGAAATGCCACGCGCATTCGTCAGCACATCCAATCGGAGAATTTTCAGCCGCCGTTTCTCTATCCCGACGTCGCTTTCGATTTCCGGTACATTGACGGACAAGAGATGGAAGATGCGCTCAACACCGCCTGTTCGCGGTACGGTGCCGAAGATGTCATCGTCATCTGTCGTTCCAACAAGCGGGCAAATCTCTTCAACCGCCACATCCGCGCCTCCAACTACGGCTACGAGCCACAGATTACGGCAGGCGACCAAATCATGATTGTGAAGAACAACTACTTCTGGCTGTCGGACGCCGCCGAAACCGACTTCATCGCCAATGGCGAAATGGCTGAGGTAGAACGGATTAAACGGTTTGAAGAGCGTTACGGTTTTCACTTTGCGGACGCCCGCATCCGGCTTATTGACTATCCGGAGATGGAGTCGTTGGAGGTGAAACTGCTGTTGGACACGTTGGAGAGCGAAAGCCCTAACCTGCCGTGGGAGCAATATCGTGCACTCTACAACGCTTTGGATGAGGAACTGTTGCACACCGGAGCAGGCTCGCGCCGCGCCAGAATGGACGTCATCCGCAAAAATCCCTATTTCAACGCGTTGCAGATAAAATTCTCCTACGCGCTGACCTGTCACAAGACGCAAGGCGGACAGTGGAAATGTGTCTTTGTCGAACAAGGATGGCTCACGCCGGAGCATATCAACAAGGAGTTCCTGCGCTGGATCTACACCGCCATCACCCGCGCGACGGAACAGGTGTATTTGGTCAATTTTTCTGATTATTTGATAGGAGAGGATGACGGTATCTAACCGCAAGGAGCGCAAAGAAAAATCTCTGTGTAACTCCGTGTTCTCTGCGCCTCTGTGCTGAATATTTTTTTCCAACACAGAGACACAAAGAACACAGAGGGTCACAGAGGTTTTATCATGGTCATCATTAAAATCATTCTAAAATTTAGGCTCACCCGCAAAAGCATACCTGTCCAATCTTTTAAATAAAGAAGCCTTTGTGTTTTCGTAATTTATTGATAATCAGTTGTATTTTTTCTAAAATTCTATCAAAAGTTGTTGAAAATCTTTTTCGCTATCGCCTTGTGAAAA
>WRLA01000089.1 GCA_009777825.1 Bacteroidales bacterium
TTTGGTTTTTGTTTTTGTTTTTGTTTTTGAAGGAAGGGTGTGAAAGTTTGGGTGTGTTTGTTGTTGGGGGGGGTGTTTGTGGCGTTTGTTTTTTTTTGGGGGGGGGGGGGGGGGGGGGGGGGGGGGGGGGTAAAGGGAGAGTTCGTAATTCAAATCTTGGATTTGAGTGTCGGATGGTTGTGTTTCCGTCGCCATGTTTTTCGGCGACAGGATGTCGGGGAGGATTAGGCTACCATTGATCCGAACCAGAAGAAATAATTCAAAAAAATTGTATCTTTGCAACCAGTTTTAGTATAAAAATAATTTTAATGAGATGGGATATTACTTCACATCAGAATCGGTCTCGGAAGGACATCCGGATAAAGTAGCCGATCAAATTTCAGACGCCTTGGTGGACGCGTTTTTAGCGTTCGACACTAACTCCAAAGTAGCATGTGAGACATTAGTAACCACCGGACAGGTCATCGTCTCCGGCGAGGTGAAGTCGCACACTTACGTTGACATTCAAGAAATTGTGCGCCGTGTCATTCAGCGCATCGGATACACGAAGAGCGAATACCGTTTCGACTGCGACTCGTGCGGGATTCTCTCCGCCATCCACGAACAGTCGGGCGACATCAACCGCGGCGTCGAACGCAAAGACGCCATGGAACAAGGCGCCGGCGACCAAGGCATGATGTTCGGATACGCCTGCCGCGAAACCGATGAATACATGCCCTTAGCCCTCGAACTGTCGCACCTGATTCTCCAAGAACTGGCAGCCATCCGGCACGAAGGCAAAGAGATGACCTACCTGCGACCCGACAGCAAATCGCAAATCACCCTCGAATACAGCGAAGACCACCAACCGCAACGCATCCACGCCATCGTCGTCTCAACACAACACGACGACTTCGTCAAACCCAACGACAACACCCCCGAAGCCATCGAAAAAGCCGATACCGAGATGTTAAACAAAATACGTCGCGACGTAGAACAAATCCTCCTGCCGCGCGTCAAAAAACAACTGCCGGAACGACTACACCACTTCTTCGATGGCAATTATGAACTGTTTGTCAATCCGACAGGAAAGTTTGTCATCGGCGGTCCGTACGGCGACACCGGACTCACCGGACGAAAAATCATCGTGGACACCTACGGCGGTAAGGGCGCCCACGGCGGCGGCGCTTTCTCCGGAAAAGACCCATCCAAGGTTGACCGCTCAGCCGCATACGCCGCCCGACATATCGCCAAAAACATGGTCGCCGCCGGTGTTGCCGACGAAATGCTGATACAGATCTCCTACGCCATCGGCGTCGCAAAACCGCTCGGCGTCTTCGTCAACACCTACGGAACAGCGAAAATCAACAAACCCGACTCCTACATAGCGGAAACCATCCAAAAAATCTTCGACCTGCGACCAAAAGCCCTCGAAGAACGCCTCCAACTCCGACACCCCATCTACGAAGAAACAGCCACCTACGGACACTTCGGACGAACTCCACGAAAAGTAACCAAGTCTTTCATCAACCGCTCCAACAGCGAAATAAAACCGGAAACCATCGAAGTAGAACTGTTTACTTGGGAAAAATTGGACTACGTGGAGAAGATACGGGAAGCGTTTGGGATGTGAGGCTGTGAGATGTGAGTAGTGAGTAGTGAGTAGTGAGTATGTGAGTATGTGAGTATGTGAAGAACCGGAAATCTCTGTGTAACTCTGTGCCCTCCGTGTCTCTGTGCTGAAAAAAGATAAAAATCACTTTCCCGTTTCTCGTCTATACACCCAATAAAACACCTGCGGCAGCACCGTAAACGACAGTATCATACAAATAATAATTCCGCCGACAATCATAATCGCCAACGGTCTTTGAATTTCGGAACCCATACCGGTTGAAAGAGCGGCGGGCAACAATCCGAAAGAACCCATTAAAGCAATCATCAACACAGGACGGATTCGCTCTTTTACTGCTTCGTTGATGGCAACTCGTAAGTTTCCGTTTTTACGGAGATTGCTTTTCATAAGGACGATGAGCAAAATACTGTTTATTGCCGTGATTCCGAAAAGGATAATAAAACCAACGCCCGCCGATATGCCAAAAACCGTTCCTGTTACCCATAGCGAAATAAATCCGCCGATAAATGCGTAAGGAATTGTGCTTGCAGCAATTAGCGTATCTTTTACCGTGCCGAAATTCATATACAACAAAAATAATATCAGCAATAAAACGGCGGGAATAACAACCATCAATCGTTTTGTTGCCCGTTGCTGGCTTTCAAATTCGCCTGCCCAAATCATTCCCTTGTCATTGCGGGCTTGACCCGCAATCTCCTCGTTTGCAGGGGATGCTGAAACAAGTTCAGCATGACGTTGATTCGTTAGGCGCTGTTCAACCTTTTTCTGCGCCTCCGTAATAGTAGAACCCAAATCCCTGTCGCGAATGCTAAACCCGATGCCTACGTAGCGACTGCTGCCGTCGCGATAGATAAACGTTGGTCCGGTAACAAACGTAATATCGGCAATTTCCTTTAACGGAACATATTTTTTGTCCATTGTCGGGATTAAAATATTGCCGATTTTGACTTCATCGTCTCGGTATTCCTTCTGAAAGCGGACAAAAATATCGAAAGTGCGTTCGCCCTCGTAGAACTTGGTAGCCGCTTTTCCGCCGATAGCCATTTCGATAACTGCCTGCGCATCCGACTTGGAAACGGCGTACCGCGCCATACGCGATTCGTCTAATTGTATCTGTAATTCGGGCAGTCCGATGCTGCGAAAAACATTTACGTCCTCTATGCCGCGAATATCTTTTATCACAGCGGCAGTTTGGTCGGCAATATCTTCCATTTGTTGCAAATCATCACCAAATATCTTGATAACCAACGCACTTTTCACTCCCGCCACATATT
>WRLA01000090.1 GCA_009777825.1 Bacteroidales bacterium
AGCGTCTTGCTCTTCTTGTGTTCCATGCAGTTTCGCCTGTTCTAAAATCTTGACAGACCCATCCGCCGGCGTCAGAGTAACCGTAAATATACCCATCCACCAGAACTACTCCGCCGTGATGATTTACCATATTTTTGTTGTTGAAAATCATTTCAGCGTTAAATGTTTCGCCTCTTTTTGTCAGTCTTATACCGGCACAACCGGCGTTGTAACCTGTGGACACAAAAACTGTGTTGTCATAATAAACCGGAGTTGGAACGACTGCTATTCTGTAGCCGGGCACTTTGACGCTCCACAACAGTTTGCCGTCTTCTGCTCTAATGCCTGCAACTCCGTTGTCAGACTGTTGAATATACTGCCTTACGTCATCAACAACGGCAACTATAGGCGAGGAATATCCCGCAATATCAGTCCATTCTTTAGATATCCACACCGTTGCGCCTGTATTTTTGTTGAGCGCAACCATTGTTCCTCCGCTTCCGCCGGGCGTACAAATAATGAGTTCCCCGTCAACAAGCGGCGATTCGCTGTAACCCCATGGTCCCATTATACGTCCGCCAAAATCGGCTACAAAATCTCTTTGCCATATCATTTGTCCGTCAACAGCAGCAAGACAATGAATTTGTCCTCCTCCCCTAACAAGATAAAGCTTGTCGTCGTCCACGGTGATTGTTCCGCGAGGTCCGTCGCCATAACTTTGAACAAAATGTTCGCCAAGAACCTGTTGCCACTTCATGTTTCCTGTTTTTGTGTCTAATGCGAAGGCAAAATCATGTCCCTGAGCCGCTCCCGACATATAGAGAGTAGTCCCCACAACAGCAGGACCTGAATATCCTGCTCCTGCATACCTGAACAACCATGTCAATGGCGGCTTTTTCGTCGACCAGTTCAGATTGAGGTTTGCATCCTTAACCATACCGTCGAAATTTTCGCCTCGCCATCTATGCCAGTCGCCCTCCAGCGTAATAAGCGTTCCTGTTTCCTCGCAGATAATGTCGGCTGGGTTGTGCTGCCACTCTGTTGCCTTTTGCGCTGCATCAGAGGTAGAAGGCGCATCAAAAAAAAATCTCCTTGCAACAAAAAGTGCAACAACAACCAATACAACGACCGCAGAACCGAAAATAATTCGTTTTTTTCTGAATATTTTCATATTTTTTATGTTTTTATATATTTTTTTTGCAAAAATAATAATATTTCATGTTTTATCAAAATAAATTAAAAATATTTTTCGTTTTTTTTTCTGATATGAAAATTTTCTGTAATTTTGTATTTTCAAAAATTGATTATTCATGACCTGTAATTGTAAAACAGCAAACGAAACCAATGAAAGTATGCTTTCCCGCGTCGATGCTATCATAGACGAGGTTGGCACGTCGCGTCGGATGATAATTCCGTTGTTGCAAGCCATTCAGAATGAGTTCAGTTTTCTGACCTCTGAGGCGCTTGAACGAATATATGAACGTACTGAAATTGACCGTGCTCAATTGGTTAGCGTTTCAACATTTTATTCGCAGTTTCGTCATATTCCCTACGGGAAACATCTTATAAAGGTATGCACGGGAACGGCATGTCACGTTAAAGGCGCCGGAAATGTATATGACGCTTTCCGTCGAGAATTGAAGATGACCGAAGACAATATCACAAGCGATGATAAACTTTTTTCAATAGAAAAAATTGCCTGTCTGGGTTGTTGTACACTTGCGCCTGTGGTGCAGATAGACGAAAAGATATACGGTCATGTTCTTCCGGGAAAGGTCAACGAAGTTATTGTCGATTTTCTTGAACATCAGCAACAAGAAGCGAAGAAAGAATCAGAGCGTGAATTGCGCAAGGTCGCCGGCGAAATACGTCTGGGAATGGGCTCGTGCTGTCAGGCAAGCGGCTCGTCTGATATCTACAGCGAACTGCTTGCGGCGTCGCGGTCGCTGGGCGTCGAAATAAATATCAAGGCTGTGGGTTGCGTTGGCGTTTGCAACAAAGTTCCGCTGATTGACGTTGTAATGCCCAACGGCTCCATAACACGCTACCCAAACGTGAAGGCAGCTGAAATAAAGGAAATTTTGCATCTTCACTTTCAACCTGCCGGATATTTAAAACGCATGACAAACAGTTTTATCAACCACGTAGACAATCTTCATACTGATACTACTTGGGATAATGTTATTTGGAAATCGGCTGTTGAGCGCACCGGGATTATTGATAGTTTCCTTTCGGGTCAAAAGCATATATCTACGGAAGGTTACGGTTTTCTTGCTCCGTTGAACATCGATGAATACATTGCACACAATGGTTTTGAGGGGTTGCGCAAGGCGCTGAAAACAGATACTATGACCGTTGTGGACACTGTTTTTGCAAGCGGTCTACGGGGTCGTGGCGGCGGAGGTTTTCCCACGGGGAAAAAATGGAAAATTACGGCATCGACGGCTTCCAGCGAAAAATATATCATCTGCAACGGCGACGAGGGCGACCCGGGCGCTTTCATGGACCGTATGATGCTTGAATCGTATCCCTTTCGAGTTATCGAAGGTATGATTATTGCGGGCTAT